>JAFDHL010000011.1 GCA_019308785.1 Deltaproteobacteria bacterium
AAGGTAAAGTTTCCGGCAATGTCAACTTCATAATAGCCGTCTTCAATGCTCTCAAGGATTGTTCGATATTTCTCCTCACTATCTCGCAGCGCCTCCTCTGCCTGCACTCGCTCTGTGATGTCACGGGCGAAGGTAACTACCTTTTCCACCCGATCTCCGTTACTGAAGACCGGGTAAGCGTTTTGCTCGAAAGACATGCCTTCCCGGTTGTCCTCAAAACTCACGGGCTTGCCCGTCGCGAAAACCAATTCCCACTTTCGCCCCCGCTTTTCGGCCACCTCAGGCGGGAAAAAGTCATATATACAACGCCCGATTAAATCTTCCTTCTTGATTCCCAACCGCTCGCAGACAGTCTGGTTGGCCGTAATGACCACGCCTTGACGATCAATAAGGACTATGGTCTCGGCCGTGGCATCCAGGATGGCCCTCATTTCGTCCTCGTTTTTTTGCAGTGCCTCCTCGGCCTGTTTGCGCTTAACAGCTTCGTTTTCTAACTCCTTAATTCTTTGCTCCATTTCTTCATAGGCTGGTTTCTTGGTCATTAGAATTCCCTCCAAAGATAAAATCGCTTCATTATTTCATGCGACACGCGTTTGATGCTTTAAAATCAGAACTCCGTGCGTTTCAGTATACCATTCCATTTGTTAACTATTTTGCAGGCTTAAAGCTGAACCCCATTTGCCTTGTTATTTGCTTTCCCCGCGTTCATGTATAGCTGTATAATTATCCCGATAAGATAACAAAATTAAGTTCAGTATATTGTTGGTATCGTTCACTATTATTGGCTTCCTGGGCTTGCCCATTGGGTGACTATTGTTGAATCTGAGGAAGATGATCTGATGAGCCAATTTCACAGAAATCGTAATTGCAAAGGATTTAAGGATACCAAATGAAAACGTCAATATTCTGTGGTAGTCTGGGCGAATGCATCGACAATAAATCCTTTAACCGACCTAATGCTACGAAGCTGTCATTTTTTATCCCCCAGCACCCCAGCACTTTCTTATTTGTATTTTTCAATTGCGCTATGATAACGCTATGCTTCATCGCTTAGAAAGTGCTGGGTCCAATTCTTCCTTAACGGCAAGACCTATTTTTTCCAAAGTATAAGGCTTCTTTATGTATTTTCCCGCACCCAATCTTTGAGCTTCCTTGACACGATCTGTCTCAGAAAATTCACTTGCGATTATTGCTTTCTGTCCCGGATGCAATTCAAGAATTCTTTTATACGTCTCAAGTCCATCAATTCCAGGGTCCATTATCATATCCAACACCAAAAGATCTGCTGAATTGTTTTTCAGATATTTAATAGTTTCCTCACCACTTGAAACAGCTTCAGTGGTGTATCCCAACTTGGCAAGCAACCCACATGCAATGTCTCTTTGATTCTCCTCATCATCAACAACCAGAATCTTCTCGCCATGTCCCATGTAATCTTCAATTGGAACCTGTCCCTCTTCAGCAGTCACTTCGTCTCTGGTTATTGGAAAGTACAGCTCAAATGTTATACCGTCTTCACCAGTCTTTACGTTTATGTACCCTTCATGATCTTGAACTGTATTCCATACCACAGCCAATCCTAAACCTGTACCGCTTCTTCCCATAACCTTCTTTGTATAGAATGGTTCAAAAATCCTTTCAAGGTCTTCTGGAGATATCCCCGGACCATCGTCTGATACGGTCATAACGGCATATTCGCCCCGGCGTATATCTTCATAACCCTTAATCGGTTCATCTAAATACATATTAATAGTCGATACAATAACGTTACCCCTATCCTCAATTGCCTCCGAAGCATTCGTAATTAAATTCATTAAACTCTTTTTTATATGGGATGATGAACAACTTATATTCAGAAGGTCGGAATCAAGCTGTGTTTTGAAAGTTATAGATGGACGCATTGTAGCCAGTTTCTTGTGTTCCGGAGATTGTAAATATTCTTCTATTACGGTGTTCAAGTTTAAGACTTCTTTACCGGTAGCTACCCCCCTGGCTACAGTCAGTAAGTCTGAGACAACAGCAGCGGCTCTCTGTCCAGAATTTTGTATTATCTCAATAGGCTTTCTAAGTGGGCTGTCTTCAGGGAGATCCATTAAGAGTAAATCAGGATAGCTTACAATCCCCGAGAGTATGTTATTCAAATCGTGGGCAATACCTCCCGCCATAAGGCCCAGAGCTTCCATCTTTTGGGATCGCTGTAGTTGTTCCTGTAACCTTTGTACCTTGCGTTCAGAAAAAACCTTCTCAGTAATATCTCGTCCAGAACCACTTATAAATGGTTCCATTCCCTCTTGTCTCACCAACACATTTCGATATTCTATATAGTGCTTTGACCTATCCTTAGCTAAGTAGATGGTTACTCCATCAATAGAGCCTTTTTCTTTGATTTGTTGCAGGTATTCCTCTTTGAAGGCCTGCCGGTATTTTGGAAGCATAAAATCACTAATGGGACGGCCAATAAGGTCTTTAGGAATGTAACCTAAAGTCTCAGCTGCAGCCCGGTTTACCGTGATGAATCGGCCCTCAAGGTCGTGTGAATAGATGAAATCGGTAATACTGTTAATTAGCTCACGGTATCGCTCCTCGCTCTCCCGCAGGGTCTCCTCTGCCTGCTTGCGTTCCTCAACTTCCAATTCCAGTTCTTTTTTTGCGTCTATCAGGTGCGACCGCTCTCTTTCCAAGGTGCTGGTCAAATCCCTTTCTTTATGATGAATTGAGACAAGGCCCTTAACCAGTACTGCTACGGATATCGCGGCGATCGTGTTCAAAAGCATGAAATTCGCACCTGCAACTATCATCGCTTCCGTGGTGTTGAAAAATGGAAACGTCTGGCCAAATAGGCCTGCACTGATGAGCCAGCCTATAATCGTAAGACTGATCGCGTTAACGGTTAAGGCCATAATCGCGGCTTTTGATCCCAGTAGAACCCCGACAAGGACTGCAAAACCAAACAGCCACGCAGGGCCACCACTCAAGGGGCCAACAAAAATAATTACGACCAATCCAATAGCATAGACTATCAGCAAGGCTATTGCTGCGCGTATTTCATATCTCAGACGACGTGATAATAGGAGGCTAAGGCCAATTACCCAGGCAAATCCATTGAAGATCAAAAGACCCCACAAGTTTTCTTTTATCAATAAGGTAATTACGGGCACGAAGGCAAAAAGGGCTAACAATAACCCAGTGAAAATAATCGCAAATAGAATACGCACCCGCCAGTAAGTGAGGCTGTCTTTCTCTATGACTGAAGAAGGAGCCATCCTATTCATGGCAAAGGCTTGAAATCTTTGGAAGTAACCTAGTTTACTTTCGGTCGGTTTCATTAAAGTTATCTTTCCTTTCCTGATGTCCTTAAAAATAGAAAAGCCCACCTCCAAAAGCAAAAAGTGGGCATCTTAATAGAATTATCTGGCAACCCCGCTACCTTCTCCGTTTCAAAGAGATTAAAGCCGGAGGCTTTGCGTCCCAACCTTTCGGAAGGTTTGCCTTACAGCGCAATAATTTGGCCTACTTTTTATATCGGTATCTTGGTTAAAAACTTTAATATCCTTCAATCGCCCTTATCTATATCATCCAACGCTTCACGGATCGTCTTAGCAAGATCCTTCATCACAATAGGCTTCATAAGGAAGCCCTTAATTCCCAGTGTATCAGACTTTCCCTTGGAAATCTTTTCACTGAATCCGGTGCAAAGGATAATCGGAATATCAGGGCGGATCTTCATAAGCTCTGCTGACAGTATGTCCCCTGTCATATTCGGCATGGTCATGTCTGTGATAACAAGATCAAATTTTTCTGGTTGTTCTCGAAATGCCTTTAACGCATCCGTGCTGCTGGTACGTTCAACAACCTGATACCCGAGCCGCTCAAGCATCTGTTTTTCCAGGGAAACGATCTGCTCCTCATCATCTACCAGCAATATACGTTCATGGCCGGTCGGTAATGCCTCATCGGATACAGTCTCTGATGAAACAGAGGCTTCCTTTATCCGGGGCAAATAAACATGGAAAACAGTCCCTTTACCCGGCTCACTGTATACCCGTATATCCCCTCCACAACTTTTAACAATTCCATGGACCACCGCAAGGCCCAACCCGGTGCCCTTGCCCTTTTCCTTGGTGGTAAAGTAGGGGTCAAAAATGCGATCTATAACAGATTGATCCATTCCATGTCCGGTATCGCCCACCTTCAAACAAATGTACGGCCCCGGCTCCATATCCAGACCGGTTAAATCATCAACCGTTAACTCAATTTCGTTCAGGTTTACCTCCAGAGTGCCTCCGGTCTCATCCATGGCATGATAGGCGTTGGTACATAGATTCATTACTACTTGATGTATCTGGGTGGGATCTGCCATGACCAGACCGCAGTCTTTTTCTATATTCTGACGTATTCCAATGGTAGTGGGCAGGGAAGACCTGATCAGTTTTAATGCTTCCCTTACAACGATTTGAACCTTTAAGGGTTTTAACTCCTGATCCTGTTGACGACTGAAGGTAAGAATTTGCTGAATCAGATCCCTGGCACGCAATGCACTTCTTAGAATCCCATTTTGATTCCTTCGGACTACGCTGTCTTCAGGCACATCGCCGATTGTCATCTCTGCATACCCAATAATGGGAAAGAGGATATTGTTAAAATCATGGGCAATGCCACCGGCAAGTGTGCCGATGGCCTCCATCTTTTGGGCCTGCTGGAGCTGGGCTTCCATTTTCCTCAAGTTGGTAGTATCTCTAAAAACAGTCATCTTTGAAATAGATCCATCTTCGTGAACAATAGGCAAACTGGAAACATGGTAAGAGCGGTTATCCTTCGGGCTGACAATATCTGACTCAAAGGATTCACCTTGTAGTATCTTATTGTGCATACACCATGGGCATTTTTCGTCCAGGTCGTGTATGGCTTTGAAACAATTTTCTCCTGTGGCATCACGGCCTGTCCTTTTGGTCATGGCAGGATTCATATATTCAATTCTATAATCCGGCGAGCAAATATAGACCGGCTCCTTCATCGATTCCATCATCGACCGGTATTTCTCTTCGCTTTCCTTCAGTGCGTCTTCCGTGCGCTTGATATCGGTTATGTCCTGTACTGTTCCAATTGAGCGTAACGGATGGCCATCCTTATCGTATTCAGTACGGCAGATTTCATTCACATATTTAACCGTCCCATCTTTAAGTAATAGGCGATGAACAATATTGTAGGGAGTCTTTTTTTTCACAGAATCAGTATAAGATTTATCAACCAATTCCCTGTCATCAGGGTGCACTGCATCAATAAACGCTCCATAAGAGGCATCAAATTCCATCGGATCGATTTCAAAAAGAGAATAAATTCCATCCGACCAGTACAGGCTATTTGAAACCAAATCCAGTTCCCACTGCCCTAAACGTGCAATGTTTTGGGATTCTCTAAGTCTTTCTTCACTCTCCCGCAGTGTTCTCTCTGCTCGCTTGCGCTCGGAGATGTCAATGATAAAGCCTTCGATATATCCATACTGGGGATAAATGATCCCACTTACCTCTACATGTATATGCGATCCATCTCTCCGAAATTCCTCAATTTCAAATCCATCAACTTTGCCATTTTTTCTTAGCAGTTTTAGCAGCTCTTCGCGACGTTCGGGATTTACATAACTTTTCGAGGTGTAAAATTCTTCTTTGAGCTCTGCCACTGTTTCATAGCCAAAGATTCTTGCGAAAGCTAAGTTCGCTTCAAGGACTTTGCCCTCCTCGATTGTTGTCCGGTACATGCCGACCATTGCTGTATTAAATAGACTACGATATTTTTCTTCGCTCCCCTGCAACGCCTCCTCGACTCGCTTGCGTTCGGTAATGTCATCATAGACCGCAACAATTTCACCTGAAGGTAACTTGTAGACATAGTTTTCTCTCCAGCCAGCAATTCTCTGGTCCTTGTACAAGGAGATAGGTTGATCTTCGGGCTTGCCTGTCTCCCAAACCCTCTTAAAAACATCAAAAAGGCCAAATTCCTTAACCTCTGGAAACACCTCAAGGACACTTTTACCTATAAGATCTTCTTTTTTAATGTTTTCAATCAGCTCCGCAGCCCGGTTGAAATCTTTAAAGATAAAATCATTTCCATTATCTTTTGCTTCATAAATCGCAACACCGCTACTTATGTTGTCGAAAAGTTTACGGAAGCGCTCATCGCTCTCCCGCAGCGCCTCCTCCTCTCGCTTTCGTTTGGAGATATCCCGATAAATCCCATAAGCGCCTATCACTTTTCCATCTATGATTATCGGCACACCAATGAATTCAACGTCTATATATGCCCCGTCTTTCCTCTGTCGTTTACCTGATCCATGAATCGCCTTCCCCCTAAGGGTTTCTTTTGTATATGATATGGCATCTTCAATGTATTCTTGACCAGCAATAAGTTCATCAAGATTTATTCCAACCATCTCAGATTCTTTAAAATAAAAAAGTTTCTCAAAATCTCGGTTACATGAAATAATATTATGCCCTTCATCAAGGGTCACTATGGCTAACGAGCTGTACTCAATTAATGAGTCTAAACGTCTTTTTTGAAGGTTTAAATCCTCTTCAGCTCGTTTACGTTTAAAGAATTCTTTCTCTAACTCCTCAACCCTTTGCTCCAATTCTTCATACGTTGGTTTTCCGGACATTAGAAGCTCCTCCAAAGATAAAATCGCTTCATTATTTCATACGATACGGCTTTGATGCTTTTAAAATCAGAACTCCGTGCGTTTCAGTATACCATTCCATTTGTTGACTATTTTACAACTTTAGAGTTGAACCCTGTTTTCCTTATTCTTTGCTTTCCCCGCGTTCATGTACTCTGTAAATCATATATCAATAAAATAACAAAATCAATTTCAGTATCCAATTAGTATCATTGACTTTTATCGACTTTCAAGGCTTGCCCATTGGGACTATACTGGAAGTTGACGGTGATGATCTGATGATGACAGGAGACCTTGAGCCCTATGATTCGGCCGTAATAATCCATTCTTTTCTGGATACCCCGAACGGATATGAGCTTGCCACTGTATGGACCTTTCTCCACCAGGAAGACTTTCCTTGCCCTGGCATATGTGCCGGATAACGGATAATTAAATTTGATTAAGGACTGTCTTCTTTTCTCCCTTTTTCCTTTCCCTTTCTCTCAGGTGATTCTTTCCCGCTTTTGAAAGCAACCCAGCATATCCCTCCTACAGCTCCAACTATCAAACATTGAATAGAAAGCAGCGCTATATTCACTTTTGCATAATCTTTAAAGGTACTGGCAACAAACCTGTAACCTATGTGACAACCAGCCGGAACTGCACCATGGAATGGAGGGAATAATAACAGCAATAAAAGAATGGCTGCGGTAGCTAATAAAACTATCATCTGCTTTTTATTCATAATATCCGCCTCCTCTATTCTCTTGAATGTTTAGGCCAACCGCTCCTTTGCCTCATCACCGCAACCACAAAGGACCCGAGTAAGACACCCACGGACTCACGCCCGTGGTCCTCTGCGTGTTCTTGATAGACCTTCATGCCCCTCTTTTGATGGCAAGAGTGAAAAGAGTATCGGCATTTACACGAGAATGACAATATCATTCTTGAACTTATCTGAATCCAGTCTGAGATCTATACGAACCAGTTCTTTACCATTCCACTTCTTCGAGTTGTCCTCGTGCGGGAGCTTTTCGATGAGATATGTGATACCCCACTTGTTCAAAAAGTACTCTGTATCCTTTTCTATCTGCTCCATCCTGAGGCGGTATTTGCTGTGATAAGCATCTTTTCTGTCCACCTTTGAGTAGTCATGATTGTGAATAGCTTCGGCATCAGGGCAATAATAGATTTTATACCTGCCCTTTCTGATGATCAGGGAAAGGTCCTTATCTTCGTTTGCAATAAAAATTCCTTTACCATCGACCATATCATCAAAGCCCCCAACCTCGAATAAGACTTTACGTTTAGCCAAGAGAGCTGTCGTAGTATACCATGGCGCCTCTCCCCCTCTCATAACAAGACGATCATGCCTTTGTAAGTTTGCCATCGGTCCCGACTTGGTGAGCCCAATCCCATATATTTTGCCATCTTTTTCAAGTGTGATTGTATGGCAGCCGCAGTAATGGACATTCTCGATCTCTGCCTTCAAAAACTTTGCTCCAACCAATCCGATTTGTTCATCTTTCTCTGCGGCCTTCTTCAGATGTTTTAGCCACGCGGGCAGTACCAAAACATCATTGTCCATCAGGACGACGTATTCTCCCCTTGAAAAGTAAATGCCTTGATTTCGTTGTCCTGTTGTGCCGGTGCTCTTTTTGTTGTGTATGACGTGGATATTCCTGTGTGCATCCTCGAGAGCCGTGATGATTTTCAGTGTTTCTTTGGTCGAGCCAACATCACTTAGGATTATCTCAAACGGTTCCAGCGTGTTTTCGAAAATCGATTCCACGCACCGCCTGGTATCGTTTCCCCTTTCTGCAGAAATAATGATGACTGATGTCAGATCAATGAAAGGGAAGCTGTGCTCTTTTCCATACTGATCTAAAGCTGTCGTTCGGTCAAGATTCAGCGAATTGCCGTGTCGGTCAAGAAATGAATATCTATTGGCTATGTCAACAAGCATCGTAGTTCCTCTTAAAGGTTTACTTTACAATCCTTCCGAAGTGATCTTATTTTTTCCTGTGGATCAAGGGTGAGAGAATCGCCTCCTGCCATGCCTTTCTCTTCCATGTTAAGTATGTTAGATAACCACTACTGACGAAATCTTTTTGTGGCGCTTTTAGATTTCTAAAGGGGTCTGGATCAATCAATCCTGGCGCAGAAATGCCGCGTCTTCCTCGGGTAGAGAGGGGTTGATACTGATCCCGGAGCCTATCTCGAACCCAGCTTGGGTGGTCAGCCTAGGTCTGATCTGAAGGTACCAGTGCAGATGGGGCTCGCCGGCCTTGTAACGCGCGGCGGTGTTGATGATGTAGTTGTAGTCCGGGTCGTTGAGCTTGCGCTGCAACCGTGCCAAGCAGTCCTGTAGGATAGTGGCCAGACCTCGGCTTCTCTTGATCGGAAAGGTCACTGAAGCAGGCCTGATGCTTGGTGGGCATAATCCAGATCTCGAAGGGTACCTCGGCTGCAAAGGGCACGAAGGTCAGGAAAGTTTCGTTCTCGGCGATGACTCGCTGCCGTTCCCGGGCCTCTTGCTCCAGGATATCGCAGTAGACGCACCGGCCCGACTCGTCGAAGTAGTACTGGGCCCGCTCTTCTCGCCAGCGGATGTAGGAGGGCACCATACCGGTGACTATTATCTGTGAGTGGGGATGGGCCAAGGAAGTGCCGGCTTGCCTGCCGTGGTTGCGGAAGATTAGGGTCATCAGATTCCTGTTCTGATTCATCACGTTCACGTAACGGCGGTGGTAGGTCTCGATGATGACCCCCACCTCATTGGACGTCATTTGGGTTATCCGACGGTTGTGGACCGGGCTCTCAATAATCACCTCGTGGCGGCCGTAGCCGGGCATGGCCAGGTAAAGACCCCGTCTATACCGGACGTTGTTTCCGTCTGGGGTCACGGCCGGGAATTTGTTGGACACCACCCGGGTCTGCCATTGACTTCCTTCTGGGCCGGGTAATTCCATAATTATGGAAGGCAGGCTTTTTTCGTTGCCCGGGCAGAAGGGGCAGTCTTTGTCGATGGCCGGTAACCTCTGGTTTTCACTTTCCTGCCTCTTGAAATCAAGAGGCCGTTTTCCCTGGCTTGGGGCAAAGATAACCCACTGCTTGGTGGCCTTGTTTTGCCTTATTTCACTGGTCATGGCATTAAGCCTCCGTCGGGCGTGGCCTCAAAAACCCTGGCCTAATCTCGCATGAGGTTCTCCATTCCACGCTCACTGCTCTTACCCCAGGGATGGACTGGAAAATCCTATCTCCAATAAACTTGAACGTGATAAAATATCCTTTTGCCAGATTAATGTCTGTCCATTTAGGTTTGCGAAGGACATGTAACCCTGTCACATGGCAGATGGAACATGGCGATGATCCAATATCTGCGTTTTTTAACAGGTTCACATTTGCCTTCTATCTTATGTTCTATTCTTAGGGGCTCCTGTTTTGTACAGATCCATTTCTATTTCCAGTCCTCTGTCCCTACAGCCTGTTTCTATAGCAAAAACCTTGCCATAAAATGACAATAAATAATTAATTAATAATTTCAAGTGGTTGAAGATTTCCCGGTAAAATGTAGAGATATGGATGCAGGTCGGTACTGTTGAGAAAATTGATGAGATGTCAAACCTTTGACACTTGGTAAGCCTTCAGCGTTCATATATAGAGAATCTCTTATTGATGAAATGTCAATGATACTGAATATATTGTTGAAATCACTAATATTTTAGTATGCTTAATGAAAAAGTCACCATACTTTTTTAGTTTAGCCATCCCAATCCCAGAGTAGACTCCCGTCCGCATGTCTTTATATATCTAAAAGCCAGCGGTCGCGTTAGATATTTCCCACAGCAAATTTACCGGTAAAAATTGGAAGTACCTGTTATCCTTATTTATTCCCCTTAAAAAATCCTCAAAGACGAAATTTCATGCATTCCCTTATGTTAAAAAAACTATCCGAATTAGTCATCAGTACCATCACCTGAAACATCAAGGTCTGTTCTACCGCTTATAAGTTCAATGAACCATTCGATGGAGTGTGTTCAAAGTATTGTTTCAGAAGAAGAGGCATAAATGTTTGAACATATAAAAAAGCGGGACGGAAGGATTGCTGACTTTGATTCTTCCAAAATCACATCAGCGATTGCCAAAGCAGGAAAGAATTGGTGTCCTTAATAGGCAAGATAGAAGATGCTGAATTTGCCGATTGCTGTCTTTTTTCAGCATATACGGGGTTACGATCCGGAGAGATTATAAGACTAAAATGGGATGATGTGGACAGCCCAGAAGGGTTTTTGACGATATCGCCAAAGCAAAAAAACAAGAAGGAATCCTGGATTCCAATCAATGCCAATTCAAGAACGATTTTAGAGCGTTGTAAGAAGAGAGGAGGCAAAAAGCCTTTTCGCTTTCAAACACGCCAATGGATATCCAAGAAATTCAAGAACGCCGCTCGCAAGGCAGGATTACCACACTTTCGTTTTCATGATTTGAGGCATACATACGGAAGCCACCTGGCAATGAGCGGAGAGAACGAGGTTGCAATTCAAAAGCTTATGCGGCATAAATCCATGGCTTCGACCCTGATCTATACGAAAGTCTCACCGGAGTATCTCAGGCAGGCGAGCGAAAAGGTAAATTATGGCCCTATGCCTGTGCCAAAAGGAAGGGATAAAAACAGCATTTAGGACAGAATTAGGACAGTACATGGTAAGCAGTTGAAAAGACTGCGACATTGTTAGGACTTCAAATCCGGTGTACCGGGCTAAAACCTCGGTAGGTGGGTTCGATTCCCATGCACTTCCGCCAAAACCTGAAAAACAGGAGAAGGCCACTTTCCATGGTGGCCTTTTCTTTCAGAATTATTTTGACTAACCCCTGATTCATCACTATATTATGGCCGTAAGAGGCGCTTGCTTATGACAAAACAGTATGGTTCCAAGTTTTTTCTCGTTTTCCTGCTTTGCTCACTGGCCCTGCTACTAAGGCTATTCTGGACCTATATCTCGGCCATAGTGCTGGCACTCCTTATCGCAAGTGTGTTTTATCCAATCTACTTCTGGGTAAAAGGACTGTTAAAAGGCCGGGAAACTTCAGCGTCCCTGATCATGATCCTTTTCATCTTTCTGGTCCTGGTCATTCCGGTAAGCTGGTTTGTTGGAACCCTTTCAAATGAAGCGTTTGATTTCTATAACAACACCCGCAGTGCGGTTTCCCTGAGCAAGATCCAGAAAACCCTTGAGAGCGACTCCATATGGGTCCGGCGGGCCAAAAAGATAGGGTCCATGACCGGCCTGGAATTCACACCGGAGACAGTTGAAAAACTGGCAACTTCAGTGGGGAAAACCGTTGGGCTCTTCCTGTATAAGCAACTGAGTTCCATGGCCTCCAATCTCTTCAGTTTTTTGATCCATTTCTTCTTGATGATGCTGGTCATGTATTACCTTTTTCGAGATGGGGAACGGCTCAAGGATTACATTACCCAACTCCTGCCGGTCCCGAAAGACCAGGTCGAGAAGGTAGTGGACAAATTCCGCGAGATGGGGAAGGCAATTATTGTCGGCAATGGCCTGTCCGGCATTGTACAGGGTATCCTGGGAGGTTTTGGCTTTTTCATGTTCGGATTGAGTTCTCCCTTTCTTTGGGGAACGGTCATTACCTTCATGGCCTTTTTACCTATTATCGGGGCCTCGATTGTATTTGTTCCGGCAGCTGTTATCTTGATGATCACGGGCAATGTAGGTATTGGCATCGGTTTTTTAATTTACAATGTATTTTACAGTTCTATTATAGAATATTTGATCAAACCCCGGTTAATCGGTAAGGGAATGCAGATGAATTCACTTTTAGTTTTCATCGGAATTATTGGAGGCTTAAAACTTTTTGGCATTTTGGGCATTATTTACGGCCCGCTAATTATTACTATATTCCTGACCCTTGCAGAGATATACAGACTCGAATACAAGGAACAGCTTGTCTGAAAGAATCTGCTGGTTGCAATTGTTTAAAACAAATAGCGAACATTTTCACGGTCCCGGTTTACGAGGACTAAAGGAAGCTTAATTTCAAAGGAGGTTGCAAAATGGAGCCTGAAAAGATTCTTAAAGGAAAAAGAGTCTTGATCGTAGACGATGAAGAGGACATTCTGGAGTTTCTGACGGAAATCCTGGATATGTGTAAAATTGACAGGGCCTCGACTTTCGAGGAGGCAAAAGAATTACTTGAATCCAATTTTTACCATGTTGCTGTCCTTGATATTATGGGTGTCAGGGGATATGAACTACTGGAGATTGCCAACAAAAAAGATGTGCCTGCCCTGATGCTTACTGCCCACGCGCTTTCAAAAGATAATCTCAAAAAATCTTTTAAAGAGGGTGCCTCGTTTTATGTGCCCAAGGATGAAATGAATAAAATCGATGTCTTTCTGGCAGATGTCCTTGAGGCAAAGGAAAATAAAAAAAATGTGTGGCTCAAGTGGTACGAACGGCTCAGCTCATTTTGTGACAGAAGGTTCGGGCCAAACTGGAAAGATGAAGACCCTGAATTCTGGGATAATCTTCTAAAATATTAACTTCTTGCCAACTATTTCTAAAGGCGAACTTGACATGGAAAAACAGGGTGCGGGAATTACCGTTACTCAACACATATTAAAACAACAACGGGAAAATCCTGAGGCGACCGGAGCCTTTACAACCCTGCTCAATGAACTCATAGTTGCAGCCAAAGTCATCTCCCGGGAAGTGAACAAGGCGGGTCTCGTGGATATTCTGGGAGCCACGGGAAAGATAAATGTGCAGGAAGAGCAGGTACAGAAATTAGACGTGTTTGCAAACCAGATTATCATAGAGCGGATGCAGCACATTGGCCAACTATGGTGCATGGTCTCTGAAGAAGACCCGGACCTCATTGGTATCCCCTCGCAATATCCGAAGGGAGACTATATTCTCTTATTTGATCCCCTGGACGGTTCTTCCAACATTGACGTTAACGTGAGCATCGGGACTATTTTCGGCATTTTCAAGAAAAAAGACAGCGATTCGAGCTCCGACCTGCTGCTGGGCGATGTGCTGCAACCCGGAATTAGTCAGGTCGCTGCCGGCTATTTTATCTACGGTTCAAGCACCATCATGGTATACACTACGGGTAACAATACGGGTGTCCACGGGTTCACGCTGTTTCCGAGCCTTGGCGAATTTCTCCTCTCCCACGAGAATATCCGTATCCCCGAACAGGGTAAAATCTACAGCATCAATGAGGGTAACTGTCCTTACTGGGATGAAAGGACCCTGGCCCTTGTTGACTATTTCAAGACCAGAAATAAAGAGACCGGCCGTCCTTACACATCCAGATACGTGGGCAGCCTGGTGGCGGATTTTCACAGAAATCTTCTCAAGGGCGGCATCTTCATGTATCCGGCTGACAATAAGGATCCCAAGAAGCCTACGGGAAAACTGAGGTTGATGGTGGAAGCCAATCCCCTCGCAATGGTGGTCAAGGAGGCGGGCGGGTATGCCAGTGATGGACACGGCCCCATCCTCGAAATAGCTCCGCTCGAATTACACCAGAGAGTTCCCCTGTACATCGGGAGCAAGAAGGACGTGGAACTGGCAGAGGCATTCATTAGCGGCAAGAGAAGCTGAATACTCACGCCTCCACAGAATAAAACCTTACCTCCGGAAGCTCCAGGCATGTCAACCGGTTGCCATAAACGGCACCCGTGTCCAGGCCGATCTTGTTTTCAATGACCAGGGGTTCATGGAAGGGGGTATGGCCGAAGATGACCCTTTTCCCGAAATCATAATCAGAGTAGATAAAAGGCTCGCGGATCCAGGTCATGTCCTCGAGGAGCTGTTTTTCTATTTCCACGCCCGGCCTGAAACCGGCATGAACCACATAGTAATCCTCAAGCTCTATATAAGTCTTCAGTGACTGGTAAAAGGCCATGTGGTCCGGGGGGACCAATGACCCATCCCCTTCCGGCTTTTCCGCCCTATAGCTTTCCAGCGTGCTCCACCCGCCGTTTCTGAAATACAACCCGCGATCCTTGCCATTCATGTAATCCAGGAAAAGGACTTCATGGTTCCCTATAAGGCAGTCAATTTGAGAAGAACACCTGCGTAGTGCCAGCACGTAATCCACTACGCCTTTTGAATTTTCGCCCCTGTCTATGTAATCCCCCAGAAAGATAAGCCGGTCCTTTTCAGGTTGCCAGGCGATTTTGTCCATGAGCCTTTTAAGCATGTCCAGGCAACCATGAATATCGCCAATAACAAATATCCTTTTGCTATCCATTAGAACCTGAAGATCAGGCGAGGGCGCTCCCTGGGATCAAGCCGGGTCAGTCCCGCTTTTATGGCTGCATCAACGGCATTTCTGTATTCCTGTGAGGTCAGGCGCCGGTTAATGAATTCATCCTGATCCGCACTGCCGCATGGCCTGTATTGGTCCATGACATTAATATATGTGTCTGGAGAGATCTCCTTTGCAAGAAACTCCATAATTTTCCCGGTTCCCGCAACCTGCTTAGGCATAACCAGATGCCTCACCAGCAATCCCTTAACTGCGATCCCTTCATTATCCATTACAAGATCCCCGACCTGCCGGTGCATTTCCCTTATAGCGTCCATGGCTATTTCTCTGTAATCCGGTGCATTGCAGAATCTCTCTGCCCATTTCCCGTCCCAGAACTTGAAATCCGGCATATAAATATCGAATATGCCATCCAGAAGCTGCAAGGTCTCCTTATCGTCATACCCGCCGGAATTATAAACCAGCGGCACTTCGAGGCCCTGCTCAATGGCCAGAACAAGGGCTTCGATGCTCTGGGGGACCACATGGCTCGGCGTCACGAAATTGATATTATGACAACCCCTTTCAGCCAGGTGTAACATCATGGCAGCCACCTGTTCGGGCTCAACCTCGGTCCCTTCCGCAAGATGGCTGATATCATAGTTTTGGCAGAAGCTGCAAAGCAGATTACAGGAGCTTAAGAATATAGTACCCGAACCATATCGCCCCACTAAGGGCCCCTCTTCTCCAAAGTGGGCATTAAAGCTGGCGACCCTGGCCTTTCTTCCCGTCCGGCAGTATCCGGTTTCCCCTTCCAGCCGGTTCACTCCGCATGCACGGGGACAAAGATGGCAGGCTTCCATCATATCAATAGCCTTTTCCAGCCTGGCTGAAAGCTCACCATTTCGATATAGTTTTAAATAGGAAGGCTCCATGATCCACTAAACTATTTAAAACAGTATCCCCCTGACAAGACTGATGCTTATACAGGGGGATACCGTGAAACCATATAAGGCCGGATTCTTTTAGCAATCTCAATCCCGGCCGGTCCCAAATATCCTGAGGAGCATCAAAAACAGGTTGATAAAATCAAGATAGAGGGAAAGTGCTCCCAATATGGCCCCCTTTCTTATCACGGCACCATCCAGATCCGCGGGTTGCGTGAGGGCCATATTTTTCAGTTTCTGGGTGTCATATGCCGTTAACCCTACAAAGACTATAACTCCGATATAGCTGATGATCATGCTCATGCCGCTGCTCCGGATAAACATGTTCACCAGAGAGGCGATAATGATCCCAATCAGCCCCATCATGAGGAATCCACCCCAGGAGGTCAGGTCCTTTTTGGTAGTCCAGCCGTAGATACTGCATCCGATAAATGTTCCGGCGCAGATAAAAAAAGTGCTTACGATAGATGAGCGGGTATAGGCCAGAAATATAAAAGAGAGGGTAACCCCGTTCAGGGTTGAATAGAGCACGAAAAGAGACGTGGCAGTCCCGGCACTCATCCGGTTAACCATCCCCGCGATGGAAAACACCAGGCCTAATTCGGCTAAGATAAGGACAAAAAAGATAAGCGGGTTTCCGAAAATGAGACGCAGCATGGTCTCACTGCTTGATACATAAAGGGCTACAAACCCGGTCAGGGCAAGCCCTATGGCCATCCAGTTGTAGACGCTTCTTATGAAATCATTCACCACGACCTCTGTCCTGGGTCTTGTGGCGGAAATCTGAGCCATATTATTTACCTCCTCGAATTTTTTAGTAATGTTCAAAATTTTTGCATGGGATATGAATTCATCCGATTCCCGTGTATGGATTCTCAGATGCCTAAATCCTGACTGATCTTAAAATAGTGAAGGTTTTGAACGTTACCAATTAATTATAAATGCTTCTTGCAAAACTTCAAGTGTTCTGGGACTTCTTTCATGCTTTGATCGGATCACAAGCCTCAAGGTCCTTGATTCTTTCGAGCAGAGGCGGATGGGAATAGTTGAACCATACATAGAGAGGATGGGGTCGAAGATTTGACAGGTTATCCTTTGCCATTTTCTTTAAAGCCCTTACGAGGGGACCGGAGTCGTTCATGATTCTGAGTGAATAGATGTCAGCCTCTCGTTCAAACATCCTGGAAATGGCCATTCCAACAGGACCCAGGAAAAAACTGACAGGCTCCCACATAATGCCCACCAGAAAAAGTCCTGCATACTCTGGCATAACGGAAAATCCGAAACTTTCAAACATGAGGCTCCATGTGATCATCTTCGATGCCAGGAAAAAGAGCAAAACCGAAACTGCCGCGGAAACGGCAAGCTGCTTCTTAATATGGTTTTTCTTGAGATGTCCGATCTCATGGGCCAGCACCGCCACGATCTCGTCCACGTCATGGGATTGAATCAGGGAATCGAACAGCACAATCCTTTTCGCCTTTCCAAGACCCGAAAAATAGGCATTTGTATGCCGGCTTCTCTTCGTGGCATCCATCTGGTAGATGCCCTTTATTTCAAGCCCTTCCCTTTTCGCCAGTTCCTCTATTCTGAGGACAAGTTCAGGGTCGTCAATGGGCGTAAACTTGTTGAAAAGGGGCGCGATGACCGTGGGGTAAAGAACCGTCATAAGCAATTGAAAACCCAAAAAAACGGCACAAGCCCAGACCCACCACATGTCGCCGGCATACCTGACTAGCAAGAAGAGCGATGAAAGCAGAATACCGCCGAGAACGATGATCAGCAGAAATGCCTTGGCAATATCGGAAACCCAGATCTTAACGGTTTTTGTGTTAAACCCGTACCGTTCCTCGATAACAAAGCTGTGATAATAATCAAAAGGGAGGTCCGTAATTGCGGTCAAGAGCCCGGGAATCCCAAAAAATATGAGCCCGGCCAATACAAAATTGATATCAGACAGTGCATTGGCCAACCAGGGAAGAATCCCGGAAAGTATGATGAAGAGAAAAACGATCTTATGTACACTTGTTTGGACCAGGGTAAAACTGGTATTGTCCTGGGTATATTGACGGATCTTTTTTAGTTCTTCCTCGACAATAACCCCTTTGAACGCCTCGGGGACCTTTTCTCCGGCTTTTCCGGCATAATCGGCGTTGATTTTGTCTATCGCCAGATCCGCGAGAGAACTAATCACATAGACAACAAGATAAATAATCAAAAACGAATTAAAAGCTATCATTGCGACAATCCTTGCTTATACTACTCACAACAATATAGATTCACCCGTTCTGATAGTCAAAGTATTTGGTCCTCATAGAATACCGATGGCCTAACACCTTAGCTTTAAAAAAAACCAAACGTAATGTATAGGGACATGGGGGTCTCTTTTCAAAAGCCGCATATGCTGACATCATTTCTTCGCGCAGCCTGCGGTGCGCTCAGTCCCCGCAAGCGGGTCCCCGGTTTCATGGAACCGCTAGTGAGGCCCTAAAATTCATCCCGGAACAGCCCCATAAGGGACCCTTCGTCGTGGCGTTGGCCTTTGCTGCCTGTGCGGAGGCCTTATATTTGCGTGTCTGGGGGCGTTCGACTAGTTCAGAAGAATTTGTGATGCGATTTTTGAAAAGAGACCCCCATGGCCCTTCAATCCACAATTGGTTTTTCCAAAGACCTAATATATCAAAACCCATGTGTACTGTTTCTCAAAACTCCTTCCTGTCTTTTGTATTGAATTTTTTCCGGCAAACAGTAAGATCAAGTTCATGGAAGACGAAATACTCTATATCGTCATGGTCGGCCTTCCTGCCAGGGGAAAATCCACCATCGCGAGCAAGCTTAGAGATAATCTCATAAGGGATGGCATCCGGACTCGGATCTTTAATAACGGGGATTTGAGAAGAAAGCTCTTCCTGAAAGACACATCTCATTCGGGATTTTACGACCCGAAAAACAGAGAGGGTGTGGCATTAAGGGAAAAAATCGCTCTTACAAATATACGGCGGGCCAAAGACTATATGGGCAATAATGGACAGGTAGCTATCCTCGATGCAACGAATGTCAGTATCAAGAGGAGAAAAAAGACCACCAGCCTGCTCGGGGATCATACCATTCTCTTTATCGAATGTGTAAATGAAGATAAGGAAATCTTAGAGGCCAGTATTCTCAGGAAAATAAACCTCCCGGAATTCAAACACCTGAGAAAAGAAGAAGCGGTCCGGACCTTTAAAGAACGGATACGATACTACCAGAGCATTTACAAGCCACTTAAAGGTGAGAGAAATTTTGTCAGGCTGGATTCTCTGAAGAATCAAATCCTGGCTGAAGAGATCGCAGAAGATATCCCTTACTATGACCGGATCAGAGACTTTCTTGTGACAGATACAGTCAAGAATCTGTTCGTGGTCAGACATGGCGAGACATATTTTAACCTGGAAGACAGGATAGGCGGGGATTCCGCCCTAACGGAAAATGGAAAGGTTCAGGCCAGGGCCCTTGCAGCATATTTCAGAAAGAAAAGGATTCCTTTCATCTTCACAAGCAATAAGAAGCGGTGCATCCAGACAGCCGAACCCATCAGGCGATCACAAAAAAACAGCATCATTATTCCTTTTGAGGAATTCAATGAAATTGACGGCGGGGTCTGTGAATGCATGAGCTATGAAGAAATCCGGAAAAAAATGCCCCACGTCTATTCGGCAAGGAGAGCGGACAAGTACAATTACATCTACCCGGCAGGCGAAGGGTATGTTTCCATGAAAAAACGGGTTGAAATGGGTATCAGAAAGGCGCTCTATCTAAGCACCAATTCCGAGAATATAATGATTATCGGACATAGGGCAGTGAACAGGATGATTCTTTCGCATTTTCTCTATCGTCGAAAAGAGGATGTTCCCTTTATATATATCCCCCAAGACAAATTCTACCATATTGTCACCACCCAAAATAAAAAGCTTTTCCAGCTAAAAAAGTACTGAACCCTTTCACTTCAAAAGCCATCTGATTATCGCATAGGACTGAGAAATCACAACAGGTGAAAGCCAGAGAAGCCCTGTAAAGCCATATTTTTCCAGAGATATTGCCATGTTTACTATGTAAGTTACCGGTTCCATGACCAACGTGAGAAAACACACAATCAATAATGTTGCTATTTCATATTCACGGCGTTTTTCACTGAAATACCTGTTTTCAAAATCCCTGAAAATCGACTTAATGAGTGGGGTAATATGGATAATTGCAGTGCCACCTATGAAGCCGAAAAAGGCCGCCTTGGCCACCCTGTTAACTTTATTCCCGTAATCCACTTCCATTTAAGCTCCGTCAGTAGACACCCACGGGCTCACGCCCGTGGTCCTCAGCCTGTTCTTGATAGCCCTCGAGGAGGTTGCTGATCGTGTATTTCACACAATCAATAATAGCGGAATGATTTGTGCCGTCAAAAGAAAAAAGGACTTGAGGAAATTTCCCCAAGTCCTTTAAATTGCTGGCGCGCCTGGGGTGATTCGAACACCCGACCTGCGGATTAGAAGTCCGCTGCTCTATCCAGCTGAGCTACAGGCGCAAATGTTTTAAGATTTTACGCGATTTTACAAAAAACTTCATTAGATAATTAGGCTGTGCAGGCTGTCTGGTTTTCGAAAATTATATTGATTTATTGTTCAAGACGTCATCACGACCATTTAGTATCTGCTGCAGAACCACGTTAATGTTATCCTCCAGCTGGCCTATAACATATGCGAGAGTCTTGAGATGGATCAGGCTTTTCCTGCACTTTCCCTGATAGGGCAGATTAAGTGACGGGTTTTCGAGGATATGGACAACTCGATCGAGAAAATCAATACCAATATGATCTGTATTCATATAAATGAGATCAACCCATTCGTTTTTTAATGCCTCGGGTATCCTGTTGTGCTTTGCAAGGATTTCAGGGTCCTTGCCCAGATAAAGGGACCTTTTCATTTGCTTAATGGCAGACCGGACACCATTTTCCTGCTCCGCATCGAGAGGTTTTTCGCGAAGCAGTTTATCCCACCTCTCCTCGACCTGCATCCGTACCCAGTTTTCACCACGCTCAGGAGGCAGAAAAAACTCCAGAAATCTATTCTGCACATCAACCAGATCCTTTCCGAGTTGATTTGTGTTTTCGCCCATATTTTCAATTGTCCTGTTTAATGTATGGACTGCTTCACGTTTCATTCCTTTCTTATCTGAATCCATCAGCAGGACGTCCTCCCATTGCTCCCTTAAGGAGCCTAATTCCAGTTTAATGAGCGAAAAAATCAAACCGGACTTGGTAATAGCGTTGCGCAGCGAGTCAGCGAGTATATTACAGGAATTGAGTTTGTCTTCCGCCAGTTGATGCGCGACTTCAACGGACTGCTGTCTTAACTGATAGGAAAGGAGTTCTGTGCCCAGGGCCCGCGACAGCCTTTTGATAAACATGGCCTCTGGGCTTCCCACTTTAATGGTATTGGGTTGGAAATGGATCTTGATAACAGCCACCACTACATATTCACTGTTTTCCCACAGGGTTTTGCCCTCGTAGTTCTTAGGGTACTCCAGGCTTGGCCCGTTACCAAGATATAAGTCCTCTTTACGGATAAGGACCGGTTCCATGTGGTGAAAATCTTCCCACACGCCTTCCACCTGAAGCCTTACACTTCGAATATCTTTTTTAGGGTTTTCCGCTGTCCAACTCTTCTGCCTCTCAACACACCATGCCATAGCCTCCATGGGGCGCCCCGGTTCATCCTTGTATTCAATCCATGGCCTGCCAGGGGGGTTATAGTCAGATCTTTCAGGGAGGCCCCAGGATATTTTTTTTCTTTCATCGTCAATAATGCCGGAGGCGATCCTCGTGGCGACCATTTCGGGGGGTTTGCCTATTCGATATACAGTCCCCTTAAAGGCATTAGGAAGACAGAACAGGATAGACTCGATTATTTCCTTGCAGGCCTTTTTTAAAATTGCCTGGTCGATTTTTATGGCCAAATCTTTTTTGCCTCGGATTTTTTTGTTTTGAAGCAATTCTCTGCTTCGGTCCGGCAAATTGAAAAATTAAGTGCGGTAGTTTATACCTTTTTTTGCCTTTGTCAATAACAATTGAACCTCCTTGACATTCAGCGAACAGAGTGTCAAATAAAAGATATGTTCGAGCAAGGAATCCAGATAGAATACTGGCCCAAACTGGACGATCCTGTACTCATTGCCGGGTTTGACGGCTGGGGAAATGCACTGGATATCTCAAGCGCCATGGTATCGTACATGATTCGAAAGCTTAAAGCAGAGCATTTTGCCAAGGTAAATCCCGACTTCTTCTACCGCTATGATGAAAATCGTCCTGTCGTGAATATTGAGGACGGGACACTTAAAAGCGTTTCATCACCCGGGGGCTCATTCTATACCGTGGAGACCGGTTCAAACGGAAGGGATATCGTTATATTGAAGGCCAACGAGCCAACCCTTCGGTGGTTTCACTTTGTGGACGAACTGTTTTCCCTTTGCCAAAAGCTGGGAATCAGGACCATCATTACCCTTGGTGGCATGTACGACAACGTGCTCCATTCGGACAGGATTATATCAGCGATTGCATCAAGCGATGCACTCTCTTCCAGGCTGAAAGAAAAAAACGTCATTCCGATCAACTACCGGGGGGCCAGTGCAATTCATTCCACCATCCATTCGGAGGGCCAGGCACGGGGGTTTGAATGCGTCAGCCTGTGGTGTCATTGCCCATATTACCTCCAGGGGGCAACGCACTTCGGGATCCTGTCCCATTTAGGTGCTTTGTTGTCATTTTTGGTGGGATTTGAACTGGACCTGGAAGAACTTGATGTAAGTTGGAAAGAGCTAAACAGACAGATTCAAGGGCTAATAGAAAAGAATCCCGAACTGCAGGAAATGATCAACGAACTCAGAAAAGCAAAAGTAAGGGGTTCCTGGGCGAGCATGAAGGTGTCAGAGAAAAAAGACGAAAAGGTCATACAAATAGCAGATTTCTTAAAGCCGAGGTAATCTGCTCAGGAAAGGACACCTTCCACCTTCCGTTTTATTGTCTTCACCAGTACCGAAATAATCTCTCCGGCGCTGCCCTGTAAAAAAATATCTGTCAGGCTATCTGTCAGGTGGGTCCTTTCCTTGTTGATTTCAATAACCCTCGCACCGTTCTGCTTAGCGATAGAAGGGATCGTATTTGCCGGGGAGACGACCGCGGAAGTTCCCACTACCATCAGGGCCTTGGCTGATGAGGCAAGTTGAAAAGATCTGTTCATGGCGTCCTGAGGAATGGCCTCCCCGAAAAAAACGACATCGGGCTTCAAGATCATTTTGCACTCGCATCTTGGAGGATGCTCGGACCGCTTCTCCTCGGCCGTGTATGTTTTCCCGCACCAGAGGCAGGAAAGGCTACTCGAATTTCCATGATATTCTATGACATTTTTCGATCCACCGGCCTGGTGCAGATTGTCGACATTCTGCGTGATAATGTAATGGAGATACCCCATCTTTTCCAGCTCACCCATGCCAATATGTGCCTCGTTTGGTTCGGCTCCACTAACTATCTTATCCATTTCCCATAACATTTCCCAGACCTTCTCGGGATTGGATCTGAAAGCGCTTATATTGGCATACTCGGCCGGATCGAATTTCGACCATAACCCTCCCGCACTCCTGAAATCAGGAATCCCCGATTCCACGGAAATGCCCGCACCAGTTAGCGCGAGTGTCAAATCAGATTTGACAATAATATCTGCTGCCGCATTAATAAGCTTTTCCATCTCTTAATCCCCTATTCTTGATTTTCGCATCTTCAAAGCTAATACGGCTAAAGCTCCACTATCTCTGCCGTCTGATTTTCAAGGTCAGCTAATGCAATGGTTGGTTTTCCGTACAGCCAACCCCCGCATTCCCCGGGGTTTACGACCAGTGTTCTGCCTTCATTCCTGATTTCTGGTTGATGGGTGTGGCCATACACAATAAGGAAAAACTCCTGGGAGGAAATTAGTGCTTCCAGAACCTCGAAGTAATGACCGAGAAGGATCCTCTTTTCCCCATACGTCTCGATACTCGGCGAATCCACGATTTTCCCCTGGGCCATCTTGTCCAGGGCAATTTTGTCACCATCGTTATTTCCCCAAACGCCTAAAAAATCGCATTCTAAGGAAAGAAAAGGCTTAAGTGCAAAGGGGGCCACATAATCGCCGGCATGCAAAACCAGATCAACAGTCTCCTCGTTGAAGACCTCAACAGCCCTTTTCACCATGGGAACATTATCGTGAGTATCTGAAATTAATCCAAGCTTCACTGTCTATCTCCATCTTGTCCCCGATTTTGCGCAGCTTTGGCTACACCGGCTCAAAAAGTATCTTGCTTTTGCTGTTATCATAGAGCTTAAGCCTTGCATTCAGGCTTTTCTGCTCACCAAAAATACTTGTGAGCTTTGCCTGGCCGTCCTCAAACTCTACAAGGTCAACGCTTTCAAGGACCTTTTCTTCCTTGCCGTCTTTTAAGATAAAAGCATGGGCTTCACACATCTCAGAATACCTCCATCAAACCTGTCAACACTATTACCGAAGATGCACCCCCAAACAACGAGGCTCCGTGATGCTGGATGCTCGATTCTCGATGCTGGATAGACAAGAAAAAAGCATTCCTTGTTTTATCCAGTATCCATAGGCCCCGCCTGCCGTCCGGCGGGCAGGCAGCATCCAGTATCTTGTGATATCTTGCACCCAATGTGCTTACAAAACTTGACATAAAAGTTTAGATCTTTTGCTATATAGACGGCTAAAGAGCCTTCAGGGCATTTCGGAGGCAATCGGTGCTTTTTGACGTAAGCTCTATCATCAGTCGCACCTGCCCTGCACTCTCATTTTTCCCGGCCTCTTCCAGTTGATCGGCAAACATCTCGTATTCTTCCTGGTGATGATCATTATGTGTGATCCAGTGTTCTAATCTGATTCTTGCCTTTTCAATAATATCCATAAGCGGTTCCTCCCGTCCCTTTATTCGATATCAAGGTTAAGAAATGTCATTTAGCTTGTCAATTCATTTTGAGGAATATTAATTCATTTTATAGGGGCGGCAGTTGACTTAAAATATAGGGTTCATCCGGTTAATGAGTACGCCTCAAGACAACACATGATTGCGAGGTTGAAGGTTGAAGCGGTCTTTTTGTAGTGACTGCTGGAAGGCCTTCGTGATTTCAGGCTGTTATGCCCATAACTGCCTGAAATCACCAGGCCGAGAAGCTCGGAATCGAAGAAAAGACTGCTTCAACCTTCCCATCTGCCAACTTTATATCTAAACAGTTTCGTGGTACTCATTAACCGGATGAACCAAACATAGTTTAAAAACTATTGACTGTATGTATCCATCAGGTTAATATAAATTTATAATCAAAACGCCATAAGGGAGGGGTGAATATGGATGATATTCTGAAAGGGAAAAGAGTTCTTATCGTCGATGATGAGCCTGATATTCTTGAGACGTTGTCAGAAATGCTGGAAATGTGTTTTACTGACACTGCCCCCAATTTTGAAACAGCTCAGAAGTTCCTTTTAAAAAATGACTATGATGTTGCCATTTTTGATATTATGGGGGTCAAGGGCTACGATCTCCTGAAATTAGCAAATAAAAAAGGTATACCCGCCTTAATGCTCACGGCCCATGCCCTCAGTCCCGATAACCTGGTCAGATCCATCAAAGGCGGCGCCCGCTCTTATGTCCCTAAAGACAAAATATCCGAAATTACAACCTTCCTGACAGAAATACTGGAGTCTCGTGAAAAAGGCATAGAAAAAGAGGGCACCTGGTTTGCCAGGCTCAAACCATTTTTTGACAAGAAATTCGGGACTGAATGGAGAGAAGAGCATAAGGAATTCTGGCAAGATTTCGATAAGACATATCGAATCACTAAAGATGAAATTGAAAAAATAATATAACTCTTGGCGGGTTAATTTGACCGTGCAGGAGGATTTACACCTTCACGGGACTATTTATTATTTTTTAAAGGCACCTCTACACAGAATTTCG
The DNA here is from genome assembly GCA_019308785.1 of Deltaproteobacteria bacterium. Taxonomy (GTDB): domain Bacteria; phylum Desulfobacterota; class DSM-4660; order Desulfatiglandales; family Desulfatiglandaceae; genus JAFDHL01. The sequence goes on from JAFDHL010000011.1 coordinate 25,912, forward strand.
CTCCCATTCCCTCATCGCTTTCAAGATACAACTTACCGTTCATGTCCTCTACCAGCACCATCACACCGGCAAGACCCAGTCCATGCCCCCTGATGGTACAGCTATCTGTGGCACTCATCTGAAAATAACTCTCAAAAATCTTTTTGTGATGTGTTGCAGGTATGCCTTCACCATCATCCTTTACAGAAAAAACAAGGCATTCATCGTTTTTGTCAACCTCTAATTCCACCCTGCTTTTTCGATATTTCAGGGCATTACTCAGAAGATTTCTCAGAATCTGGATCACCTTTCCTGAATCCATGTAGAATTCCTGGCGCCATAGCTTATCATCAACAAGGAGCGTAAGACCTTTTTCGTCTAATGCCTCTCTCAGCGCCCGAAGACGAGAGCAACTTTTTATCTTTTCCGAGACGCTTGCATCAACCAGATCAAAAATCTCCACCAATGCCTGCTCAACCAGACTTGAAACTGTAAAGTTCGTTATGTTGACGATCCCTTCCCTGGACCTTCCCAGTTCAAGGGCATCATTCACCAGCATCTGAGTGACCTTGGTGTTCCGCAGTGCTCTCATCAAAACCTTTTCCTGTTTTTCAGTAACAGGCCCATATTTCTCCTGCTTTTTAATTAGAGCGGTGATCCCGGCATCAATTACTGCCAGTGGGACCTTCAAATCATGAATCAGAAGATCTAACTTAATCCTTTTTCGGCGCATCAAAGGTTCTCTCCCGTTTCCCTGATCTTTGTTCATCACACCCGATTCAGGTATCGATCCCTTCACCGTTTCTTCTATAGTAAGGGAAGAATCGGCAGGATTATTCCCAGGCTTTCGGAATCTATCAAGTAGCTTTGAAAAAAACAAATTCAAAAGTCCCTTCTATAGTTTTTGGCCTTCTTCATGACTAAAGATCTTGAGATCAATATCAGGCTTTTGCCCCGCCGCAGGCGTACTTCCTGTTAATCGAATAACTTTACTCTCGTCAACTTATCGGTTTGAGGCAAAGCTTGCCCGCCTCGGGCTTGGCTAAACTATATCCGTATATTTCAAATATTATGCTTGTCAAGCACTATCCCTGAAAAATGATCCCCACATAGCCCACAAAGCTGCTATCAGGCTGCGTATCATAGCTGGTAGAATATATTATTTTTTCTCCTGTTTTGGCACCCAATTCTTTTGCGGCCGCAATAGCAGCTCCAGCGGCTCCGGAACAACATGCGTTTTTGTTCCTGAGTGCCTCGTGAATCACACCTTCTCCGTCCATCTCTAACATCAAATCCACTACTTTCTTGTCATTCACATTTTTTACCCATTCAACGGCATCTTCACCCACTCCTTTAGGGGTATATCCATAGTTGTAGCCATAGTGAGTAAGGTCCGTGGATCCAAGGACAATAGAGCTCCGGCCCATGTTCTTCGATATCTCAACGGCACGCTTTCCAATAGCAAGGGAAGAGGGTCTGGGCGGAACACCGATAGGCACAATCCTGATGCTGGGAAAGAAATACTTCAGGAACGGAAGCTGCAATTCTATGGTGTTGTCCGGGTCATAACTGGAAGCGGTCTCAACAGTAAAAGGGAATTCCTCTGTCAGATTTGCCGCAAGTCCTGAATCTATTTCCAGTTCTCCAAGGGGTGTTTTCCAACGACCTTCCTTCATTATGAAATTGTCGCTTCCCGGATGCAGGTGCCGACCGAATATGAGACAAGTATCAGGCTTACTTTTGGAGTTCAGACACTTAATAACGTTGCAGGCGATCTTACCGGAATAAAACCAACCGGCATGAGGGACAATGCCACCAACAACGTTCTCACCACTGCCGGGACAGGGAAGCGCCTCATTAGAAAACTCATCAATAATGTCCCGGCAATCTTGTTCTTTGCCCGGATACCAGGAACCCGCGAAATCAGCCCTTCTAACCTCCATGGGATACACCTCCCTTTCAATTGACCCTGCCCGCCGTCCGGCAGGCGGGGATTGGCAATTGGCAATTGGCGATTGACCAGATGATGAGATATCCCTGAATAGTCACTAATGAATTCGCCTGTTTTCGTCCTTGCCGTGATAAGTATTTGCTGGTATGTAATCCCAAGCATAAAACAGAAATGCCTGTTTCTTCAATTTTAAGGTAACGCTAATGTTTTTTAATATCGCGGAATATATTGTCAGAATCCCTGTTTTGCTGTTTGCCATTACCATACACGAATACGCCCATGGCAGGGCGGCATTGTGGCTGGGAGACCCTACTGCAAAGCACATGGGTCGACTTACCTTGAATCCCCTGCCCCACATTGACCCTTTCGGGGCGGTCTGCCTTTTCCTCTTTAACTTCGGTTGGGCCAAACCTGTTCCGGTAGATCCCAGGTATTTCAAAAATATCAGGAAAGGCATTATCTTCATGGCCCTTTGCGGTCCCTTAGCAAATCTCGCTACAGCATTTCTTGCAGGTATGTTGATCCGTTACCTGCTTTTGCCCTATGAGGTCTATCTAAAGGCACTGGTGTACCTGATCCTTATGAACATTGGCCTTGGCCTGTTTAACCTCCTGCCCATACCCCCACTTGACGGGTCACATGTTCTGGAAAACATACTCCCTCCAAAGGCCAGTCATAAGTACCGGGAAATAGGCAGGTACGGGCCCATGGTTTTAATCGGAATAATACTGCTCGATAATTTTGCCCGTACCGGCATCCTGAACCGGATATTAATCACCCCCATGATTCATCTGGCCCATCTTTTCGCCGGTGACAATCTTTTCCGCCTGCTCAACGTATTAGGATAATATATTTGATTCTTTCGGGTTCGTGGCAGTATGGACATAATTGAAGTTTACAGCGAAGACATTATTTTGACAAGATAGAAATGCCTTTAGTGCTTCCCAAAACAGCTTGGTCCAATCCTTTGCCCAGACCACAAAGCAGATCGCACTAACGTAGTTATGTCCCGCCAGGCGGGCTTCAATCCTATTGATGCTGGCTATGTTGAGTTATTGAACAATTTAAGGACGCTTTATCTACTTTTATAGTTTGACACATTCATGCATATGGTGTAAAATATCATGAAATCAAATTTTAACTATAGAGGATGGAGGGGTATACATGGCCAACTTGCAAATAAAAGGAATTCAAGATGAATTCTATGCAGAGATAAAAAACATGGCATCCGCTGAAAACCGGTCTGTTAGTCAACAAATCCTGTTTTTAGTTAGAGAATACCTGTCTAAAAAGACGTATTATCAAACTGCTAAGACACCTGCGCAAGTCCTGTTAGAACTGTCCGGTTCCTGGGAGGATGACAGGGACGCAGGGCAGATAATCAATGAGATTAAAGCGGCCCGGAAAAACTCAAAAAAGCTGATCCAGGGATTTTGATGTATTTGCTCGATACAGATACGGTTATCTATAGTTTGAAAGACCATGCCGAGGTAAAGAAAAACCTTCGCCGCTGTTTATACGACCCGATAAAAATAAGTGTCATAACCTTAATGGAGCTTTATTATGGCGCATATAAGTCTCAAAAAATTGAGAGCAACTTAGCCAAAATAAAAACACTGGAAAACTCAATGGAAATTATTCCGCTGGGCAAAGAATCTGTGGAGGTTTTCGGCATTTATAAGGCGAAATTGGAAAAATCAGGCGAACCCCTTGATGATTTTGATTTAATCCTTGCTTCCTGCGCCCTTTCCCATAATTTAATTCTTGTGACAAATAATATAAAACACTTTCGGAGGATTGAAGGACTTAAAGTCACAAACTGGACAGAGCATCCTTCTTCTTCCCCCTATTAATCAATTTTCTTTTCAAGCCCAGGCATCCCCGGCAGATTCTCTTCTTCCCTACGTCCTTAGCCCCGCTAAAATCAATCCTATAGGCTATAGCTCTTCCGATAAATCTATAACGGCCTGGACATTCCCTGTTTTCTCCCTTTTACCCGATCTAACGTCCATTATTTTTCTATTTTCACATCTCATGATCAAAAACCTCAAGGAAATGGGACATGGCCAGACAAAACCATAGTACAAAATAGCCTTGGCTAATTTGTAGTATCGGCCAAAATAGCCATATAAGATATATCAAAATATATATTATTGAAGAGTTGATTGAAACGAAATATTCCGACGAAAACATCTCCAAATCGCTTCTATATTACGGTGAACGACTGAACCCAACAAAAGCCACGCAAATCGTAGCCAAAATAAGAAGGCCCTATGATAAGGGCCGGATTAAAGTAACTGATCCAATTTCCTATTTCCGAAAAAATATCTATTCAAAACGAATATGACATCGTATTATCTTGTCAGAATCTGATAATTTTTTTATTTTTTACTAAAGTACATCCCTGCCAATATAGAAAATAGCGATCTGTGTCTGAAACTGATTTTGAAAAATTCCCAGGTTTATAATTTGGCAGGTTAAGGTTTTGGGTCAAAATAAAAAAGATGGGGTTTGGTATGCGGGGATTATTAGTAAATGGAATTGGATTGATAGCGATGATAGACAGTTTCATTGTATTTATCCGTATCCATCTATCTTCATTTATTGAGTGGTAAACGATTGAATCGAACATAAAGAATTACATTTTTTTCAATATTTTTTATTTATGGTATTTAAATGGAAAATCATATAATCACTTGTTGGGCATGAAGAAAGGTATTTTAATTTGAAGGATTTCGGAAAACCAATCTCACAGGACCTCCTGAATATCGAGGACAAGAATCGATCGAACCTATTCGCTTGGCGCGGGCAGTTCTCTCCTCAGTTGATAGAGTGCCTTCTTAGAGCATACTGCCTGCCAGGATCGATCATCCTTGATCCGTTCGCCGGAAGTGGTACCGTCTTGTTTGAGGCGGCTAGTATGGGGCTGTCCGCCTTCGGCTTTGAGTTAAACCCCTCAGCGTGGATTTTTAGCAAGCTGTACGAATTCGCCAATGTTTCCCTCGAGTTACGCGAGCAGGCCATCTTGGAATTGCGTGAAAAAATCGAGGCAGAGTTTCCTATTATCCTCTTTTCAGAGGAGGAGCTACCCCCTGAAGAGATTGAACAGCGTATCATTCGAATAAGCGAGTCGATTAATGACATGGCAAAGATCCTTTGTAACGCACTGGTTGTACTCCTCGACATTTATAATAACCGTATCTCCAGCTATCTTGTACAAGGCAGGTTTTTCGCTCTTGCCGAACTGGTTCGCAACCTGCCCTATTCTGATGGGCTGATTAAAGCCGATCTCCAAGATGCACGTTCTCTCCCTCTTGAGAACCAGTCGGTCGATTTTGTGATTACATCCCCTCCATATATCAACGTTTTCAACTACCACCAGAATTACCGACGATCGGTTGAAATTCTGGGATGGGATGTTCTACGTGTCGCACGGTCAGAAATCGGGTCCAATCGGGCGAACCGTGGGAATAGATTCTTCACGGTTGTCCAGTACTGCATTGACATGGCATATACACTTCAGGAACTGGCCCGAGTTCTGTGGCCTGGAGCAAGAGCAATCTTCATCGTTGGATACGAATCGAAGGTTCTTGGCGTTTCTTTCCATAATGCAGATATTGTTGAGCGAATCGCTAGAGATTTGAAAATGTTTGATCTTGTTCTGCGCCAAAAGCGTACTTTTAGGAACCGTTTCGGTCAAGAGATCCGTGAGGACATTCTGAATCTAAGTAGAAAAGGTTACAGCAATGGTAATGAACTGGCCACGACTGTGGGGCAGGATGTTGCCTTAGCCGCCTTAGAGTCAGCGACCGCCAAGGTTTCGCTAAAGAACCGGGGGCTGCTCTCTCACGCTGTGTCTCGTGCCAGAAGTATCGTCGGAACTCCTTTGTTCGACAGTAATTCCTACAGTAACTACCAGACACGCGAATACGTTATGATGGTAAAAGAAGAAGAGGAGGAATACCCAATGAACAATGCAACTGTGTATCTCCCTACACCACACTTGGCTAAGCTCAATGCTTTACTCAACAATCCAAGACTTCCAGGAGCTGACAAGCCGCGAGTCACTGAAGCGCTTGAACGTTACAAGCAGTGGATTGCGAAGATGGAGTCGGTTAAACCAGGGCGCAGAGGATCTGTTCAGAAACTTGTCGATGCAACGAATCTCTACAAAATGTTTGTCGAGCTTGAATTGATATTTGACAGCCCGGAAGACTTTCTTTATCGACAGAAGGGACAGCTCAAGTTGGACAATACCATCCTCGAGGAATTTCTTCCGCAATTGATGTTTCGAGGGCTGAGCCTTCCAGACAGCACCTTCGAGTTTGGGCCACAGAAAACCTTTTCAGGCTTAAGCTTCACATCTGGTCTATCCAATACTGGCGTGGGCGGTCAGCCAAGTCTCAGATCAAAGGATCAAGATTTTGTGCTTGGCAAACGCCTATTTATGATGACTTCCTTTGACAAAGATTTCAAGGATGCCGAACATATGGAGGCCCATCTCGGCTACGTTTGTGCCGAATGTAAAACTAATTTGGACAAGACTATGTTCCAAGAGGCGGTTGCTACCAGCCGTGACCTGAAGATTGCTGTGCCATCATCGCTCTATTTCCTGGTGTGTGAGTTTCTTGATATGACCCCCGTCTCCATAATGTCTACGCATATTGATGATGTCCTCATTGTCCGAAAGGCAAAAAGGATGTCATCAAATGTCCGGCAAGAGTACAGAACTGGGAAAGATCGAAGAGCCCATAGGAACGAGTATATCAGATTTCTTGAGACCGCGAAGTACCATGCGGATGTTTTTCAGCGGATGATCGACAAAATTCAGACTATTGCTGACGATACCGATCCAACAGCTGGCAAAGTGTTGAAGAGAGGATACTTCTAATAAATGAGGACTGCCCAACAAGGACATAGAGATGGATTGAGAAAAGCTGATGCTTTCCTCAACCACTCATGCCCGGCGTTATTTGCTGAGGTTTCGATTACCATTACAATACTTAACTATGAACGCCATGAATGTGAACTATGTCTGAGATCCTTGATAGGGTGTAATAACGACCTCATTTATCGCCAGATCTATTGCCAGATTCGCCAGAATGGGCCACAATCGGCGATCAATTTCAATCACGTCTTTTGCTATTTGGTCGACGTCGTCCAAAAATCCGCAGGT
>JAFDHL010000195.1 GCA_019308785.1 Deltaproteobacteria bacterium
ACGGTCACTTAAAATTTCCTCCATTTTTCCATACCGGTCTATGGCTTCTTGAACCACCCCAATAACCAGATCAATGGAGGTCTCCGTAGATAAACGAAATCCAAGAATGAAACGAGAAAAATCATCAAGGAGTAAAAGAAGGTACACCTTCAGCTTATGAATGAAAAATTCCAGGATATCTATTTGAATCAGCTCCAGCGGACGACTTGCTTCAAAACGCTGGCTTTCCTTCTTATCACGCTTTTTGCGAATACCCCGGTATCCGTTAGCCTCCATTAACCCTTGAACTGTCCGGGTGGAAATCGTTATCCCTTGTCTCCTCAACTGATTCCGTACTTGACTTGGACCAAATCCCGGATAATATTCCCAGGCCTCAAGAACTGCCTTCTCCTTTTCCTTAGTGATCCTCTTAATGCCACGACCGCGGGACCTTGGTTGGTATGCTAAAAAAGCATCATCTCCCAAAACCTCTAACTTACGCTGCCACTGATATACAGTTGTGTAATGAACCCCTGCTAAATCGGCAGCCTTCTTTATCCCAATTTCCTTTACACTTTCCAAGATATCCAACTTCTGCTTTTGTGTAAATTGCCTCTTCTTTCCCATCACACTTCCTCCTTTCATTTTTTAGGAGAAAGTGTTACCCTCTTTGGGTCAATTTTTTACGGATTCTTAGTAGCAGAAACAACTAAAATGTTTCAAAAGGTTATAATTATAGTCTTTAAACACAATATGCCATGTTATTTATGCAACTAAAGGGTTTACAACGCCTTTCGGATATCCAGATCTTCTTGCCTGCATCTTGAGCCCCGCTGAAATCAATACCATAAATGTGTTGTGATGATTCCATCCGTTGCCTGGCTAATTTTATCACAGAATAGGATTAATGACGGCTGAATTGAGTTATTGAATTATTGAAGAGCGTTTCCTATCTAATATCATCTATATCTCACTGAATGATTTTTCGACTCACCACCGACCCATTTCTTGGATAACTGATTGAAATATTAAGAAGTTATTGACTCACTTCGTCTCATTAATGCCTGGACCATAGTCCAATGAATAAAAGACCCCCCTCCCTGAACCATGGATTTTTACCCAACCCTCTTTGGCCAATTTGCCGAGCCGTCGATTGATCGTAGCCTTGGACAAGGGCAATTCACTTAATAACTGCTTGGTCGTAGCGGTTTTCTTTATAGAAAGCCAGTGACAGATGTTGGCATCCTCTTGAGAAAGGCCTGCTGTCAGAAAGGAAGAAAATAATTCAACTTTGAATGCATTCACTGTCGGCGAAAAACGGGGTGCGGGCAGGTGTTCAGCCGCCATAGCGGACCGCATCCGATAAATCCCGCTTCCTAATCGCTCCACATAACCCATTCGATAGAATATGTCGGCGATGAGCCAGTTGCGAGGAACGGCCCGAGTACCCAACTCTTCCAGGGACAACCCATCCGGCAGTCCACCTGGATTGTTGATTTCCATGCGACCCGGGTGCATATGCACATAGACATGAGTAGTGTCGGAAAAATAATCACGATGGGTCAACGTGTTTAGAACGGCTTCACGATAGACCGCTTCCGGTATCTCTGGGATTTCCTCGCGCGGTCCAGCCTTCTCGATTCGGTAAGAGACCCGAAGATTGCGGCGTATGAATCCAACGGTGCCGCTAACCTGTTCTTCCAGCGTCCCTTTGACGTCGAGACGGTCCAGGACTTTAGCCCGGATGCCTTTGAGGATCACGACCGAAAAACAGTAGAGCTGCCCGGGTCAGAAGCAACCGATTCTGCTGTTTTTGGGCCAAACCTATATTGATTAAAAGGTCACTCGCTATGGTCCTTTCCGGGAGGCCGCGCTTGAGCAAAAACTGTGTAATCTTATCATTGTCGAGGGGGTCTTCGGAATCGTCAGTTGTTTCGAATTGTTCATCAAAACGGACCTTGTTGCTCCTTATAGCGAACCTGAGTATTTCATCTCTGGTAAGCTGTTGGGAGTTGGGACCAATTCGCAGAAAAAAACCCTCATTGCAATTATAGGGTTTGTCTGTGCCTTCCAGAACAACAATCTCAATAACACTACGATGAGAAACGAGACGAACAGGCAACCTGGGATCGCAGTTGTTGGCGATGTCTTGAATCTGACTGCGTAGCCGATTGGAATCGGCTACACCAACAATTTGGCCATCATCGGCAATCCCCAAAAAGATGGATCCACCAGACGCATTGGCAAAGGCCACCATCTCTTTAGCCAGCCCAGAAAGCTTGACCTTGAATTCGACTTTTTGACCTTCCCCTTCCGCAGAAACGATTTTTAGGATATCCTTACCGGGCATTTCTTAGGTTCTCTTCCTACGTCTTTATGATGTACTTTTCGTCCTCTCCAGCATGCGGACACTCCCCCCAACGTGACACCCTGTGAAAATCCAGGCCGAACGCCGCATCTTGATTCTCCTTTATGAAATCCTGTAACGCGGGCAGGCATTTGTCCAGTTTTCGATCAAAAGCGAGTCGCCCTTTACAACACCTTCGGCTATCCAGATCTTCTTGCCTGCGTCTTGAGCCCCGCTGAAATCAATCCCATAGGTGTGTTGTGGTGGGTGCATTGGCTGTCCAGCTAATTCCATCACAGAATCACATTAATACTGGCCATGTTGAGTCATTTAACTATTTAAAGGCGCATCCATGTGTCAAGAGTGAAGACGCAACCCCTCTTTCTTTTTTAATTATATTAATATTTCATAATCAACATTAATTCCTTGGAGCCTGGGGATTGTGTCCTCGTTTTTTTCTGGAATGTTTATGAATAAGTTCTCTTTCGCTCTGCTAAATCCGACATAATAGATTCGCGCATCATCTTCATCTGCATCAAGTAGGGATGTAGCGTCAAATACATATTTTTCAAAATCTCTTAAATCTTCAAAATGAACTAAAGTGTTATTAAACTCTGTCCCTTTTGCACTATGAATTGTTCTGATAGTATCTTCTGATTTTGTGTCAACCTTAATAAATTTCACCAAATCAGATATTACAGTAGTTTCATAAAATGATTTTGCGTTCGCTTTATTTGTTAATTTAGCTCCAATCTGAAAATCATACTTGTTTTTCAAATTGTCTAATAGCTTGGAATAATAATCATAAAGGGTCTTTTGGTGTGTTTCGTCTTTTTTCAGGTCGTCTATTATTTTGATTGCGGTTTCGACCTGCTTCTGAAACAATGACTCAACTCAACAATTCATTACACTACAGGGAGTGGCCTGATTAGGGTTAACAATGAGATCCAATGGGTCATCTGTCAAGAGTTTTTGTTTTAAACGGTTCACCTCCTTTCTGAGTCTGCGTTGTTTTTCGAGGTTTTGGTTCCGGCGAGCGACAATGCTCTCTCGGTGTCCCTGATGACATTGTTGTGGTGTGACATACTCGATACCGGAATGATAGTGCTCTGTATTGTACCAGGGAAAGTAGCGGTCAAAATATTGAATTCCATGATCACGGTCCAAAAAACGTCCTGGGTATTGTGGAGCTGTTTTGATACTTCCAAATAACGACTCCACAAAAGGATTATCATTGGGGGTCCGTGGTCGGGCGAACAACTGAGGCATGTGGTGATCCTCAAACATCCTTTTGATGGGTTTGGCTTTCATTTGACAGCCTCTATCATTGATCACCTCAGGACGCTGATCCTCAAGTAAATCAAGGATGTTCTCATTGATTAGCCCCCAGTCGAGGAGACGTTGGGCTTCTTGAGCAGTTTGATGCCAACTGATCAACCAGGAAATGGCTTTGCGAGAGTATTCATCCAGGAGCAGATATAGGTACAGAAAGATCCCTTTCTCATAAGTGGGCAGGTAACTAATGTCCCAACACCACCGCTGATTCGGCCCAGTGAGTTCTTTACGAACCGGAGGAACTGAGCGGCCATTATGGGGTCGTTGAACGCCCCGCATCGACATAAGATTAGCAGAGCGCATGATGCGATATACAGAAGAGAAAGAGACGAAGAACAGCCCGAGATCCCAGGCTGTAACGGCCAAAATCCGATGGCCTAAATCGGCATATTCTTCCTTCGTGGCCATCTGCAAGACTGACTCCCTTTCTACAGGCAGAAGCTTATGCAGGGGTTCTGTAGGCCCTGGCTTGAGATTTCCCAAGCTCTTCCCTCTATTCCATTTCCTGCGCCATCTAACAACACGACGTCGGCTAATCATCAACAGGGCACAGACCCTGGTCATGGAAATGCTTTTCTCTTTTGCACGTTCAATCATTGCCAGGATCTCTACCTTCTGCTCTTCCTCCAACCACTGCCCTTTTATCTCTCCCACGAGCCCCCATTCGTTTTTTTTCTCAGGATTGCCAACTCCACAGCCTGCTCAGCTAAGGCTCGTTCCTTGTCCTCCAGGTCACTCTTCAGGGCCTCATAATCTTCAAAGACCACGGTCCTACGCTTCAGGCCAGGACGGGCACTCAAACGCTCAAGGGCACCTTCCTTTACCTGCTTCCGGATGCGGGCCAGATCAGTGGAATACAACCCCTCCCGTCTTAAGATCTCTCCAACTGGAGTCTTTCCGACTTGGGACTCCAGAAATATCTGGAACTTTTTCTCGGGGGATAGATAACGCCTTTTCTTTTTCGCTTCAGGAACAGGAAGGGATGGGTTTCGAACCTTTTCGTCTTTGGTCACACTCATGGTATTCTCCTTTCGTTTCGGCCTGGAAGGGGCTAACTCCGGTCGCTCCTCCCTCATTCACCATACCATGTAGTGTAATTAGTTCCAACTTTTGAGACATGAATTCAGAAACGGCGGGGTTTTGCGTAATTCCAGTTTCGAGATTGATTTGTTGGCCTTATATCTTAATGGTCTCAGCACCTCTTTTATGGCGTCTTTTAAATATCCTTTCTCATAAAACTTAAATCCCATGAGGATTGAATGCACAACTTTAACCCTGGTTGAATTTGTATCTATGCCATAAAGATTCTTCAGCAAGTCATCAGTTTTCGAACTTGTATGGGTATTTATTTCTTCTACGGTTGTATTTTTCCTTGTCAGGATATATGTGGTTTGGAACCCATTATCTTCTATCCATTTAATTGCATCGAAAATTGGCCCGATTAATATTTTGACGTTACACCCTTCAATTGTACACTCAGTTCCTTCCTGGCAGATGTCAGATCTCAGACAATTAAGGAACTCAATTATTCTTTTAGTTGAACGATGATTTTTTTCTAATTTATAGCTTTTCATATTTTCCAGTTGAAAGTTTTCGAAGTCACTTCTTTTTGCCCCGGCAAATTTGTAAATTGATTGAGCCAAATCACCAATTACTCCAACTTTAGTCTCTGATTCAGCTATTTTCCTTATTATCCAGGTTTGAAGCTCTGTTGTGTCTTGAAACTCATCAATTAAAATGTACGGATATTTGTTTCTTATAAATTCTAAGGTCCTGGGCGATTTATTGATGATCAAGTATGAGAAATACAGGACATCTTCGTGGTGCATTATTCCGTCAAGCCAATATTTCTTTTTGTAAACCCAGAGTTCTCCATTTTTTGTGGGAACAGCAACACCACGATTCCTTCTGAAAACCAGGTCAAGATTTTCATCAACAAATGAATAATCCATGCTTAATAATTGAGCAAATAGGTCTGCTTTGGTTTTGGGATTATTAAAGTATCCATATTTTTCATTATTCAACTTTTCGATTGTTACTCGCCATCTCTGAATTTTGTCGCCGTGAGGGATATGCTCACTATGTCCATCAAGTCTATTTATTTCGAATAATGGTTCACCGTTATCATCTTCAGCAATTAAATAGCAAAATGGCTTTACAATATTGCGATATAAGAAACTATGAATGGTTGAGATATCAAACCTGTATTTATCGCAAATCAATCTATTTGTAACTTCTTCAGCTGCAACATTTGTGTAAGTAATGCAAGCTATTTTCCTTGTTTTATGTAGTCTGCACGAGGTTTTTAATATCTTGACTAAGTGTTGAATTAACCAAGTCGTTTTACCTGCACCAGGTCCTGCAAAGACTCTAAAATTCGTATCAATATCGGTTAACTCTGAGATATGTGGCAGTTGGTTTATATCCAGCATTGATTAACCTGTAATATAGTCGATAGAGTTTTTTATATATGGGGGTACGCAAAAGTTTTCTTTATCATCGGTATTGGGATAATTCTCTCTAAGTTGTTTTTCAAGATAAAAGGCGTGCTCGCCTTTCATGTTTTCAATGGCTTCATAATATATTGAGGCTATTAATGCTTTCTTTTTTTTAGAATCTTCCCAAGTGCTGCTATTGATTAATTCAACAATGTCTTCATGATTACAAAGAGCGATCAACCCATCTAATGATTTGTTGTCATCATAAGCCTGCATTATCTCTTCGAAGAATGCTTTTCGATTTTTGCCTTTTGATGGGAAACTATCAGTCAATAATAACTTACAAGAAGGGTTAGTTATGGCTAATTCATATTCCAAAGTTTTACCTTCGCCTTCCGGTGGTGTGCAAACCTCAATATTATTGAAAAGCTTAGATACTTCTTTTAAGTTCTTGGCGTGTGATGACAAGGATTTATATTCGAAATCATCTGGGCTGTCATTCAGCTCAAATGGATAGCATTTCTTCCAACAGTTTTTATTGCTTTCCTCCGGCTCTTTTTCTTTTTTCATCGGGTCAGCATCAGTAATGCAAACCACTTTCTTGTTTATAGCGTATGGTTTTGTGTCAGCGTTATATTCAAAAAGTTTTAAAAAATGCTTAAAGGTTCTACTGGCCACATTCACTATACAAACGTGCTCATTTAGAAGCTTATCTTCTTTGTCTATATATTCAGCGAAACAGGGGAACAAAAGTTGCTCTGATATTCCTTCTACAAATATCAGTCTGTTGGCAAATAACATATTTGATTTCGTGGCATCAAGAAACCTATTGACATAAATTTTTGACGCTTGGTCATCCTTGTTATCTAAAAATACTTTTCCTGGATACCCTACTTTCTGTGCACCGTTAATGTCTTCATAAAGGCATATGATAGAATCTAAATCCACGGCTGATGTGATGTGCGTTGAATGGGATGTAATGAATACTTGCCGTGCTTGTTTATGAGTATTCAGATTTTTGTCAAGAAACTGTAAAAACTTAAATTGCATTGATGGGTGCAGATGAGCTTCCGGTTCTTCAATCGCCATAATCGGGAAGACTTTTGCATTATCCCCCATAGATGCAGAGCGTTCCATTTGAATTTTTGCAAGTATGAGGGCAATGAACAATAAGTTGTTATATCCCAGTCCGTTGTTTTTAATGGGAATCTTTAGGCCGCTTTTTTCAACGATTAGCCTCAGTGCAAAAAGCATTTCTTTTTCGCTAATTTCTGCATCAAATTCTGGTTTTCCACCTTTATCTGCTCCGGTCTCTTTTGAATATTCGAGGATTTTATCCCTTGATACTCTTCCTATTAAGTGTTTCAATAACTTTTCTGATTTGTCGATAAATTCGACATCTCTTTGTTTTAATGAATCTCTTTGCGCTTCATTTAGCTCCCCAAAATCACGTCCTTTCGAAATATCATAGTCAAGGAAATAATTAAGAACATCCCGCAACAAAGTGTTATTGCCGTAAAACATTTCCTTTTCGGCATCCCGTATAGCGTCTAAAAATTGGAAATCAAATCTATTTAGGTTTTCAGGATCTGCTATCTCCTCTTTTTTGGGGTCTCCGCCAAAAATTCGGGATACATATTTCTTTAGAAACTTTTTTTCAATGAGCTTAAAGCACTTTTCCTGATTATATTTTCCATTGCTATCCTTTAATTCATCGACTTCTTTGTTATATTCTTCCAATTGTTTTGATGGCAAATAAAAAACATATGTAAGCTGCGCATCATACAGTGGTGCTTCTTTAACCAGCCAATCATATATTACGTTCTTATCGTCAATCTCATCATTGTGTTCAGATATTGTCGTTGTTATTTGTATTTTGGGAGGTTCTTTAAAATCAACATACTCTTTGTTGAAGTCATCTATTGTAGGTTTGCCTCTTAAGTCTCTGTCAAAAACAAGCTGAATTGCCTTTAACAAATTAGTCTTACCCGAATTGTTATGGCCGATTATAACGTTTATACGTAATAGCTCAATAAATAGGGGCGAGCTCAATCTGTGGTGAGGCACTGTGTGTGGAGCGCATTCCAGATTGAGGCCATAAAGAGATTACCAGGAGATGAAGGTGTTTTCAAA
>JAFDHL010000196.1 GCA_019308785.1 Deltaproteobacteria bacterium
ATAGCAAAGCGATTAACCTTGAACTGTGAACCGTGAACCTGACAACCTAAGTAGTTACAAATCAGTTATCACAAACTAACCCACTTCACCTAAAGGAGGAAAACACATGGCTGATCTCATGGACATTATCAAGGGAAGGCGCAGTATCCGTAAATACGAGGACAAGGAAGTCCCGGAAGAATTCCTCAATCAGATACTTGAATCCGTTAAATGGGCACCCTCATGGACCAACAGCCAGTGCTGGGAAGTGATTGTGGTGAAAGACCCGACCATCAGGGAGCAGCTCCAGACAACCCTGATCAAGAACCCGTCCACCAAGGCCATGGTCCAGGCCCCGATTGTCCTTGTGGTGTGCGGAAAACTGAAAAGCTCCGGATATTATAATGACCAGGTTACCACAAAGTTCGGGGACTGGTTCATGTTCGACCTGGGAATCGCGACACAGAACCTCTGCCTGACCGCATATTCCCTTGGGTTGGGGACAGTTATAGTGGGCCTCCTTGATCACGACAAGGCAAAAGAAATTTTGGGCGTGCCCGATGGCTACGAACTGGTAAGCATGATCCCCTTAGGCTATCCCGCCAAGGATCCCGAAGCGCCGAAACGCCGCGAGATCAGCGAATTCACCCATTCGGATAAATTTTAGATTACTACATTCGGAACCCTTACTTTTGACAGGACCGCGCCCGGCTCAATCACCCGCATTCTCTTCCACTTTCCCTGGCGGTAGCGCAGCATGAATGAGACACCGAGTGCACAGGCATAAAAGGTGGCTAAGGTCCAGACCGTATAGAGCCCGGCACCCATCACTTCGACGGCCACGTAGACCGGGAATATCATCACCCCAAGGCAGAGCGCACCAATGGTCCACATGATAAATCTCGTATCGCCAGCCCCCTTTATGGCACCTGAATATATGAGATTGAGTGCATCGAAAAAACAGAACACCGCCACGAACCTCATAAGGATAACGCCCAGTTCCATGATCTCCCTGTATTGATCGGAGCTCTGACCGCCCGCCTTGAAAAGCGAGAGCAATGGCTCAGGCATGAATAAAAATACTGCGGCAAGGGGCATCATGTAGGCTAAGGTAATATGGAGTGCGCTCGTGGTTGCTTCCACGCCCCTCTCCGGGGGAGTGCCCGATCAGCCTGAAAAGTTCTTCGGAGACAAAATAGAGAAGGGCCAGCAGTGCCCAGGAAAAGATTGAGAACCATATCCCCTGCCAGAGCGCCGCGCCGATACGGTGGGATGCCCCTGCCCCGCTGTACTGGGCCACAAAGGCGTTTGTATAATTGGCCACTCCCATAAAAAAGGAGATAAATGTAAAACATGCGATGCCGGCCGGCAGGGCGGCTGCAATAGCATTCGTCGAGTAATTGGCTAAAAACATCCGGTCAGTGAACTGCATAAGGGTAATGGCGCCCATTGAGGCCACCAGCGGAAGGCTGATGGCCAGCACCTGGCGATATCCATTCGGTTTTGACCAGCGTTTGACCATGGGTCTTAAGTTCCTAATGGGCGATTTTCGGGTCAGGTTTCGAATGTGCCGAGTTTATCTACCCTTAAAGCGTGGCGTTCTCTTTTCCATGAACGCCCTTTTACCTTCCTCAATATCTTCACTTTGGAGCGATTGTATAAACAGTTCGCGAAGCGCATTCTCGTCATCCCTTTTAAGCACAGGATACTCGGCAATCTTATAGCGGGCTGACTTGGTTCCTCGAAGGGATAGGGGTGAGTTCTTTACAAGGTCTCCTGCAAGCTCGTATGTCAATGGCTCGATATCGGCATCATCGACCACATGGTTTACAAGTCCCATGCTGAGGCAACTCTGGCTGTCGTAGGAGTGCCCGGTCAGGAAAATCTCAAGGGTTCGGGCAAAGCCCAGTACCGTAAGGAATCTCCTGTATCCCTGGTAAGGGTATACAAGGCCAAGCCTGGCCGGGGGCATTCCCATCTTTGTTCGCTTTGCAGCGATGCGAATATCACATGCAATGGCGAGTTCGCATCCTCCCCCAAAGGCATGCCCGTTAAGCATGGCAATTACGGGGTAGGGAAAGTCTCTAATTGAAAGGAGGGCCTTTTCAAGCGGGGGGGTCTCTTTCAGGGACACCTCCATATCGGGTGAAGGGGTGATCGGCAGGGCCGAGATGTCATAGCCCGCTGAAAAGACCTCGTCCCCGGCTCCCCTGATGACAAGGACCCTGACCGAACCTTCCTTAGAGAGGGCTGCAATTACATCAGCCATCTTAAGGAGAAACCCGGGTACAAGGAAATTCCTCTTTTCCGGACGATTGATCACCAGGGTGCAGATATCTCCTTCCCTTTGCACAAGAAGTTCAGGTTGTCCTGTCACTTATTCCTCCTTTCAATGCAGAGAAATTTATTGATCAGCTTGAAGAGGTTTGTTTCAGGCTGGAACAGATGTCCGAGCGCGGCCATATTCCGCGCGAGTTAGAAAGGATTGGCGTTAATGATTACCGGGAAATACTCTTTAAGGTCTATAGAATCATCTATCAAATAATTGGTTCCGATGTTTTTATTCACTGTATTTTAGACGGAAGAAGAAACCTTCAAGAACTGCTCCAACAAAGATTGTTTTGGAATAAAGCCCGAAATAGGTGCCGTCAATGATACCGAATACCTTTTCAACACCCTCTTTTTTAAGCATCGTGGCGATGACTTCACCGCCGGTCATGGTTGTCATATTCTGTCCTTATTTATCACATAGGTTAAGCGGTTCAACGTTCACGGTTCACGGTTAAAGAGCAATAACTGTCTGTTATCAAAAGAATGATACCTTAGTAGAGACGACACGCATATTTCACCCAATGGGTGAAAAAGATTAATCTTGGTATTGTGCTGTAAAGTCATGGATTTCAATGGATTATAACCTTTGAACCTTGAACCCTGAACCTTGAACCGATCACTTTAGGTATCAGTGAAAATGGATGAAGCGCCTCAAAGGTAGAGAGGCAATGGAGGGATTGGGGAAAAGCGCTCCGCATTTGAAAAAAGCTACTTGGCATATTCCATGGCCCTGGTCTCCCGGATCACGATAACCTTGATCTGACCAGGATAGGTCAGCTCTTTTTCAATCTTTTCTGCGATGTCCTTACAAAGAATAAATGCCTGATCGTCATTGACGATTTTTCCTTCAACCATGATGCGGATCTCCCGCCCGGCCTGAATGGCATAAGACTTGTTGACCCCATGAAAAGACATGGCGATCTTTTCCAATCCCTCCAGCCTCTTCACATAGGACTCTAACATTTCCTGACGCGCCCCTGGCCTTGCGCCCGACAGGGTATCGGCTGCCTGGACCAGAACGGCTAAAACAGACTCGGGATCGATCTCCTCATGATGCGCGGCAATAGCATGCACTACCGCGTTTGACTCACCATATCTCTTCGCCAGGTCTGCCCCTATAATGGCATGGGGACCCTCCACCTCATGGTCTACTGCCTTACCTATGTCATGAAGCAGTCCAGCCCTCTTGGCCTGCTTGACATTTAAGCCTAATTCCGCGGCCATCACACCGCAAAGAAAGCTGACCTCCCTTGAATGCTGAAGCACATTCTGGGCATAACTTGAACGGTATTTCAACCTGCCGATAAGTTTAACGAGTTCCTGATTGATCCCGTGGACCCCAACATCAAATGTGGCCTGTTCTCCAGCCTCTTTAATGGAGGCATCTATTTCCTTGCCGACCTTTGCAACGATTTCTTCTATCCTTGCCGGGTGAATTCTACCGTCATCTATCAATCTTTCAAGGGCGACCTTGGCAACTTCCCTTCTCACCGGGTTAAACCCGGAAAGGATAACGGCCTCGGGCGTGTCATCAACGATAAGATCTATTCCCGTGGCAGCCTCAATAGCACGAATATTTCTGCCTTCTCTTCCGATAATTCTACCTTTCATCTCATCGTTGGGCAGGTTTACCACGGAAACTGTCTTTTCAGCTACATAATCACCTGAATATCTTTTCACGGCTAAGGCTAAGATTTCCTGTGCCTTGCGATCCGCCTCGGTCCTTGATTCGTTTTCAATCCTGCGTATCAGCTTTGCAGCATCATGCTTTGCCTCTAACTCCATTGACCTGATGAGGACCTGTTTTGCCTCTTCACTGGATATGCCCGCCAATCTCTCTAATTGCTCTCTCTGATCCGCAATGAGGCGTTTATATTCGTTTTCTTTCTTTCTCAACTCATTTTCAGTCTTCTCAATGGCCTTTTCTTTCTCAACGATTCTGCCGTCTCTCTTTTCGATCTGTTCGGCTTTTTTATCTAAATTTTCCTCTTTGTGGAAAAGACGTCTTTCTTGTATCAGCAACTGTTCCTTCTTTTCCTTTGTCTCCTTATCAAATTCGACTTTCATTTGATAAAGGGAGTCTTTGGCCTGAAGCGCGGCCTCTTTCCTTGTTGTCTTAGCCTCTTTTTGGGCCTCGGCCAATATCTTCTTAGAATACTTTTCTATGGAATCAACCCTGCTTTCCACGACCTTCTTGCGGGTAAAAAAACCGATGGGGATACCCACAATTATGGCTAACAGAGCAATCCCGATTATATGAATTGCAGTCATAATATTCTTATGCTCCCGAATTTTATATTGAAACAAAAGAAAGGATTAAAGGCAGGCAAATCTTGGCCAAAAGAGGAGACAAAAAGGATCAAATCCCTGATGAGGTATATTTAACTTTCCCTATTTTCCTCGTTTTCAGAACTTGATCTCACCATATACGGTCTGTATCCCATTCCCAACGTGTCCAAATCTATATATGATTCACCTTTAGTGTGATTAGCCTTTGTGCTCTTCAATCCTTACCCTTTTCAAAGGTCTCGTATTCTAAACGTATCATGCAGATTTAAAACCCGGTGTACTGAGTTTTATTAAGAAAAATTATTATACACTCAAACTCAACCGCCTTGAAAATACCGGAGCCGGTCGTTCTATCTCATGACAGAATCAATCTGGACATTCAGCGCTCGTGACCGGCCCTGAATATCCACTGCCACACCATCCCGCTCTTTTAGTACCTGGAAATAGTCACTGGCAATATCAAAGGCGACTAAAATGGCGGTTTTTCTTTCTGAAAGGCCATCGGTGCTGTCAATAATCGCCTCAAATTTGTCATTTACAAATTGCGCGATGTATCGGACCCGCTCCTCATCTTCATCGCTCTTGATCCGGTATTCATGACCAAGAATTGTGACTGTAACGGGCTTTTCCAAGCACATTCACCTGAGACTTAAATCCCAATACTTTCAATTTTCTCCAAAAGGGAGACAATCCTTTGCCTGGCACTGTCCCTGCCTGCCTTCAGGCTCTCCAGTTGCTTAATCAAATCGGCTATTTTTTCCTCTTGAATCTGGGCCTTTTCAACAATAGATTCCTTCTCTTTTTTTAACACTGTTATGAATTCAATCAGATTGTCTATCTTCGCTTCTAACAATTGAAATTGATCGATATCTCCTGCCGTATCCATAAACTCCCCCATCTAAAAAATAGAATATTATTATATTTTATTCCTAATGCCTGTAAAGGTCAATAAAAAAGGCAAGTGCCTGCGGCACTTGCCTTATATAAAATGGCCAATCGATTTTATAACTTGTTGGATTATATCGTCTTTTCAGCAACCTTGATGCGCATGATCGCCCTTTTCAAGGCCGTCTCGGCCCTTGCGAAATCGATATCCTCGGTCCCTCGATCCTTTGCGAGTCTTTCCTGTGCCCTTTCCATGGCCCTACGTGCACGCTCCGTATCAATGTCCTGTGCCTTTTCCGCGGCAGCAACTAAGACCGAGACCTTATTATCGGACACTTCGGTAAAACCGCTGGTTACGGCTAAGT
>JAFDHL010000197.1 GCA_019308785.1 Deltaproteobacteria bacterium
TCTGGTTATGAGCGGAAAGGGCGGCGTGGGTAAGAGCACGGTCGCCAGTTATATTGCGTTGCTTTTAAGTGCCAAAGGGTACAAGGTTGGCTTGCTGGATGTGGATCTCCATGGTCCGAGCATTCCAAGACTAATGAATGTCCAGGGCGGTCTTGAAATGCCCGGGGAGGGTGTGGTACGGCCATACAGATTTTCTGAAAATCTGGGAATCGTATCGCTGGAAATGGTCTTGGGGGATAAGGATTCTGCGGTTATCTGGCGAGGACCTTTAAAGATTAGTGCAATCAGGCAGTTCATATCTGATATTGATTGGGGCGACCTGGACTATCTTCTTGTTGATTCTCCGCCGGGAACAGGGGACGAACCACTTACCGTTGCACAGACCATACCGGATGCCGAGGCCCTAATTGTGACAACACCACAGGAAGTGAGCCTGGCGGATGTAAGAAAATCAATCAATTTCTGCCGCCAGGTGAAGATGAAGATTATCGGCCTGGTTGAGAATATGAGCGGGTTTGTATGCCCGCACTGCGGAAAAGGGATATCCATCTTCGGCACCGGAGGCGGTAAAAAGATTGCCGCACAGATGCAGGTTCCCCTTTTGGGTGAGATTCCCGTAGATCCTGAAATGGTAGAGATGGGGGATAAAGGCAAACTGGATACATTGATTAAGAAGGTGGATCTTGAGATAAATAAGGCTTATGATCAGATCCTGAATGGGATTATTAAAGGTTGAATGGCCTTAACCAATAAACCATTCGACCATTTGACAAACTAAACCGTTTCACCTGAGGAGGATTTTGAAATGGAAGAGGGAAGAATAGCAATCCCGTCTATGGGACCAGGCGGGCTTGATGGTGAAAGATCGGGCCATTTTGGTCATTGTGATGTCTTCACGATGGTAGATGTTGAAAATGGACAGATAAAACAGGTAACCACCGTTCCCAACCAGAGCCATGTTCAGGGGGGATGTATGGTGCCGGTGAATCTTTTGGCAGAGCACAATGTAAAGGCCCTGATCGTTGGGGGCATCGGCATGAGACCTCTCGTGGGTTTCCAACAGGTCGGGATCGATGTCTATTATGACGTGGAAAGACCTCAGATACGACCAGTGGTGGAAGACCTGATTGCCGGAAAATTGCCCGTTATCGGGGATGATCAGGTTTGTGGAGGTGGCGGCGGGGCTATGCAATAAGCCCGACGAGTATTTAATAGATGAAGGGGTCTTAATAAATGAACGAGAAGCGAAAGAATAATGATGATGTCTATAGGATGCTTTCGGAGTCAGGCTATTCTGATAAGGCGATCGAATATTTTCAGGCCAGGGAGAATATTGGGGTTCTTGAGGATGCAGAGCAGATTACCGATCTCATCGGACCCTGCGGGGATACAATGAAAATTTCCCTTAATATCAAGGATGACAGAATAGATGATGCCAAAATACAGGTTCTTGGCTGCCCGGGTGCCGTTGCATCCGGATGTGCTGTCGTGAAGCTTGCCAAGGGAAAAAGCCTGGAGGACGCAAGTAAGATTGATATGGAGCTTTTATATAAGGACATTGAGAAATTGCCGGATAAAAAGATTCATTGTGCGCGTCTGGCTTTGAAGACCCTGCAAAAGGCATTAGAAGAATACGAACAGAAAAGCCAACAAAAGGCGTTAAATGGGAGTGGGGTGAGTAATTAATGAAGATAGCTGTGACATCAACAGGGCCGAATCTTGAATCGGAGGTTGATCCCCGGTTCGGAAGGGCTCCCTATTTCTTAATTGTGGATTCCGAAACCTTCGACTTTGAAGCGCTGGACAATAAGGAAAATGTGAATGCATTGAAGGGTGCGGGTATTCAGGCTGCAGGAATGGTTAGTAAGAAGGGTGCCGAGGTCCTGCTTACAGGATTTTGTGGACCAAATGCCTTTAAGGCCATGAGTGCCGCAAAAATTGGGGTAGCCAATAATGCCGGCGGCACTGTAAGGGATGCAGTTGAGGCATACCTTGACGGGAAGTTGCCCTTGGCCGATGGAGCAGATGTTGAGGGGCAGTGGTAGGCAAAAGCGTATAGCCCACAGCTTAACGCTGGAAACATATAAAAAGATGCATTTGTACAAGGAGTCCGGTCATGCCTATTTATGAGTTCGAGTGTGTTGATTGCTCTCATAGAACAGAGATTCTCATGAAGCCCGACGAAATCGATCTGGTTGTCTGTGGAAAATGCGGGAGTCGAAATCTCAAGAAACTGCTATCTGCACATGCGGCCGCGAGTTCCACTAAAGGATTCCCTGAGAGTGCTGCTGACCGGTGTTGCGGCGCTGATGGGCCTCCTGCCGATTGCGCGGGCCCTGGAAGCTGCTGCGGACGAAACTGAAGGAACGGCTCCTTTAGGGACTCTTTTTACCCGCCTCGGGCGGGCACCTGCCTCTTGAGATCCTTTAAATTTTATTTAAATCAGATACGAAGTCCCGCACCAACGGGGCTCCACAAAATGAAAATGCGGTTAGGAAAAAATCTCGACCACCTTATATCTTGTCCAATGTCAACGGGCTGTTGCCCAAATATTTTCTAGAAATACAATTCTTTAAAATAATTGATAATAATATAATTAATGCTATTAGGATATACTTTGCTTTAATTAATGACAATATAATACATTTATTATAAGCTCATGGCAACAGATTAACAAGAGTTTTTGCCATGATGGGTCACCGGCCGCCTTTTCAAAACAAGTTCTTATCACCTGTTGTAACTATCCTTGATATTTTTCTGACTTCTAAATTTTTCTAAAAAGATTTAGAAATTTTTCTAAATTTGGCCGTCCCGCACAATTGTTTCCGCACATAAATAAAGCTAACATTTTGATTTCATGCCGGTTATGCAGGCCATAATTTGATGGCATGTTTCCTGCAGTAGAAAAGTTGCAAAAGAAAAGTCACTTAGATGGACAAATAGATAAACAATAAAACCAAAGAAAGGAGATTAAGATGAAAAAGTCTAACACGATTATCACCAATCATTCAAAATCGGAGGATCAAATGGACCAGCGCATGCCTAAAGGAAGCAAGGGAATTGAAGAGAGCAAATCTTTCGGAGATGGAACACAGGAAGGATCTATAACAAGAAGACAATTCGTTGTCGGTGCAGGTACAGCTCTGGCAGGAGGAGCTATCGGAATAGTTGGGGGGTCGCTTCTTCCGTCTGGAGATGTAGCTATAGCCGGTACCACGAAGAAATGGAACAAGGAGACAGACGTCATCGTGGTCGGAGGCGGAGCTGCAGGCATTTTTGGGGCACTGTCGGCTTCAGAGGCTGGTGATCAAGTTTTATTGCTTGAGAAAGAGCCAATTCCATATTTATCCTCATCTGCAATTTGTGGGGGAAGCGTGGCTGCCGCCAGAACTTCCGTTCAGAAGGAGGCAGGCATTGAAGACAGGCCTGGGCTATTTTACAAAGACATCATGGAAGAAGGAGAATATACTAACGATAAAAATCTTGTAAAGGTTTTTACAGAAAATTCCTGGAAAACAATCGAGTGGTTCCGGAAAAAAGGCCTAAAATTTGTCTTAAGGGCTTATCCTGGTTTTTCATTAGATAGGCTGCATTATGCCGGGACTGGCAGACAATTCGTTGACATATTGTTGAAGGAAATAAAGGCGAAAAATGTGCCAATTTATTATGAAACACCAGCCAAGCGGATCGTTATCGAGTACTCCACAGGAAGAGTATTAGGAATAGAAGCAGAAAAAGCAGGTAAAAAAATACTAATCAAAGCACGAAAGGCTGTTTTGATTACGACTGGTGGCTTTGGAGGCAATAAAGACATGATAGATAGATTCCTTATTCCCTTTAAAGGAGCCATTGTTGGTTCATCTCCTGGCGCAACCGGCACAGGACTCCTTATGGGGATGAAAGCGACCGGAAGTGTTACACATCTCAGCTACGGAGCAGTTTATGCTTATGGTTTTGTAACAAAGCCAGATACTAGGCGAGGCCTTATGCACCGTGGATATGATTTGGCTTCTGTATTTGGGGGTATCCTGATTAACAAAAACGGGAAGAGATTTGTAAAGGAAGAGACCTCACCCACCTCAGTGGCATGGGCTTTGACGAGCCAGCCAGAGCACACTGTATACGTAATCTCTGATAGAGTGATGTGGGAAGAATTCATGGCAAGACCCGTTTTCCCTGTGATAGGTTGGACAAAAGAACAAGTCCTTGAAGAGGCTGAAAAAGAGAAATACTTTATTAATAAAGCAGATACTTTGGAAGAGCTGGCTCGTAAAGCCGGTCTAAATCAAAAAGATTTGAAAAAAACAATTTCAAATTACAACTCATACGTTGCAAAAGGACACGATCCAGAATTTGGCAGAGACAAGAAACACTTGAGGAAAAAGATCGTTGCCCCACCATTTTATTCACTAAAGGGTTTACCAATTGTCATGGTTACTTGCGGAGGTTTGAAAGTCAATGAAAGATTACAGGTACTAGACCCATATCTTGTACCAATTCCGGGATTGTACGCTGCCGGAGAAGTGGTAGGAGGACTTCACGGAACCAGATATATTGGCGGAGACGGCTTTGCTGCAGCACTCTGCCTAGGAAGAATCGCGGGTAAGAATGCAGCCTCTGAGAAATCTGAGGCTTAAATTGGAAGAGAATCAAGGTCAGACCTGAGGCAAGAGACTCGGTAAGTCGCCAGCTTGCCTCAGGGCTAATACATATTACTCATCAACTCATTAATCGCAAAGGATTGGGATGAAATCATGAGGTGGTTTATTTGGCCTAAATTCCGTTTTTTGGCTTTCGTTTCATTATTAATATTTGTTTTATTAACGACTTTTTCAAAAGCTGACATTGTCCAAATCGTACGAGTTGAATCGAGCAGATCGACGAAAACAACGCCAGGAGACTGTACCTTTTGTCATCAAGACAAGAGTCAACTTCCCGGTGGACATCCACAAACAAAAGAAATGACTCTGACCCAATGCAATCAATGCCACAATCAACAGGCAACCACTCTCGCAAGCATATTACCTTTGAGCCACCTTCATCAGCTGGAAGGTTTATCCTGCGAAGATTGCCACGATTCTATAGAATCAGTCCAGCCAATCGACACTCAAAAATGCCTTCAGTGTCATGGCACATTCCATGACGTAGCAGCTTGCACCAAAGACATGAATCCTAATCCTCATGATTCCCATTTAGGGATTGAGCTAGACTGTAGGCTTTGCCACCATGTGCACAAAAAATCAGAAAATTTTTGTAATCGCTGTCACGAGCATGAATGGAAGGTACCATAAGCACCATTATTAATTGAGCCTTGTCCTCAAGATTTGATATCTAGGTTACTGTCCCAGCAATACCTTTACAAAGTCTTTCTATTTTAGCCAAGATTGAATCTGCAAATGCAGTCCACATAAAAGGTTTTGAATTTTTATTATATTGATCGACATAATTTTTAATTTTATTTGTTGATTGGTTTCCTTCCCACCTGCATCAGTATTATAAGGTGCAAATATTAGGCAGATGTTTACACAAATTCCTTTTTTCTTTACGCATTAAACGATAAAGTGTTTATATTGTACGTAATACTTTAATTTTGTGTTGCCAAGATTGACAACCTCTTATAAGTCGCATTGCGCCGTTAAATTGATGGGTTGAGCCATATGAAACGGATAATAGCACTCTTTATACCACTCTTTTTGTCAGCATGCCTGATCATTCCCTCACAATTACTTGCTGAAGAGGACTGGTCTCAACAGGGCCTTTCTTTTATGAGGCTCGAGCGTCACCAGGAAGCAATTGAAGCCTTCTCAAAAGCGATTGCCGAAGCCTACAATAATCGCGGAGTCGC
>JAFDHL010000198.1 GCA_019308785.1 Deltaproteobacteria bacterium
ATGATACATAATATTAAAGGAGATTACCTATGTCTAACGATTTAAGGGGATCTGTATTGGTCGTAGGTGCTGGAATAGCCGGGATGCAATCGGCACTCGATCTGGCAGACTCCGGTTATTATGTCTACCTTCTTGAACAAAGCCCTGCCATTGGCGGTGTCATGGCCCAACTGGACAAGACCTTTCCCACAAACGATTGTGCCATGTGAATTATCTCGCCTAAACTGGTCGAGGTCGGCCGGCATTTGAACATAGAACTCATCACTTACGCAGATCTGGAATCGGTTACCGGTTCTCCCGGAAATTTTAATATCAAGAAAAGGGCACGCAGCATCAATATGAATCTATGCACCGGATGCGGAAGCTGTATTGAAAGCTGCCCTGTCACCAATCAAGCAATCGATTTTAGACAATGTTAGCGGCAATATTGTCCGTACAAGGCATGCAGTTTTTTTACTGAGCCAATAAGATGAATGAGGCGATTTTCCGAAGTCTGATCAATAGGTAAAAAGGAAATAATTGGAATGGATACAAGTGTTCAGATTGACTGGAAAAAAATAGATGAAATAATCGAAGACTACAAAGCGAACCGTGAAGCCTTGCTTATGATCATGCAGGATATCAGCGATATGTACAACTATGTGCCACCTGAAGTTGTTCCTGCTTTAGTGGAAAGGTTAGGGGTTAAGGAAAGTCTGATTTACGGGGTGGCCACATTTTATAAAACAATCAGTCTGGAGCCCCGGGGAAAATTCATCGTCAATGTCTGTACCGGTACCGCGTGCCATGTACGAGGGGCAGATAAGGTCATGGATGCGTTAAAAGAAAAGCTGGCAATCGAGGAAGGCCAGACGACCGATGATCTCTTCTTTACCTTGGAGGCGGTTCGCTGCGTGGGCTGTTGTGCCTCCGGACCTGTTATTACGGTGAATCAGGATACTCACGGTGGTCTTGATCGTTCCAGTGCCGTGAAAGTTATTGAAGAATATGAACAAAGTGATTCTTAAGGGTATGCGCGTAGTGGAGGTTCTACTGAAACATGACAAGGTTAGGAAATAGATCTGCCCTGGAAAAGCTCAGAAATTCCCTCAAAGACAGCCAGAACGGAAAAAAGAAACTAATCTCACTTTGTGCGGGTTCGGGTTGCGCAGCATATGGTACGGCCAAAGTGCATCAGGCATTAAAAGAGGAGCTTGCAAGGCAAGGTATTCAAGATGAGGTAGATGTGAAACTCACGGGGTGCCACGGTTTCTGTGAAAAAGGCCCGATTATGGTCCTCCATCCTGAAGGCATTTTTTATCCCCAGATAAAAGAGGAAAATATTCCGGAAATTATCGAAAAAACCATTAAAAAAAATGAATTGGTCGAGCCTTTGATCTTTAAGGACCCTTCTACCAAAGAGAAAATCATCCATGAACAGGACATTCCTTTCTACAAACTCCAGCAGAGAATCATTTTCGGCAACAATGGTATGATTGACCCCACCAGCATTGAAGATTACATAGCAGTGGGTGGTTACAGTGCCCTTGAAAAGGCCCTGTTTTCTATGACTCCTGAAGAAATTATTGATCAGGTAAAAAAATCGGGCTTAAGGGGCCGTGGAGGGGGCGGATTTCCTGCCGGAGTCAAGTGGGAAAGTTGCCGTAAGCATGAAGGAGACAGATATGTCATATGCAATGCAGATGAAGGTGACCCTGGTGCCTATATGGACCGGAGCCTTTTGGAGGGCAACCCCCATAGTGTTGTTGAGGGAATGATTATAGGGGCCATAGCTATTGGATCCCATGAGGGATATGTCTATGTGCGGCACGAATATCCACTGGCAGTGAAAAACCTATCCATTGCCCTAAAGAGGGCGCAGGAATTAGGTCTTTTGGGCAAAAATATTCTCAGCTCCGGATTTGACTTTGACATCCACATCAGCCGTGGCGGGGGAGCGTTTGTATGTGGCGAGTCAACCGCTTTAATGGCCTCACTTGAAGGCAGGCCCGGCCGACCGAGGGCAAAATACATACATACGGTGGAGAAAGGCTTCAGACAAGGCCCCTCCAACCTGAACAATGTGGAAACCTGGGCCAATGTGCCTGTGATCATCAATAAGGGTGCGGACTGGTATTCTTCAATAGGAACCGAGAAAAGCAAGGGTACCAAGATATTCTCACTTGTTGGAAAAGTGGTAAACACGGGTCTCGTGGAGGTGCCCATGGGAACCAGTTTGCGCACTATTATCTATGACATTGGCGGAGGTATTCCTAAAAAGAAGAAATTCAAGGCTGTACAAACGGGAGGTCCCTCAGGTGGATGTATCCCTGAACAATTCCTGGATCTGGGAGTGGATTTTGATGAACTAACGAAAGTTGGGTCAATCATGGGATCCGGCGGTATGATTGTGATGGATGAGGATACCTGCATGGTGGATGTAGCCCGGTATTTCCTTGATTTTCTCAATGAGGAATCCTGCGGCCAGTGTAATCCCTGCCGTGAAGGGATTAAACAGATGTTGGAGATTTTGACAGATATTTGTAATGGGAACGGCAAGCAAGGGGACATCGAACTCCTTGAAGAATTGGGGGCTATGATCCAAAGATTTTCGCTATGCGGACTTGGAACTTCAGCCCCCAATCCGGTTCTTACGACCATACGCTATTTCCGTGACGAGTACGAGGCGCATATTGAGGACAAGAAATGCCCCGCAGGTGTCTGTAAGGCCCTTTTCCATTATGAGATTGACGAAAAAAACTGTAACGGATGTCATCTGTGCGCGCTTAAATGCCCTCAGGACGCCATAACCGGTGAAAAAAAGGAACTTCATAAAATTGATCAGGATAAGTGTATCAAGTGCAGCATCTGTTACGATGCCTGTAAGTTTGATGCCGTTATAGTCAAATAATAAAGCCGACAACAAGGATTCTGCCTATGATCACTTTCAAACTCAATGGGAAAGAAGTTCAGGGCGAAGAAGGACAATACATCCTTCAGGTTGCCGAAAAGCATGGCGTAGAGATTCCAACACTATGCTATCATAAAGCATTAGAACCGGCGGGTATGTGCCGTCTCTGTACCGTAGAACTCTTTGATGGCCGCAGAACCCGTTTCGTCACTGCATGCAACTATCCCATATGGGAAGGCATGGAGGTCAATACCGATACTGAAGCAATTCGCGAAGGCCGTAAGCTTATTGTAGAATTGCTACTCGCCCGCTGTCCTGACGTTCCCCTTCTTAAAGAACTGGCAACAAAATATGACATCAAAGAGCCACGCTTCAAAGAAGAGGGTGACGACTGTATTCTCTGCGGCCTCTGTGTCCGCATTTGCGAAAAAATGGGAAACAGTGCCCTGAGTTTAACCGGGCGGGGCGTGGATATAAAAGTGGATACCCCCTTCCATGTTCAGACAGATGTATGCATGGCCTGTGGCGCCTGTGCCTTTGTCTGCCCTACCGGCCATATCAAACTCGAAGACATAACCAGGCACGCTGTTAAACCCATCCCTTCAGAATATGATATGGGCCTTAAGGGCCGAAAACCCATATATGTGCCATATGCCCAGGCCGTACCCAACACGCCGGCTATTGACCGTAGCAAATGTATGCACTTCAAGACCGGCGGCTGTCAGATATGTGCCGAATTCTGCGGAGTTAACGCCATTGACTATTCCCAGGTAGATGAGACTATCGAGTTAAACGTGGGCTCAATTATACTGGCCCCAGGATTTCAGCCCTTTGATCCCTCTAAATTTGAGACATACAGCTATACGAAGAGCCCAAACATTATTACTTCCATGGAGTTTGAGCGTATTCTAAGCGCCACGGGACCCTATCAGGGACATCTTGTACGGCCTTCCGACCAAAAAGAACCAAAAAAAATCGCGTGGCTCCAATGCGTTGGCTCAAGGGATGTCCACAAGTGTGATCATGGTTACTGTTCATCGGTATGCTGTATGTATGCCATAAAAGAGGCTGTTGTATCCAAGGAACACGCAGGATCGGATCTGGACTGCGCCATTTTCTTCATGGATATGCGGACCCACGGCAAGGATTTTGAGAGGTTTTATAACGACGCCAAAGAAAAACACGGGGTTCGCTTTATTTGTTCCAGGGTACCCACCATTGAGTCGGTTGAGGGCAGTGATGATTTGTTAATCCCTTACGTAAATGAAGACGGAGATATCATTGAAGAATCCTTTGACATGATAGTCCTTTCAGTCGGGCTTGAGACACCACCTGAGGTGATAGAGCTTGGCAGAAACCTCGGCATAGATCTGACCGAGGGTGGATTCTGTAAGACCGAATCCTTTCATCCCGTAACCACATCCAGAGAAGGCATATATGTATGTGGAGCTTTTCAGGGTCCTAAGGATATCCCCCAGTCGGTCATTGAATCCAGCTCAGCAGCAGCCGAGGCAGGGGCGCTCTTGAGCGAGTCAAGGAATACCCTGATTAGAGAAAAGAAAATCCCTGAAGAAAGGGAAATTCAAGGTGAAAGACCACGTATCGGCGTATTCGTGTGCCATTGCGGCATCAATATCGGAGGAGTAGTTGACGTTCCCGGCGTGCGGGATTATGCGGCGTCTCTCCCATACGTAGAGTACGTGACGGACAATCTTTTTACCTGCTCCACAGACACCCAGGACACCATTACTCAGGTTATCAGAGAAGAAAATCTTAATCGGATTGTGGTGGCTGCCTGCACACCAAGGACTCATGAGCCCCTGTTCCAGGAGACCATAGCGGCTGCCGGGTTGAACAAATACCTTTTTGAGATGACCAATATCAGGAACCAGGACTCATGGGTCCATAAGGACGATCCCGAGATGGCGACCGAAAAGGCCAAAGACCTGGTAAGAATGGCTGTGGCCAAGGTTGCCCTGATGGAACCTCTCCGGGAAACCGAGCTTAATGTCAATCAGAACGCCCTTGTGATAGGCGGCGGTATTTCCGGCATGGCTTCGGCCAAGAGCCTGTCCGATCAAGGCTATCAGGTGCATCTTGTGGAACGGTCTGCCCATCTGGGAGGCCAGGCACGCAATCTTTTCCGGACCTGGAAGGGAGAAGATGTGCAGAAAAACCTGGCCGATCTCATTGAGTCAGTTGAAACGGACCCTAAAATAACAATACGCATAGATACTGAACTAACCAATGTAGAGGGGTTTGTCGGGAACTTCGAGACGACCCTTTCATCTGGTGGCAAGGAAGAGGTTGTTGAGCATGGGATCGCTGTGATTGCCACAGGAGCGAATGAATCAAGGCCGGATGAATACCTTTACGGGGAAGACCCGAGGGTTGTGACCCATCTGGAACTTGATCAAAAGTTCATGAATGACGAGGCTTCTTTGAAGGGTATAAATACAGCAGCCTTCATCCAGTGTGTAGGCTCAAGGGAACCTGATCGACCATATTGCTCCAGGGTCTGCTGTACCCATGCCATTGAAAGTGCGCTTCATCTGAAAGAGCTGAACCCGGACATGAACATCTATATCCTCTACCGCGATATAAGGACATACGGCGAAAGGGAGTACTTATACAGAAAAGCCCGTCTCGCCGGTATTATGTTCATACGCTTTTCAGTAGATGAAAAGCCGAATGTGTCAAAAAACAAGGACAGACTGAATATAGAAGTACGGGATCCGGTCCTTGAGGAAACAGTTGTAATGAAGCCTGATCTCGTTGTCTTGGCATCTGCCATTGTGCCTTACAAGGACAAGAAGCTTTCCCAGTTTTTCAAGGTACCGATGAATGAAGACGGCTTTTTCATCGAAGCGCATCCAAAACTCAGGCCCGTGGATTTTGCAATTGATGGCGTGTTTCTCTGCGGCATGGCACACTATCCCAAGCCCATAGATGAATCCATTGCCCAGGCCCTGGCTGCATCTTCCCGTGCGGTTACTTTATTGGCCAATAAGACGATCCAGATGGGCGGCACGGTAGCGTATGTAGACCCTTTATTTTGCAGCAGTTGTGGTGTATGCATGGCTATCTGTCCATATTCTGCGCCATCATTTATTGAAGAAGGACCTTT
>JAFDHL010000199.1 GCA_019308785.1 Deltaproteobacteria bacterium
AACCATGCATTGGACCAGGGTATGGGAAGAACCCTGAACGTCAGTGAAGGTGGAATCCTGCTGGAAACACCTAATCCAATTGATCCGAAACATACTCTGGTTCTGACTATCGGCCTGAAAGATGACATGGTGGATATCAAAGGAAAGGTGGTTCATTCCAGAACAGGTGAAGACGGAAAGGTTAGAACCGGGATCCAGTTCATAGAAATGAATGAAGCAACACTTGGGACCTTAAAAAGATATGTAAAAGCATTCGGAAAAGCATAAAAGGGGGTCTATTTAGAGAAGTATCTCAGAAGCATGAGGCGATATCATGAATTATAATGAGTTTCTGGAGCGAATCAAAGAATTAGATTTTGAGGAATTGAGAGAAGATCAGCCTGAATATATGGAGTTTGTGATCGCAACAAATCATCTGAACCGTCTGAGTTCAATTCTTGAAAGTTACTATGGTGCTGCGTATGCATCCCCGGAAGAACAGCCTTCAAAGCAGGCTCAAAAATACGCTGATCCTAATGGGGGCATAAGAAAAGGTCAGACTCTTTATTATTTGAAAAGTGGGGAAGTTTTCCATTGTGCTCTTCTATGGCCCTGGGGCGATAGGAAATCAACAACCATTAAATTCTTTCAAGGTGAAAAAAAGGGCACCGGAACCCGTACGGAAAGAGTTTGGCAGAGGATAACCAGACTATTATTTAATAGATAAAGCTGGAGAGGAAAAGGATAAGTAGATCATTATCCAAGAATAATTAAAAATACAAATAAGAAAGTGCTGGGTGTCGGAGCGAAGTTTACCCCGTGAAACATATCTGTCTTTTCTGTTTAACTGGGGCATAGATTTATCCGACCTCTGGAGGGTCCCGCAGAATGCGGCTTTACCTATGGCTAATCCCCGGAGCGGGCCATTAATTCTTTGATCTCTTCTTTTGGTTTCTCAATATTTTCTACAGGAAAAGTGCAGGTGGGCGTTTCGATGATGCCCATATCTGAAAGGATTTCTTTGATAACAGCCGCTGGCATCGTTTGATAGATGTCCTTGAGGCCGCGCAGGTACTGGTCCAGTTCCCAGATCTGCCGCAGGTCTTCCCCGTTGCTCTGTTCACCCTTTAACAGGAGGGAGGACTGGACTATTCGATGCCAGGCCCCGGGCGCCAGGTTGGCTCCTACAGATACTACACCGCTCGTGCTCGGGTAAGACAGAAAATTTGTTTCATCGCCATCATAGATCCTGAAATGTGTTCGTCCGCGACAGGCCCTCTGATAATTGTAGGCCCGGTCAAGCGGCCCCAGAAACACCAGGCCGACGATATTATCCAGGGCGGTCAATTCTTTCAGGATGCTCGTACGGATATTGTTTCTTTTAAAGGGTGTGCCTACCCCTCTTATCAATTCAGGATCATTATGCAGGATAAAGGGTTGGTCCACCATCGAACAGATGTCCCGGTAGTATGCGGGCAAGCCCCGGTTGCTGTGGAAGTAAAGCGGCGTATCAACCCAAAAGACCTGTCCATGATCCCTTGTTCCCTCAATGGTTTTGTTTAGGGTTAGAATGGTCTTTCTGGTTTTTTCTTCCGTATCCTGCGTGACCCAGATCAAGATTGGAATGCGGCCGCGGATTACATCGAGGGCCTTTTCCAGGAGGTCTGAGCGCTCATCAGAATCCAGATTTTTTCCTTCACCTGTGCAGGGACTGGAAAGGAAAACTGCCTGAGCAAAAGGGGTCACCCGGTCCAGGATACCTTCCAGTCCTTTACCGTCAATAGACCCGTCGAGCTTAAGCGGGGTTATCAGATCAGCGATGAGCCCCCGTGGTGGGGTTAAAGCTTCCATTTACCCTGAATTCCTCTCTCCCTAATAGATCGTGAAGATGAACAAGACCTTTCACACGGTTTTGCCTGTCCACAATAGCAAGGTGAGTAATTGCATTCAATTCCATGAGTTCAAGAGCCTGGGCGGCAGTCTGGTTTTCGTTGATGGTTTTTACCAAGGGAGACGTAATATCTTCAACATTAATTTCATGAATATTCTTATACCTGGTAAGTGCCCTTCTCAGATCTCCGTCCGTGATGATGCCCACAAGCTTTTTATTTTTTTCAACAATCAGTGTGGCCCCGAGGTTTTTTGCGTTAATTTCTTCAATCGCCTGCTTAACCTTTGAGCCCAGTTGAACCATGGGTATATGATCACGGGTAAGCATGACTTCCTTGACTTTGATTGTAAGCCTTTCTCCGAGGATTCCGCCGGGATGGAATTTTTTGAAATCATCCTGGTTAAAGCGCCGGAGATTGATCAGCGCCACGGCAAGTGCATCGCCCATGGCCAGGGCGGCAGTGGTGCTGGCCGTTGGCGCCATCCCCATTGGACAGGCCTCCCTTTCCACACCTACATCAATAACAATATCTGACGCCTTTGCCATGGGAGAATCCAGTCCGCCCGTGAAGGCTATGATTCTGGCCCCTATTTTTCCAAGCATCGGTAGTATGGTGTTGACCTCTGCTGTATGACCGCTGTTAGATATGGCAATGACAATATCATCAGGGGTTACCATGCCGAGGTCACCGTGGATGGCCTCTGCCGGGTGAAGGAAAAGGGAAGGGGTCCCTGTGCTGTTGAGAGTAGCGGATATTTTCCTGCCTACCAGGCCTGATTTTCCCATGCCAGTGAGGATGACCCTTCCTTTGGCCTTCAGGATCATGTCTACGGCTCTTTCAAACTCGGGGCCCACCCTCTCAACAAGGTCCAGGATGCTCTGGGCCTCTATTTTTAAAACCTCTTTGGCTTGTTTAATAACCATCTGGCATGCTTTCGAGTCGGGAAATTAAGTGGCTCAAGTTTCGCACTCCATTGGCAAGATGCTTTTCGAAATACGTCATGGGCGTCAAGAGCGTGTAATGATACCTTTTTTTCGTTCCAAGGCTCACTGCCTGGTCATTTCTACGGAGTTACGGATGTGTGATGCCTACCCCCTCCCTGTTCCCCTCGACTTCGCTCGGGGCCAGGGGGTCCCCCATTCCGTAACACCATGAAATGACGAAGGCCTCCCACCAGTCACTTAAAAAAAGGCATCATCACACTTATGGTCAACAAGAGGTTATTATTGACTAAATAATTCGGTCGTTTAATCCTTGAAAGGGGACTTGAGCTTTGCCAGTACCACAATATCCTCAAGATTAGAGGTGCGGCATCGATCGCATTATTCTTTAACATTTTACATAACGCTTCTCAAGCAATAACTTTAGTCTCAAGGTTATAGAATCAAATTACTTTTGGTTTGGTAATATGCCTTTATTGGTGTTAAAATAACAATTATGACTTCTAAAGAAACATCATCCCGGAAACATCTGGATCTAAAGACCGGTGATGCCCTTGTGGCAGTGGATGTCCAGAACGACTTCTTTTCAGGGGGAAGTTTGACTGTGCCCGGTGCCGAGGAAATCCTTCCTGTCATGAATCGGTATATCGAGATCTTTCAATCAAAGGGATTGCCTGTTTATGCTACCCGTGACTGGCACCCGGAAAGGCACTGCTCTTTTAAGTCCCAGGGAGGACCCTGGCCTGTTCATTGTGTGGAAGGGTCAAAGGGCGCTCAATTTCATCCGGATCTGTATCTCCCGGATTACGTCGTGGTGATCTCCGCTGCGACTGAACTGGACAAGGAGGCATATTCCGGATTTGAAGGTACAGACCTGAATGAGCGGTTTCTGGCTGCCGGTATCCGCCGTCTCCTGATCGGCGGGCTTGCAACTGATTATTGCGTACTAAATACGGTAAAGGACGCCCTTAAATATGGCTACGAGGTGTTTCTTCTTATAGATGCCATCAGGGCGGTAAATGTAAGGCCGGAAGACGGCCAAAATGCGATCGATGAGATGACCCGTATGGGTGCTGTTCCCGTTGTGTTCAATATGCTTTCAGAGTAGGAACCCGCTACACAGATTTGGCTGGACTTGGTTTAAGATTTTAACTATAAATATTTATCTGTTCAGGCGCTCCCTTTGAGCTTAATAGGGAACCTCGTTAAAATCGGGGACGGGCCCGCCGCTGTAACCCCGCCCTTTATCTTATTGAAAAGAGGGAACCCTTTTAGCCTTTGTGTACCACTGTCCGGCGCTCATACGACCGAGTGCCGGGTGGGAAGGTCGCTAAAAGGGCGGGGGAGTCAGAAGACCTGCCTGAACCTGGGAGAAGCCCTCGCGGGGCGAGAGAATCCCGAAGGTCTTGAGGATAGAACAGGGAGATCCCCAGATCGAGAAAATCGGTCTGGGTTTTTTTTGTAAAAACAAATAAGGGAAAAAACGAAGGTTATGATGACTTCATAACCGTCTAATCGCGCTTTGTTATTATATTTGTGAAGCTTCAGAAAGGAAAAGACCATGATAAATATTTTTATAAAAGGCGGGCCGGTCATGTACCCCCTTCTGGCGTGTTCGATTATCGCTCTGACAGTGATCATAGAACGTTCACTATTCTGGGTGATAGAAGGCATGCGGGGAAACAGGGCCCTTTTGGATCGTATTCTCCAGTTGTGCCAGAAAGGGGACTGGGATGGGGTCAAGGAAAAGGTGGCCGAATCAAAGGACTTCGTGACCAGGGTCCTGGTGACCGGAATACTTCACAGGGATTTTTCCATGACCAAGGCCATGGAATCGGCCGCGGCCGAAGAGATCAAAAGGATGCGGCGGTACATGGCCGTGCTGGATACAATGATCACCGTAGCTCCCCTCCTTGGGATATTCGGGACAGTGCTCGGCATTATTATGTCGTTTGAACTGTTGGGAGCCAGCGGTATCGAGCATCCCCAGGCCGTAACAGCCGGCATTGCCCAGGCACTGATCACAACGGCATCTGGTCTTGGCATCGCGATCCTGTCCGTTTTTCCCTATAATTACTTTAACAGCCGCGTAGAAAACGCGGTGCTGACCATCGAAAAATATGCCACAAGCCTTGAGATCGTGTATGAAAAGCTAAACGGCGGGTCTGACAAGTAAAAAAGAGCGATCAGAAATGAAAATTAACCTGCAAATAATTAAGAAACCTCGCATTGAAATGCTACCCCTGATTGATATTGTC
The DNA here is from genome assembly GCA_019308785.1 of Deltaproteobacteria bacterium. Lineage (GTDB taxonomy): Bacteria > Desulfobacterota > DSM-4660 > Desulfatiglandales > Desulfatiglandaceae > JAFDHL01. The sequence goes on from JAFDHL010000199.1 coordinate 5,071, forward strand.
TTTCTGCTTCTGGTGTTTTTCATATATGCCATGCTTTCCATGGCCGTGCACCGGGGGTTGCCGGTTGTGCTTCCCTTATCCACGACGGCCAAAATTGATAAGCATCTGGTGCTCTCGGTGACAGTGAAGGCGGATGGCACCATTTACGTGGACAAGGAACAGGTCTCTCTGAACTCCCTGGCAGGGGTTTTGGAGAAAAAGGCCCGGACGGGCAGAGAGCCTGGTGTGCTATTATTTGCGGATCGCAACCTTCCCTACCAGAAATTGTTTCGGGTTCTGGACCGGATCAGGGTGGCGGGGCTTCACAGGATTTCCCTTCAGGCTGAGGTTGATGAAAAGCCGTGAAACGGTTTTTACTTGCTGCCGGAATTGCCGTGGCAATACATGTGTTTTTTCTGGGGACCGATCCCGGGTGGCTCAAGAAAATGTCTCTGCGCAGACCGGAAACCCGAGTTGTAACCATGACGCTGGCTTACCTTAAGCCGCCAAGGCCAGAACCAAAACCTGTGGTGCAGAGGCCCAAAATCCCCGTAAAAAGGCCAAAGCCTGTTGTTGAAAAGAAAAAACAGACATCCGTTCATAAGACCGAGCCACCAAAAAAGGTTTCAGCGCCCATAACGCCGATAAAGATATCCCCCTCACCCGAAGACGTCACTATCCCCGAGCAGGTTCCTGATACCGTTCATGTGTCCAAACCGGAGCCTCAACCCGAACCCGAATTACCGGACATCAATAAAAATTCCTTAGGTGATTTGCCCGATCTGAAACAAAAGATTCTTGAAGAGGAGGCGCCTGGTACCGGTGATAAGGTGCAACCTGCACCACCTCTCCGGGTTGTACATACCATACGGGAGGCCAGACCTATCTATCAAAATAATCCTCCTCCCGAATATCCCAGACTGGCCAGGAGGAGAGGGTATGAGGGAACTGTTGTACTGGAGGTTCTTGTTGATCAGGAGGGGAGGGTGGAGGACCTGCGACTGTTCAGATCCAGTAAACACAAGATCCTGGACAGGGCCGCAATGGCGTCGGTTAAGAAATGGTTGTTTGAGCCGGGAATGCGCGGGGATAAACCCGTGGAAATGTGGGTCAGAATACCGATTCGCTTCCAGCTGAAGTAAGTGACCACTGCCATTTCCGCTATCGCCTTAATGATTTATTAACGTTCAAAAGTGTATGCATCTTGAAGGGCATGGGACTCTTTTTTCAGGAATCGAAAAATTGGTTGCTGGATTGTACATGACCCTGCTACCTGAGGCGGGCGGGTAGCTTGCCAAGTCCAGTGCTCTGGCCGAGTCGATTTTGAAAAAAGAGCCCCATACCCTTCGATTTGACAAGACCTCTCTGGATTTTTAGGCACCAGACTTAAGGATACATACACGGAAATCGTATGACTTCATGTTCCATGCATACACTTTTGAACGTTACCAATGATTTATCCCGTCCGGGGCTGGTGGAAAATGGACATAGAAGATGGTCCCGCCTGAGCGATAGCAATCCCTTTTATCGGTGAAAAAGCTGCATTCATTGATCCTGCCCGGGCAGGTATCACTGCTCTTTGGTATGTACTGGCACCTTGAAGACTGCATATCGATCTTGAAATTATACCGCTCGGAGAAAATCTTTGTACGCAACAGGTCGGCTCCTCTTCCCCCTGCATTGAAATCAAAGGGCCGCTTGGAGGAATAGTCTATTGCATCCTGGGTTGCAAAAAAACCTTCAAATATACGACCTTGATTTTCTACCGTAATCCCCACGCCATAATCATGCACTACCAGCTCCGTGCCTTTTTCTTCTTTTCGCACAACTATCTCTATCTTGCCCTCATCAGGCGTGTTTTCTATGGCATTCTTTATGAGACCATCAACTATCTTTTGCAATGGGTCCCGGGGCATGTATACGGGTGGTGTGGGTTCAAGGTTGCATATGATTTCCACCTCGCGATGGGAAAACATGGGTTTGAGTTCCTCAATTCTATTCCCTATATATTCATGCAGAAGGATTTTCTCAGGCTCGACATCTTTGGGGCCGAATATTTCATCAACGCGTTTTCTAATGCTTTCAATGACCGGTTTTTCACCCACCTCCTGGGCAAGGAGAATCTCCAGTTCATCGCTGCATTGATCGATTATCGAGGAAAGAAGTTCATGGGTCTCGTATTGTTTGTCGCGCATGATGTCATCTGCCTCGTCCTGAATATCCATTATGCGCTTCAGATTCCTTTTTGCCCTTTCCATGGTGCGTTTCCAGGTATCTTCGGGAAGGTTTTCCAGTTTCATTGACAACAACTCCAGGGAACCGGACAGCACGGAGATAGGTGTTTTTAGCTCATGGGACAGATGATCAATAACCCTATCTTTGGCCCGGTTCAGGCTTGATACTTCTCTGTATGCCTTTTTTACCTCCTCGGAAAACCTGGCGTTTTCAATGGAGAGGGCAACGGTTCCAGCAATCATGTTCAATATCTCAACATCTGTCTGGTCAAAGGCCCCTTCCTTTTTATTGATGGCGCACAGCACACCGATAATTCGGTCACTGCTCCTCAAGGGCACTTCAAGCAGGTTCTTTGTGTGGTACCCGAGTAACTGATCTCTTTCTTGAGCAAGTTCCGGATTCACCGAGGTATCGTGAACAATGATCGGTTCCCCGGTCCTGATCACTTTGCCTGCAACGAGCCGGCCCATTGGCACACGGATCTCCTTCATCCTTTCTTGCGTGGCCGTATCGTCATAGGCTGCGCCTAAGAAAAAGAGTTCGTCCTTCCATTCATCCCTCAATATGACAATCGAGCCTTCTGTGCCTAAGAGCTGTTTAACCTCGATGCTGATATAATCCAGAAGGTCCTCCAGGTCAGGGTATTCCGGGAGGGCTGTGCTGATCCGGAGTATTGCCTCATTGTTGCGGGCGGTCCTCTTTTCCCTGGTAATATCCCTCAAGAGCACCAGTTCCCCTGCCGGCTCATCTTCAGATTCCGAATAAACCGCAGCCCTCATAACAACATCTATGATCCGGCCGTCCTTTGTCAGCCGCTTGGTTTCGTGACGAAGTATGATCTTTTTTTCGAAGAGCTGCCTGATCATTTCGCTGGTTTCTTGCTCCAGCCCAGGGGGGGAGTAGGGAATCGTTTTCCCTTCCAACTCCTCAAGGGTCCAGCCGAATATTTCGGTAAACGATGGGTTTAAATAGAACACGCGGCCGTCTAAAGTGAACACGACAATGGGGTAGGGGACAAAATCAAGGAGAGTTCTCAGGCGTCTTTCGGATTTGCGCAGGGCCTCTTCCGCCTGCTTTCGCTTGGTAATGTCCTGCAGTGTTTCTATTGCCCCTGTGATGCTTCCATCACTGTCTTTTATGGGCGACGCAGTAAAGAAGAGCCACTTGCCGCCTTCCCACAGGTCAGGAAACAGTCTTTCAGCCTCATATCCTCCCTCTACAACAGCGGATTTTCGATACTGGCCGCCGTAATACCTGGCTATTTCTTCTTCCGACGCATTGTCCACGAGAAGGTCAGCCAAAACCGGTCTTTCCGAGGAATAGAATGCCAACCATTGTTTTTTGGTTCCGATAATTTCCTCTGCGGGAATTCCGGTCAGATTCTCAAAAGCCTTATTACAATGGGTGATGACATGATTGGTATCAATTACGAAAGTGGGTATGGGACTTCCCCGCACGATTTGTGCATGTCTATCTTCGCCCTTCCGCAGCGCCTCCTCGGCTTCCTTTCGCCTGGCGGCTTCCTTCTCAAGTTCTTTGACCCTATGTTCCAATTCTTCATAGGAAGGTTTTTTGGCCATTAACAAGTCCTCCAGATATAAGAGCATATTTGGGTACCAGAAACCCGGGACAGTTTTCCTATACCCGAACGTGTTTGGGGATTTATGATATGATATACGTGAAGAAACCTCAACCCTTGAATCTGATTTCGCTGCGAACCTTTGGGCAGTCAAGGCTCAACCGTCGTTGAGTAGCCCTTGCCTTTTAGGGACTTATCTGGTAGGAAATAAATCCAAACCAGAGGTCATTTCGTCGGCTCAAACCCCGTGCGTCTGGATAAGAGAGGGGTTTTTATTTCGATTTTAAAACCATGTCCTTCCCCGCATAGCGGGATCTTCGATGGGCTATAGAATAAAGGAATTCCTTAACTTTAGTCACTTTAGATCACTTTAGTCACTTTACACTCCTGAGATTATCTATGATCATAGCCTCTTTCAGGGGCAGATCAAAGCCGGCCACTCTGGGGTCGGATTTTTACTGGGCACAGATTAGGAGATACAAGTTCCTGCGAGAGGAAAGGAGTACATGTTCAGCAACCTGAAAGGCGACTTGTTTGGGGGGCTTTCGTCGGCCATCATTGCGCTGCCAGTGGCGCTTGCTTTCGGCATTGTGGCCTTTGCGCCGCTTGGCCCTGAGTTCGCGAGTCAGGGCGCTATAGCCTGCCTCTACGGGGCGATTCTCACCAGCTTTTTTGCCTCTCTCTTCGGCGGGACCCCGACCCAGGTTACAGGGCCGACAGGGCCCATGAGCGTTATGATTGCCGCCATGATAACCGCCTCCCTCCATGCCCAGTCCATTATTATTCCTGTACCAGCCTCAGAGATTTCCGCCATCCTCTGCCCCGTGTTTTTGGCTGTATTTATTGCCGGTATCTTTCAGATCCTGCTGGGGCTCTCCAGAGGTGGACAGCTTATTAAATTCATTCCCTATCCTGTTATTGCGGGCTTCATGAACGGTGTAGCAATGATCATCTTCTTCGGCCAGGTGAAGCCTTTTTTGGGTCTGACCCGGGGACAGTCAGTTTTGGACGTTTTTACAGGTGCGGCCATGCCATCATGGATATCAGTGGTCGTGGGAATTGTAACAATTCTGGCTGTTGTTTTGGTTCCAAGATACGTCAAAGCGGTACCGGGTGCGCTTATGGGGCTGATTGCAGGCCTGGGCTGCTTTTTTATAATTGGCTGGGCTTTCCGTCCAGACCTGTTGGCCGTTGAAGGAAATCTTTTCATTATCGGGAATATCCCTGCCTCTCTGCCCAAACCGGACATGGCCCTGGGTTTCATGAACCTGATTGGTGATCTGGGTAAACGGGAGTGGATGACGATATTAATGGCCGCCTTTACGCTTTCCATGTTAGGTTCCATAGACTCCCTGCTTACTTCCCTGGTTGCAGACGTAGTGACCAAGACTCGGCACAACAGCCTGCGCGAGCTCATCGGCCAGGGGATTGGGAACATGGTTGCTTCCGTGTTTGGTGCATTGCCCGGTGCAGGTTCCACGGTGCGCACCCTGGCCAATATCCAGAACGGCGGCAAAACCCGGCTATCTGGTATGTTCTGCGGCCTTTCTGTTTTTGTTGTGCTTGTTTTTTTCGGAAAATACGCTCGATATATTCCTTATTCAGTGCTGGCCGGAATTCTCATGGTAGTCTCAAGCCGAATGGCGGACAGATGGAGTTTCGGTTTGATTAAGCGGAAATCTACCCTCCGGGATATGGCTATCGTCATCCTGGTTGCGGGCACAACCCTGTTTATTGATCTTACGGTGGCCGTCGGTCTTGGTGTGGTTATTACGATACTGCTCTTTATCAAGGATCAGATAACTCGATCGGTTATAAAGAACAGGATGTTAGGCAGCGATGTCCATTCAAAGAAGGTCAGGGCCACGGATGAAATGGAATACCTGAAAAAGGAGGGGAACAGGATTGTTGTGTACCAGCTTGAAGGGTCTATCTTTTTCGGTACTGCCGACGGGCTGCTTAAGGAAATTGAGAAAGATGGTAAGGACGCCGAAATCCTGATTCTGGATCTCAGGCTGGTGAAGGAGATTGACCTCACCGGGGCCCAACTCTTCCGGCAACTTGACAATCAATTAAAGGACGGGAACAGGCATCTGATCTTGAGTTATGTCGCGGGTTCAGAAGGCCCGCATGAGGGAAAGTTCTCCTCATTTCTCAAGGATGTCGGGGTTCTGGATCAAATCGGTGACGAAAAACTGTTTGAGGACACGGATCGGGCCCTGGAATTGGCTGAAGATATGCTCCTGCAACTCGACGGCGCAAATGAGCACCATGACGCCCGGCGCGTTAACATTGAAGACATGAAGATTTTTCAGTACCTGAGCAAAAGTGAGATCGCCAGCGTTTCGAAGGTGTTGAACCGTTCGAGCTACAATGCCGGCGAGGTCATATTCAAGGAAGGTGATGAAGGCAATACCATGTTTCTGGTATCGCGGGGCTGTGTGAGTATCCTGTTGGATATTGGGAAAGGACAGCGGAAAAAGCGGGTGGCTTCCTTTGGCAAGGGCGTCTTCTTTGGGGACATGGCATTACTCGAAGAGAAGCCACGATCAGCCACAGCGATAGCTGAGGAGGATACTGAACTCTACGGGTTTACCAAGGATGATTTTTTGCAGCTTCTTGAGGAAACGCCGAAGATCGCCTCAAAGATCCAACTGGGCATTGCGCGGGAACTTTCGGGACGCTTACGCTCTACTTCAGATGAGGTTCGTGCACTGGAGCTTTAATTTCCGCTGTCTTTCGAGAACATATTTGACAAAAAAACGTATTTAAACTAAATAAAAATAAATTTACCAGTTTTTTCGTTCGGCACTCAGCTGTTTTCTGAGTGCCGGACTGCAGGGAGCTTCAATTCTGCGTGCCAAACACCAATAATGAAGGGTTGAGTATGAATAGCTGTTGAAAAAACCCCGTTTCTCCGATTGAGAGCGGGGTTTATTTTGTCTTTGAAAACCACGTCCT
>JAFDHL010000200.1 GCA_019308785.1 Deltaproteobacteria bacterium
CTGATCCTGGAATATGACGGGGTGGAATACCACACCAAAAACCCCGATATCGTGACCAAACATAATTTTTCCCAGGAGTACCTTGATTATGACATCAGTCGCCAGATAGAGCTTGAAAGTTACGGGTACCGCTTTTTACGATTGAATAAATTTAACCTGCGCCCCGGGCAGGAAGGCGAGACAAAAGGGGATGTGTTGGACAGGCTTTTAAGAAAAGCGTTTATAGCTGATGAATGAGGTTATTGAAATATGAGAAAGGGAACGGGAACCCACGTTGCAAAAACAGACAACAAACCTATTTCCGGCAATCTTATCAGTGATATCCGCAGGCTCATTGAAACTGCCAGGCACAATGTGTCCGTCACGGTTAACACCGGATTGACCATTCTTTACTGGCAGATCGGCAATCGAATCCGCCAGGATATTTTAAAGGAAAAACGGGCGGAGTATGGCAAAGAAATTGTTGCGACACTGTCGCAATCGGCAATCGAATCCGCCAGGATATTTTAAAGGAAAAACGGGCGGAGTATGGCAAAGAAATTGTTGCGACACTGTCGCAAGAATTAACAAAAGAATATGGAAACGGGTTCAGCTATTCGGCACTTACTCGGATGGTTCGCTTTGTTGAGTTTTTCCCTAAAAAGAAGATTGTCTCGACACTGTCGCAACAATTGAGCTGGAGCCATTTTGTTGAAATAATCCCTCTTAAAGATAACCTCCAACGTGATTTCTACGCTGAAATGTGCCGGATAGAACGGTGGAGTGTCCGTCCGCACTTTGCGGAAGAAGATATCTGGAATGCTTTTTGAGCGCACCGCCATATCAAAGAAGCCCGAAGAATTGATAAAACAGGAAATCGTTGCTTTACGTCAGGAAGATAAGCTTACACCGGACCTGGTTTTCAGGGATCCTTATTTTCTCGACTTTTTAGGCTTGAAAGATACTTTTAGCGAAAAAGATCTTGAAATGGATCCTGTGGGAAATAGCCACACACTGTACATGGAATCCTTTGAAAAAGTAGAATCACTGGAGCTTTCTTAATGGCAAAAACATCAATTGAAATCTTTGAAAGTTGGTTGAAGCGGCTTGAGGGCCTTCACCTCGAATTTAAAACAGCCAGGAATAGTTTTAGTAGAGACAAAGATCTGCCTGATTATTGCGCAGCCCTCGCCAATGAAGGTGGTGGCAAACTGATTTTAGGAGTTGCTCCTACAGGTCGGTTAATTGGAACAAAGGCATTTCAGGGTACATACAATAAATTATCGCACGATCTGCTGGTAAAACTTAAGATCAGGATTGATATTGAAGAATTGGAACATCCCGGTGGCAGGGTTTTGATCTTTCATATCCCCAGTCGACCTCACGGACAACCTATCCAATCGACAGGGCGCTATCACTATCCAATGAGGGCGGGCGAATCGCTGGTTGAGATGGATACAACAACGTTAAAAAAAATCCTGAACGAAACGACCCCCGATTTCTCCGATCAGATTATCCCAAATTTGACCATTGAGGACTTGGATACGAAAGCACTGGATAATTTCAAAAAGCTGTGGGCAAAAAAGGCCAAAAGAAAAGATTATTTCAAATTCTCCAATAAAAAAATGCTTGGGAATATTGAATTGTTATCAGACAATGGGTTCAATTATGCGAGCTTGATTCTTTTTGGTAAAAAAGGAAAAATAGATCAATTGCTGCCTGGAAGCGAGATCATTTTTGAATGGCGACAGGCCGCAGAGAAAACCCCTCATGATTTCCGAGTCAACTGGCGAGAGCCCTTCTTTAAGATTTACGATGATGTGTGGAAAGCCATCAACGTCCGCAATCTCCGTATGCCCTTTCAAGAAGGCCTTTTCCAACGCGAAGTTTATTCTTTCAATGAAAAAACGATACGAGAAGCCATGCTTAATGCAGTTGCTCACAGGGATTACACCATAAACAGTCAATCTATTTTCATCAAAGCCTCACCAGAAGCATTTGAAATCGAAAGTCCAGGAGGATTTTTGCCCGGCATTACCCCGGATAATGTGCTCTATAAAAAAGAATGGAGAAACAGACGTATAGCAGAAACCTTTGAAAAATCGGGGTTGGTAGAGCGTTCCGGTCAGGGCATGGATGATATTTTTGAAAACACGATCAAAGAAGGAAAAGGAATGCCGGACTTATCGAAAAGTGATGCCCATTCAGTCAAGCTTATCATTCCGGCTCAGGTCAAAGATAAAAACTTTATTCTCTTCCTTGAAAGGGTCTTAAACGAAAAGCAAATCCTCCTATCATTTGAAGAAATCTATGTTCTGGAACAAATTCGAGCACATCAAACCATGACAGACACAAAATATAAAAAGAAATTTATAGATATAGGAATTATAGAATCAGTCGGCAAGACAAGAGGAACAAAGTATATCTTATCCCACCGTTATTATGCATATGAAGGCAAAACAGGAACTTACACGCAATTGTCAGGCATTTCACGGGAAAAGCAAAAGGAATTAATACTTAAACATTTTAATAAAAATAGCAAAGGTAATTTACAGGATTTTAGGGATATCTTCCCGGAATTGAGATCCATGGATATTTCCAATCTGTTAAGAGAACTCAAAGAAGAGGGGGAAATTACGCATGTAGGGTCAAAGAAATTCGGACACTGGCGATTGGCTTAAAATACATTTAAAAAAGGCTTTTTTTAGATTGAAAAGATTACAACTTCTTGAAATTCTATGTTTAATTGCAATTTAAAATACATTTAAAATACATTTAAAGATGCAGATTACAAAAAAAGATACAACAAATCCATTTCCGCCGATCTTATCGGTGATATCCGCGCTAAAAGAAAATGAAGCTAAATTAATAAAACCCTATGACCCTGAAAACAAGTCAAGAAAGCATGCTAAATATATTCCATTCTGGGCATGATTTTTTATATATGCCTTATGTAACTGAGAGGTGGATTTCACTGTGCCGGAAGCGGATAAAAAATCAAAACTCATATGATTACAATAGGTTATCTTTGGCATGCTTCATTGTTCTTATGTAACTGATGTCAATTAATAAGGCTATGTGTGGGCAAATCAGGTTTGATCTTATTGGACAAAATACGGTTTTTTTATCTTTCATTAGTTGGGATGGATCATCGTATCGAAAAAGCAGGCTCACAAAAGTAGCAGGCGGATTGAGCTTTTGCAACTTGACAAAAGCGGCATTAAGGTCGCCGAATACATGACAGAACTAACAAAACGCAAACTGCTGGAGCAGAAGCTTCACAAAGCGGTTGAATTGGCACGGAAACGACTGGAGGTAAAATCTACGGAGGGCAATACAGAATACAGGTGATGTCAGAGGGATAAAGTGAATCGGAGGATATATACATATTATTGCCTTTGTTCTTCGGGAAATAGGTATGTTGTCCCTGGAATTCGGGAATTCGTAAAACTTCAGAGGTTGCAGAATGAATGATCCAAGAGGTTCCCTTTGGCGCAAGTGGGACTTACACGTCCACACACCAGATTCACTTGTCCACAACTACTCTGGCCCGGATCCTTGGGATAGATTCCTGAGCGAAATTGAAGCACTCCCTCCCGAATTCAAGGTAATCGGGATTAACGACTATATCTTCCTCTCTGGCTACAAGCGTATTATAGAAGAACGAGCAAAGGGGCGACTCTCTAATATCGAACTGTTCTTGCCGGTTATTGAATTGAGGCTAGACAAGTTCGGCGGAAGCCTCGGTCATCTCAGCCGTGTGAACTGCCACGTTATCTTCTCGAACAAACTCAAGCCTGAATTGATAGAGCAACAGTTTCTCAACGCTCTCTCGAGTAAATACGTTCTTTCACCACAGTACGAACATCTCCGAAAAACCGGCAAGTGGGATGCATTGCCCACACGTGATAGTCTTGAAGACTTGGGACAAATGATAATTGAAAGCGTACCCGCTGATGAACGGGTGAAATTCAACGCACCTTTAATCGAAGGGTTCAATAACCTTTGCATTAGCTTTAAGAATGTTCGTAAAGTCCTGCGGTCGCATTATTTCGAAGATAAAGTCGTAACCGCTGTCGGCAAAACAGAGTGGGCCGACATCAAATGGAATGACCATTCCATAGCAGAGAAAAAGACCATCATCAATGATGCAGACTTAGTGTTCATTTCAGCCGAAAGCATTGAGGCTTGGCAAAAGGCAAAACAACACCTATCCGACTCAGGGGTTAATGACCGCCTTCTTGATTGTAGCGACGCACACTGGTTCTCAGACGCGAGCGACAAAGACAGACTCGGAAACTGCTTCACATGGGTCAAGGCTGATCCAACATTTCTGGGCCTCTTACAGGTACTAAACGAGCTGAATGGCAGAGTTTTTGTGGGAGACATTCCGTCTGCGCTGGTTCATGTGCAGAACAACACCACCAAATATATCCAAAACATACGCATTGAACGGAAGCCTGATAGTACGCTCGGCGAAGAAATATGGTTCGACAACGACATCCCGCTCAATACAAACATGGTCGCGATAATTGGCAACAAAGGCAAGGGGAAAAGCGCGCTTACAGACACACTTGGTCTGCTGTGTAACACAAAGCAGCACGGCGATTTCACCTTCTTGTCACCCGACAATTTCCGGAAACAAATAAATAATAAGTCAAAGCACTTCCAAGCCACACTGACGTGGGAAAGCGGCACGACCGTGACAAAAGGCCTGGATGAACTCGTCGACGAGACTCAACCTGAATCAGTAAAGTATATCCCTCAAAACTTCCTCGAAAAGATATGTACCCAACTTGGCAAAATTGAAGAATCCACTTTCGATCTCGAACTGAAGAAAGTGATCTTCTCGCACGTTGACATTTCTGACCGACTCAACAAAGCTTCCTTTGATGAGTTGATTACCTACAGGACTTCCGAAGCAACGACAAAAATCCAATACCTCACAGTGGAGCTTCATCAGATAAATGAGCGCATCACTGCACTGACAGAGAAGTGTACAGATGAGCATCGTTTTCAACTGGACAATCTTTTCTCTCAAAAAAGACTCGAATTTGAGGCACATGACAAATCCAAGCCGACAGAGGTGCCAAAACCCGAAAACGATCCCGTAAAGCAAAAGGAAATTGCCGAAGTAGCGCAAGCCATCGAGTCCACGAAAACGCGACTTACCGAATACGAAAACAAACTCTTACTGATAACAACGGCGCAGGCACGACAGACAGTATTGATATCTACTACCAACAAATTGCTTGAGCGATTGGATAATCTGGATCGTCAGGTGCAAGCGTTTAAAGATGGTAGTATGGCTGAATTCCATGCCATAGACGTTCCACAAGAATCAATTTTAAAATATTCCATAGACAAACAGCCGCTACTGGACAAGCAGAAGGCCTTTACTGCCGCCAAGAGGGAAGCCGACCAAGAACTTGATCCTCAAGTAGAGGGAAGCCTTGCGCAAACAATGAAGCTGACAGAAGCCAAAAGCATCGAACTACGCACCAAGCTTGATGAACCAAACAAGAAGTATCAGGCCTATACATCCGCATTAAAGGCGTGGGAGAAGAAAAGAGGTGAAATAATAGGGTCTGAAAGTTCAGCCGGTACGCTGAACTTTTACAAGAAGCAGATTGAGGAATTGAAAACTGTTCCCGCTCAATTGAGCGATTTATCCGCGCAACGCTTGGCTAAAGCGAAGGAGATACATTCGGTTATCATGAATTTGGCAGATACATATCGCGAACTATATGCTCCGGTACACGAGTTTATAGAGCAGAGACCGCTGACAAAGGACAAATTTCAACTCAATTTTGAAGTTGCCATTGTCGACACAGGATTTGAAGAAGTTTTCTTTGAGCACATCAGTCGTGGAGTCACAGGCTCATTTTGCGGACTCGAGGAAGGGCACAAAATTCTGGAGGAGATTCTTCAGCGCCAAGATTTTAATACAGAAAGCGGAATCGAAAAATTCTTGCGAGAGATCGATGACGCCCTCTGTGTAGATATGAGATCTGGAGGGAAACCTGTCAGGGTGGCCGAGCAAATGCGAAAGGGTAAAAGCGTATTAGAACTCTACGACACGATTTTCGCGTTGGACTATCTCAAGCCACGATACTCCCTGAGAATGGGGGATAAAGAACTCAGCGAGCTGTCGCCCGGAGAGCGCGGAACACTTCTGCTTGTCTTTTACCTTCTGGTAGACAAGGACGATATTCCTTTGGTGATTGACCAACCAGAAGAGAATCTAGACAACCAAACTGTGTATGAATTGCTTGTGCCTTGTATGAAGGAAGCAAAAGAACGTCGACAGATTGTGATAGTGACTCACAATCCAAACCTCGCGGTAGTATGCGATGCGGAGCAAGTCATATGTGCCGACTTGAATAAGAAAGACAACTACAGGATGATCTATATTTCGGGAGCAATTGAGAAGCCGGAAATAAACAAAGCAGTTGTAGACATCCTTGAAGGCACTATGCCAGCTTTCGATAACCGTGACTCAAAATACTATTAAGATCTATTTTAGAGAATCAATTGCGAACAGGGAGCATTACCGGTTTGTTAATACTTTCTTAAACCCAATGATCTGAGAGGGTGAGGGCTTTTCTGAAGTGACTGCCGGGAGGTCTTCGTCATTTCAATGAGTTACGGAATGGGGGACCCCCTGGCTTCCCGCTTCTTTAGAAGCGGGGAGAACAGGGAGGGGGGAGGCATCACCCGTCCGTAACTCTTTGAAATGACCAGACCGTGAGGCCCGGAACTGAAGAAAAGCCATCACCCTCGTGGCGCTTCATCTCAACTATGTTTTCTTATTAACAAACCGGTAATGCTCCCTTGCGAACATATGACTGCACCTGACCGGTGTTCCGCTATTCTCAACACCGGCCAAGTGAGTTAGACGATCGTCCTGCAACCTGCAGCATAGGTCTTCATTAGACAAAGACCTATGATTGCTTAAAATCCAGGAGTATTTCATGGCAAAGACCAACCTTACAGACGAAGAAAAGGAAACAATAATTGAGGCGCTGAACAACAATACTGAACCGCCTCCTGAGTTGATGACAAAGCTTTTTCCGGCACTTGCAGAAAAATTCGATGTGGCCAAACTGGACAGGGCAAAAATCGTCACCCTTGAATATGCAGGGAAAAGAAGCGAAGCCGCTATCCTGAACCAAGCGTCTCCAACAGAAACCGGATCGCCGCTCCAGATTGAAAGATGTTTTAAAGGCGGCATTATTTCAAAATGCACTCAGCTTGATCTATTTGAGAAATCGAAAAAAGATAACGATTCAAACTGGCAAAACCTCATTGTGCAGGGAGATAATCTGCAATTCCTAAAGACCTGCTACCGGAATGCTGATCCGATGATTAAAGACAGGGTGAAGGGAAAGGTGAAGCTGCTTTATATTGATCCCCCGTTTGCAACGAAGGGGGACTTTGCTGCAAAGCAAGGAGAGGGCAGTTACTCAGATCGAGTGGTTAGAGCAGAGTTTATTGAACAACTACGTGAACGCCTAATCTTCATACGGGAATTGCTATCAGATGATGGTAGCCTTTACATCCATCTGGATCAGCGAATGAGTCAGTATGTTAAAATTGTTATGGACGAGATATTCGGGAAAGAGAGGCTGTTGAACGAAATAGTCTGGCGAAGATTTTCTAGCACAGGAAGTAGCAAGGCTATCTCCAGAAAGTTCCCCATTAATCACGATATTCTGCACTTATATACAAAGACTGCTGTCTACACTTATAATAAACAGCTTATTGAATATAGCGAGAAGTATATGAAACGATTTAGGAATAGAGACAGTAAAGGTTGGTACAGGATTTCTGATCTGAAAAGCTATTCAGAAGACACACTTGAACGTCTAAGGAAAGAAGACCGCCTTATTGAACCCAAGACCGCAGGTGCGCACTATGGTTATAAGAGATACACTTGGGAACTGGAAGGAATTGTTCTGGACGATGTATGGATCGACATCTTTGCGATTAATCCCATGGCTGCGGAAAAGCTTGGCTATCCCACCCAAAAACCCGAAGCCCTGCTCGAACGTATCATCCTTTCATCATCCAACCCCGGCGATTTGGTCATGGACGTATTTGCCGGATCTGGCACGACCGCGGCAGTGGCGGAAAAATTAGGCAGGCGTTGGATTGTATGCGATTTCGGGAAACATGCCATATACACCATGCAAAAGAGGATGCTTAAAATCGGCGAGTCAAAAACGATTGGTAAGGATGTGAAGAAAAACCGGAAATACGACAAGACGCCGAAACCGTTCTGCGTGGTTTCCACGGGCGCTTATGATTTTTCCCGAATTATGAAACTACGGGAAAACAGGGATGCCTATGTCGATTTTGTATTGGGGCTTTTTCAGCTCAACCGTGATGAAAAGGATTTGTCAGGTAAATACAGGCTTACCAGCATATTTGGCGAAAAGGACGGTGATCCAGTGGAAGTTTACCCTGTATGGGACGATGAATATTTAAAAAATATCAGGATTGATGAGGACTATCTTAAGGGAATCATTTTGCAGTCCGGCGGTAAACTAAAGGGCAACTACTATATCATTACGCCGGAGACATGTACCCTGATTGGCAATAGGGCCTTGAAAAACAGCGCAGGGGATGATGTGCATTTTAAACTGCTCAAGTTTCCCTACAAAATACTGGAAGATGTGTCCCGCAATTTTCAGATACAGGAGCAGCCCAGCTCTCAAGAAAATGTCAATAACCTTATCAGTTCGACCGGCTTCTATTTTAATGATGATGTGGAAATCGAGGTTGAAAAGACAAAACAGGGTTTGAAGATCACCCGGTTTGAGACAAGAATTCTGGATAAACAGGGAGATAGTCTAAAAGGACTTGACGGGCTTGCCATGCTTCTTGTTGATGTTGATTACAATGGGGAGATTTTTGATATGGACATGACCGTATTTGCCAAAGATATTGGTGATGACGGCGTGATTAAAGCGGCCGGTTTGACGGACAGCGTTGCAGTTGTTGCCATTGACAAGCACGGTAATGAGAGTAAGGTGTATTTAATCTAAGGGCAGTGAATAAAATCCCCCTCACCCTGACCCTCTCCCCCAAGGGAGAGGGAGAAGCCGAAGCACAATTGAATTTATCGGAAT
>JAFDHL010000201.1 GCA_019308785.1 Deltaproteobacteria bacterium
ATGACCCATCATAATAAAACGTAAAGAGGGAGGAAAATATCTTGTTTCCGGGGAAATTCAAAGCCTACTCGGTTTAGTGCGAAGCTATTTAGCCGGGGTATTCCCTTCAATGAGATTTCATATGGGTTGAGGGGGATTTTGGCGAGCAGGTATCACTTTGCCGGTCCGGGTAAATCCAGGGTCATACATTGATTCGATGGTCCGCAGGATTTTGCCGTCAGTTTGGGCTGTTTTCCTCCCGGCCCGACACCCATAACATAGTTGGTCCTGCTGACCACCCGCTCAAAGGATTGGGACTTGCACTCAGGACAGGCCATATTCGCTTCTTCATCTGAATTGATAAGCAGTTTTTCAAACAGTTCGCCACATTTAAGGCATCTAAATTCAAAGATTGGCATTGTTTTGATCCCCATTTATGGAGTAAAATATTTTGCAGAAATTATAGTCACCAAAAAAATTAAAGTCAAACATGCATTCAAAATCCGAGATACCATATGATCCTCTCTTTTCATCCATGTTTTGATGCAGATGTGCAGATTATCCTCGGAAGTCGGCCCCTCGATTCAGGTAACCTCAAACTAATCCGGAAGGCAAAGGCCATTATCCTTCCCCAGGCGCTTAAGGCCGACTTGCATGAAGCCTGTTCCAAGTCTGATGCGTTTTTATTTCCAGACTATAAAATCCGTTTCATATACCCTGGAAAAATTGGGCAAAGTCTCATGTTCAGGGATTTCGGTTATTCGCATCCTCAGACATTGCGATGGAGTACAGTGCAAGAATTCAAGAAGAAACACCCTGAAGCAGAGTCCTTTCCCCACAAATTGCCATTTTTGATCAAAGAGGACAGAAGCCATGAAGCAGAAGGGGTATGTCTTGTTGAGGACAGGCACTCCCTTTCTAAGGCATTGACCCGCCTGCAACATCGAGAAAGCTCAGGTCTGTCGGGATTTATCACGCAGGAGTATGTCGCATCAAACGGGAATGTGCTCAGGGCGGTGATTATCGGAAAAAACGTTGTTACCTACTGGAAACGTCCCAGCAGACCGGGACAGATTATAACCACCATCAGCCACGGGGCCATAATAGATCATCACTGGCGCCAGGATCTTCAGGAAAAAGGAAAGAAGCAGGCCCGTGCCCTGTCTAAAACAACTGGTATTAATGTGGCAGCCGTCGATTTTGTATTTGATCTCCCAGACAAAGAACCTGAACCCCTTTTTCTTGAAATAAATTATTATTTTGGCAGGAGGGGCCTGGGAGGGTCAGAAAAATATTATTACCTGCTTTATCAGGCCATTCAGGACTGGCTGGGGGACATTGGATTGAACCCCGAATCAGTAAAACTCATTTGAAGCGACCTCGCCTTAAGCAACCGGGAGAGATTCTTGTACCCTTGACCATTTGGCAAATTTTGGATAGATTTTAATAAATTTAGGGAAAGATTTGTTTTTTCTTCCTTAAATGATTTGCTCCTATAATTTACACTTATTGCCATGGAAAAATTTCATCAAATCATCGCAGCTCATGTCCACTCTTGGCGAGAAAACGATTACGCCGGAAGTGGATTTCCGGTCATAGAGGAAATTCTGGAGTTCCAGATGGATTCAGAGATCGGTACTCGCCGGTTCCTGCGCACCCCGCAGATTCATGCGCTGGAGACTTACTGGTATCTGCGGCTGTTAGAGAAAACACCACATATTTTCGACCTTTATAAGAGGTTTTTCCAGAAGAAGGTGGGGTTGACCAAGGCTCTGGGCATTTCTCAGGCAGCGTTTGAATCAGCAGATTATGAAATTGACGTCCTTTTGGACCGTCTTCGAGGCGACGACGATTTTATCAAGGCTTACAAGTTTGAGTCCCTTCGCGAAACCCTGACTTTGGACTACCCGAGTTACATCCTTGCATTAGCCATGGGCGCTGGTAAAACCATCCTGATTGCAGCTATAATCGCCACCGAATTTGCCATGGCCATGGAATATCCCGATAGCCCATTTGTCCAGAACGCCCTTGTATTTGCTCCCGGAAAGACCATTATTGAGTCGCTACGCGAGATTTCACAAGTTCCGTATGAAAAGATTCTTCCTTCACGGATGTACAAGCCCTTCGCAGCCAACCTCAAGCTCACATTCACACGTGATGGAGATCCAGATATCCCGGTTATCCGCGGATCATCATTTAATGTGGTTGTTACAAATACCGAAAAAATCCGGATTCAGAAAGAGACCATTCGCAAGCGGGACCTGGGACAGCTTGTGCTCCCGTCAGAGGAGTTGGGAAAGGCGCGTGCGGAAGTGGCCAACCGGCGGTTGCAGGCAATCGCGAGTCTCCCGAATTTAGCAGTGTTCTCGGACGAAGCCCACCACACCTACGGCCAAACCATGGGTAACGATCTCAAACGGGTACGGCAAACCGTGGACTACCTCAATGAGAACAGCCCAAACCTGATTTGTGTTATCAATACCACGGGTACGCCCTACTTTAAGCGACAATCTTTGCGGGACGTGGTGATCTGGTATGGGCTATCTGAAGGGATTCACGAAGGAATCCTAAAGGAGGTGGCAGGGAATATATATGCCTATGATTTCGATCCCTCCAAAGCAGCGGACTTTGTCAGGGAAGTAGTTTCGGATTTTTTCCAGACGTATAAGGATGTACGTTTGCCGGATGGCTCACAGGCAAAGCTCGCAATGTATTTCCCCCAGAATGATGATCTGGACGAACTCAGGCCGCATGTGGAGAACACGCTTGCCTCAATCGGACAATCACCTGCAATCATCCTGCGCAATACCTCGGAATCAACTAAAGAAGAAGTGGATAGTTTTAACCGTCTAAACGATCCCGAAAGTCCATATAGGGTTATTCTCTTAGTAAACAAAGGCACGGAGGGTTGGAACTGCCCCAGCCTGTTTTCCTGTGCCCTTGCCCGAAGACTCAGGACCTCAAACAACTTTGTGCTGCAGGCCGCATCTCGCTGCCTTCGCCAGATACCGGGCAACAATCACCCTGCGCGGATTTACCTGTCCATGGACAATCGTTCCGTTCTTGATAAACAACTAAAGGAAACATACGGTGAAACCATCGCCGATCTGGACCATACGGGCCGGGGAACTCGTTCGGCCTTCCTTAAGCTGAAGAAGATCAAGCTCCCACCGCTGGTTGTAAGCCAGTTGGTGCGGACAGTTATCCCTGTTGAGGATGCCGGTCTTGATCTCCTGAAACTAAAAAAACCCAAAGCGAGGAAACCCAAGCAGCTTACCCGATCCGTTTTTACCGTCATGGACCAGCAAGCCACTGATAGTGTTCTCTTGCAATTAGGCGACGAGATCGAGCTTGAGGGCGTGGAGGAAACGGTCGATATTTACACCGCTGCAGTACGGTTCTCCGATTTCTACCGCATTGATATTTGGAATGTGTATGATGAACTTGCAAGTATATATGGCCCAAAAGAAGATATTCCGCTTCACCATCTGGATCACTTAGCAGTGCAAATTGAAGAGCAGACGCGCAGTTACGATGTGCAGGAGGAGCGGGTTGATGTTGCCCTGGCCCTGGTAAAACCGGAAGGATTTATCAAGGTTACGGAACCGGACGGGACAGAGGTTTATACTGCTGAAATTCGCTATCCCAAGGATAAAGAGGCACTACTTTTGTCATTAGGAGATATCAAGGACAATGAATATGATTTCGGATTCCATTATACGCCCTATAACTTCGATTCTAAGCCGGAGAAGTCCTTTTTTGAACAATTCCTTCATGAGCTAAACACCAAACCGTCTGAAATTGAGGATATCTATTTTACAGGAGCGATTACAGATCCCAACAAGACGGACTTCTTTGTGGAGTATAAGGATGAAAAAGGAAAATGGCGGAACTACACGCCCGACTTTATTATTCGCAAGAAGGGCAGAAGAGGCAAGCCCGGAAAATGCCTGATCGTGGAAATCAAGGCAGAGCGAGAGCGCAACGATACGTTGGATGGAGAAAGTGGCAGGAAGGCCATGGCTCTCAAGCGCTGGGTAGACCTGAACCCTGAACTCCTGCGATATGAGATGATCTTTACCCCCGGTGATGCAGTCTCTGTCAACCAAACCAGAAATGTTCGGAATTTTGTCGAAGAAAAGGTGAATGATCAAGTTTTTCCTCAGCAAATAAATGATATGGCAAAACCTCGAAGTGGGTTTATTGTGAACAAAGAGGAACAGTATGGCAAAGAAGAATGACAAGACAAAAGTAAAGATCAGTCCTGCCAAGGGACGGCCCATGCTAACGTGGGTGGGCAAAAGGCCGCTAAAAGTGATGCCCGCTCTTCCGGCCCAGCACGTCGAGATTTTTAATCCTTCCGGGGACCTGAGGAAAAAGCCTAAAGACATTTGGCAAAACTGGCCGGATAGGTATCCCAAAGGGGGGTTGCTCTTTCATGGGGACAACAAGGAGGTCCTGGCCCATCTTTTAGCCAACGGTTTCCGTGGTAAGATCAGCCTCATCTATATTGACCCGCCATTTGACAGCGGGGCTGATTAGCAAGGTCCAGCTTCGTGGTGTCAAGGGCACAGCCAAAATAGAGGGCGAAGCATACACCCTCGGTGAGCAGATCCAGTATACGGATATTTGGGCGAATGATAATTATTTACAGTTCATGTATGAGAGGCTGATGTTGCTTAAGGAGCTTTTATGTGAAGATGGTAATATTGTACTACACGCTGATTCAAGCAAAGGTCATTTGTTACGCTGTCTATTAGATGAGGTTTTCAATGCTGGAAATTTTCGAAATGAGATTACTTGGAGATACGTAAAATATCAGATGGGAAAGATCCGTCAGTTCGTGGATAACACTGATCGTTTGTTTAGGTACTCAAAGGGAGCTGATTGGACTTATAATCTTCAGTTTCAGAACCTTAAGGAACCAAAGCAATTATTAGCCAAAGGCTGGGACAAAGATAAAGGTGTAATAGTCAATTTGCGTGACGACGAAGGAAAAACCTATAAAATTACTATTAATGAGGAAAAAGTAGATAACTTTTGGTCTCTCTTGTGGCAAGGGCCTACAAAAATGAAACCTGAAAAGGGTGAAACATTAATTCTGGAAAGAATTGAAGCAGACGATGCTTGGCTGTTACCATATGTGGCGGCCCCAAGCCATGAACGAACTGGTTTCCCGACACAAAAGCCAGAAATATTACTTGAGAGGATAATTAAAGCTCTTTCCAATCCTCATGACATCATCCTCGATTGCTTCCTCGGTTCTGGTACAACAGCCGCAGTAGCCCAAAAACTTGGCCGGCGCTGGATCGGCTGCGACATCAATATAGGCGCAATTCAAACCACCTCCAAACGGCTGCAGATCATCATTGCCGAACAAATTAAAGAAGGAAAGAAGCCGAAGCAGAGAAAACTTGAGGGCATGGAAAGAGATGGGGACAACTCACCCGAACCGGCCCAACTCGGTTTCACCGTCTGGCGGGTAAATGACTACGACCTGCAGATACAGCACAACGAGGCAGTCAACTTAGCCTGTGAGTATATCGGTGTGGAGACGGCATCCTCGGCAAAAAGCTGGTAAAGATTATCCCTTTTAACCATCCCCTTACACCTCTTGACCTTGAAGAACTCAAAAAGGAACTGGACGCCCGGCCTGATGAGGACCGTGATATTACACTCGTTAGCCTTGGAATGGAGCTGGCCGCACAGAAGTGGCTTGATGACTGGAACCGTCACCGCAAAGGGGGCGCTCCCAACCGCATTGAGGTTATTGAACTGCGCACGGACCCAAAATACGCCGGATTTATCAAACACGATCCTGCAACAGCAAAGGTCTCCATCAAGCGGGCCAAGGACAAGATTAAGGTTGAAATCAAGGACTTTATATCACCAACCATTGTCAATCGTCTTGATATGGAACAAAACATCTTTAAAGCCAAGATCACGGACTGGCGCAGCATGGTGGACTGTGTGATGGTAGACACTGCCTACGACGGCAAGATTTTCAATGTCGTCCTCTCCGACGTGCCTGAGAAAAAAACTGATCTTGTATCCGGAAACTACGACCTTACATCTCCCAATGGCAAAACTACAGTAGCAGTCAAAATCATCGACATGCTGGGCGAGGAAGTACTGGTGACGAAGGTGGTGTAATCGCGGGCAGGTGAAACGAAAAATAAAGCGCTTCCACTTGAGCAAATTCGAACCCAAATTTCGAATTGCCGTTATATAAGCGGGAAACCAAAGGCAGATGCAGGTCTGCTACACAAAAACGAGAGGTTCCCAGGCATTTGCTGTAATCTGGGATATCCTTACAACGGTTTTCAGGTTTTCGTAGGGTTAGGCATTTTTTACTCATGACATGCCCCCTAATGAGTGACCTCCTGTCATTCACCAAAAGGAAAAACTTGACAAAACACTACATATTGGTATAGTAATTTTATAAATATACTAAATGTTGAGTTTTTCTTATGAATCTTCGTGAATTAAAAATTGAAATCACCAACCAGTGCTTATTGAACTGTGCGCATTGCTCTACAGGTGCAACATCAGGTTTAAATTCTTTTCTCCCTCGGGCAGTAATCGAGGATTTGGTTGATCAAGCATGTAACCTCGGATGCAACGAGATTTTCTTTTCCGGCGGAGAACCTCTGCTCCATCCTGATCTTGTTTTTTTTCTAGAAATACTCGCTTCAAAAGACATACAGAATAAATTGTATACAACTGGTATCATTAAACTGGCTCCTCCTGCGCCGATCTCTTTGAATAAATTAAAAAATTTAAAAGCACATGGTCTTTCTCAACTTGCCTTCAGCTTGTATTCTGCGAGACCGGATGTCCATGATTCTGTAACTCATATCCCAGATAGTTTTTTCGCCACTGTAACCGCGATAAAAAACGCAATAGAGCTGGACATTATAACGGAAATACATTTTGTGGCTATGAGAAAGCTTATTGAGGAGTTGCCCCCTCTGACAAGGTTTGTTGATAAACTTGGAATTACAAAAATCAGCATTCTCAGGTTTGTTCCGCACGGTAGAGGGAAAGAATCAGCACCGGAACTCACACCAACGACTTCAGATTTCAGAAAACTAAGAAAAATTATAATCGCCCTCCGCCAGGAAAAGCCTAATATCACATTTCGGCTTGGTTCCCCCTTCAATTTCCTATTATTAGGTTCCCCCACGCCCTGCACAACTGGTTTTGACCGTATGATCATTGATGCTGACGGATTTGCATACCCATGTGATGCTTTGAAGCAGGTCAAGCTGGCGAATCAGCATAATAATGTCCTAAGGGACCCCCTCTTACGAGTTATAGAAAATGCCCCCTTATTTCAAATGGTTCGACATTCCAGAATCCCAGAGACTTGCATACCTTGTCCGAAAGTGAAGGAATGTTTTGGCGGTTGCCTGGCCCAGCGTCTTTTAACCGTTGGAGACCCTTCCCTGCAAGCAGACCCGGGCTGCTTGCGGCAGCGAGCCAGCAAGTCTTCAAGTCATGTCATAGAAAATGTAGTATCTGCTGGTAATCTTCCACAATTGGACGAGGCTCAGTGGATTTCTTAAGCGATCATTATATCTTCACAAACTGCAAAAGATTGCAACTAGGTTCTTTTCCTGAATTCCTCAGCGAAAACTCGGAAATATCACTTCAAAAAATTCTGGAAAACTGCGAGCCCGGCAAGGACATTCCGCCTGACAAAATTGATGAAATTCATGCTTTATGGAAAGATCTGCTCAGTGATGCGGTTATCTATTTGAAGAGAAAAGACAAAAGGGAATTCCGAAACGCTAAGGAAGAGCCCAGTCCCGATAAAGTGGCTTTTGGCGTTGATGATCTTTACAAGTATTTCGAGGAATACCGGGAGTTTGAGGCACTGCTTTATGGAGCGGATAGATTCTACCGTGATCATATAATGCATGTCTTCAAAGTATGGCTGATTGGAAATTGGCTAATAGAAAAATTTAATTCAAAAATTCATTGGGATTTTAAAAAGATCAGCAGAGAAAACAGTGCCCTTGATATTTCAAATGAAGAAGTATCAGCCATGTGGTGTATCATCGCTTTAACGCATGATCTCGGTTATCCTCTTGATAAGATTGAAAAAGTAAGAGATAAAATTGAAGCTATGATGGCATATTTTGGTGGTGCAGGAAATTTCGGACCAGGTTTCCAAATTCCAGCTCATCACCATTTTATCAATGATTTTATCTTAAAGTTTATTAGCTCCAAGCTGATACCCAACAAGGAATCTACCAAAAAAGATGAGGAAGGTTTTTTTCAAACGGCAATGCAGTCAAAATATTATCTTAAATTTTCTAAATCCTTTGAAAAGTTTGACCATGGGATAATTTCCTGCATACTTTTGATGAAGAATTTGGTCTATTTTCTCGAATCGGATTTTGATTTGAGTAATCCATTTACCGACCAGGAGGATGCACGACAGTTTTATATCAGACGGGAGATTCTGAGAGCTATTGCGAGTCATACATGCACGGATATTTACCATCTGTACCCTAATTCTTTGGCGTTCATTCTCATCTTGGCGGATGAATTGCAGATGTCGGGACGACCAACATTTTCCGAATTAAAAATTGGCAGACCAATGCTCAAGCCATGCGTAAAAATACCAGTAATATCAAAACGGGAAATCGAGATTGTGTTAAAGGTCGTTGAAGAAGAAGAGGAGGGGGGAGGGAAGGAACTATTCTTTGCATTATGCAGGAAATGGCACAAATGGCTGAGGGGCGCCCTTGACGCCAGCAGGAGAGAATTCGTTTTTTCGTTTAAAGTTGAGGTAAAATCAAGTAAAGGGAAAACAAAGGGGTACAATTTTATTAACAAACCCTACAATCTGGTAGAAATCTATGTCGATGATAATAAGGATGAAGATTTGTTGAAAACATTGTATTCGTAAGCTACTATCCTGTCACCCTTCAGGGCAGACACAATCGCTCCCTTCGTTTCATCTGCAGTAAAAGCCTTTTCTCTGGTCAAGCCAATCACTTTTAACATGTATTTCGGAATATAGTCCGGTTCCTTCGGCCTCCACCATTGAAGTTCAATGTCAAAAACATCCTTCATCAATTCCGTGACTAAAATTCCAGTAGCTTCTAATGAATAAGTCCGGACATCCGGCTTCCGACATGGCTTTCCATCTTTTACAGCACATCGCTTGGGCCTACAAGCACAGCAGTGTCCAGAACTTAGAAAATATCCATCAAGAGCAGAAGCCAGTTTTTTCCCGATTCGATTTGTCAAGGCTGTCATAAAGGTTTCAACAAAAACCCATCTGGTATAATAGCGGCCATTAAGAACCTTTGGAGGGTAGAACTCGGTGAGCATCTTCGCATAAAGAATGAGAGAGTGACTTCTGCGTATTTTTGAGAACTTTTTTGAAAACGGCGGGCAGCCACCATTACGCCCATACAGACTACAGCCATTTCGACATGCTCTTATGGTTGCCTTAGCATCCACCGGAACCAATCCACTTGGGATAGAGCTATAGCCTATTTCTAAAGGATATTGTCGGCCTGTTGTTGTATGATATTCAACTTGAAATAAATTTATATTTTTGCTATTATTTTGAGAAGTTACCATTGCCATGTACAAAAAAGTTCAGTCTGAAAATTTATATTGTAATTAATTCAATATGCGTACCATCCAAAATAATTTTTTACAACTCTTAATGTGTTATATCCTAACCAACAGCAATGATATAAAAATATACCATTTGCGCTCTATTTTGCTTAATTTTGCAATTTAATGAAATTTTATCTATTTTGGTCGATATGATTATATTTGAAAGGAGCGTCCTATGGGAGATAAAGGAATTTATAATATTTTTATAAGTCATTTTCATAAAGATGTTGAACAAGTTAGCAAACTTAAGGAATTATTGAAATACCGAGGTTATGAAACAAGATATATCTCTATTGATGACTCAGAGCCAAATCAATCTAAAAATCCTGATTATATAAAAAGTCTGATACGGCCTAAAATAGAGTGGGCAGGAACAACTGTTGTCTTAATAGGCCCTGAAACACACACAAGAGAATGGGTAAATTGGGAAATTGAGTACGCCAACAAGCTTGGTAAGAGAATTGTTGGCGTATTAGTTAGAGGGGCAAAAGAATCCGATGTCCCAGATGTCCCAGAAAATATTAACATGTTTGGGGATTCACTTGCAGGCTGGGATTCAGATAAAATTATTGGAGCAATTGAAGGCAAACATCATGACTGGTTAACTACCGAGGGGACTCCAAGGGACTTTTACGACTCTTAATGTTTTATATCCTAACAGATAGAAATGATGTTAAGATGTGCCATTTGGACTCTATCTTGCTTAATTTGACAAGTTAATAGGATTTAATTAAGCTTTATCCATTTTAATCGATATGATTATAATAGAAAGGAGAGTTCTATGGGAGATAAAGAAATTCATAATATTTTTATAAGTCATTATCATAAAGATGTTGAGGAACTTAGCAAACTTAAAGAATTATTAAAAAGCCGAGGTCATGAAATGAGAGATAGCTCTATTGATGACTCAGAGCCAAATCAAGCTAAAAATCCTGATTATATAAAAAGTGTTATCACCGGTCTGGAACAGGGCCAAAACCACCATTTAAAATGAAGCCACCGGTTTCAAAAGGCGCAGCTCAGCATGTCGATTCAGAATAAGAACCTCAAAATTCCCACTAAAGGGATGGATAAGCCTTGCCCTTTTCTCTCTGTTTTAGTCGATATTATTTTGTCCTCTTTCGATAACTTTCCCCCTCCATAATAAGGACCTCCGAGTTATAAACGAGACGGTCGGCAATCGCTGTGGCGACAGTGGTGCTATCAAAGATTTTTCCCCATTCAGCAAAAGGCAGATTAGATGTTATGATGGTAGAGCTTTTTTCATGCCTTGCGCTGATGACCTGGAAGAATAAATTTGATCCCTGTGTACCCAGCGGAAGGTATCCAATCTCGTCAACCGCAAGGAGTGCCGGTGATTGATAATAGTGGAGTTTTTTCAACAGAGAATGGTCTGCTTCTGCGGCAATCAAATGATTGATCATATCCATAGTGGTCGTAAAGAGTACTTTCACGCTGGCTTGTGTTGCAGCATAGGCAATACATTTGGCCAGGAAGCTCTTACCCACGCCGGGGTTGCCAATCAAAATGATGTCCTTTTTCTGTTGAATAAACTCCAGGTCCATAAAGTCAAATTGGTCGATGGTTGGTTTTTCAAAGAGTTTTGATTGTTTAAATCGCAGTGCGATCCTATTTTTTTCCCGTGCTTCCAGTTCAAGGTCAAGAAGGTGTTCGGTAATTTGAAGGGCCGACCAATTTTTTTGTTTCGCCAGTTCGGTGACTTCCAAAATATTGTTGGCGCAAGTTTTCAACCTGAGCAGTTTGAACTTTAAAATAATGGATTCAATCATCGTTATCCCTCCTTTTGAGTATATAGGTGTCATATTCAGCCAGAGATGGCTCGGTAAGCCTTATGTGGTTTAGGTCTTGATTCTTAAGTTTTACAGGTTGATGATGATTTTGTGGTGTCATTTCCTGATAAAGAATGTTTTCGATGTAATCCGCTCCATAAGCTTTATGATTAAGGGCTTTTTTGATCGCATGTATAAGAGACAGAGCGCCGTATTCATCTTTTAGAGAAAGGAGCCGTGATACATTCTTTTTGATAGGTTGCCTTGCCTTTGAAAGGGCCTCGAGATAATCACGAGCTTCTTGCCCTAAAGATGAAAAAGCAGCTATTTGTTTATCCTGCCATAACCTTTTCTTCATTTTTTTGACCTGTTCCCGATGAGAGGGGATCTCGACTCGTTCTTTTCGTTTCCAAGATCGGCTATGGGTGGCAACAGGCTTTTGTTGATGATAGATAGTGACG
>JAFDHL010000202.1 GCA_019308785.1 Deltaproteobacteria bacterium
CAGGATCGGCCTGCCGTCAGAGGTGATATTACCGATTCGATCCAGTCGCTCATTCAGTTTGATAACAGATGACATGTCCGGCATAAGGATAAGGTTGTGGACCTTTCGTGTCTTACCGTTTTTCTTGTAAATACAGCTTATCTCACCTGAGAACAAAAAACGCGTGGGTCCGGGGCAGGAAGGGGGAGCCTGGGAATCCACTGCTTCCTGGAGATCTGGCCTCAGCCGGTACAGCCCTTCTTCTGCCTCGACCAATTTTTCCTGGAGCTCCGACACCCAACCGGGATGAGTAAAATCCCCTGTGCCAATGACCGTTATCCCTTTTTTCTGTGCCCAAAGGCTGAGGTGTTCAGGATCGAGGACTCTGGACGTGGCCCGGGAAAAGTGTGAGTGGACATGGAGATCTGCGATGAATTTCATGNNATGGAGATCTGCGATGAATTTCATGACCTTTAAGAAACTACATCAAGAAAATTGTGTCAACCTCGATCCTGAACCGAACCCCGGAGATGATGTTACAAAATATCTCATAAAAACTCTACATATTGAATTTGAGGATTGACATACCTCAACATATTGTGCTAACTTGTTTACTCGTCATCAATGGTGTTGGTTCTTCCCCAGTTCGGCATTTAAGTACGTGTGTTTTAAGTTTTTTTTCAAAAACCTCAAAAAGCTATCCATTGGGCATTTTTCATACTGGGTTTAAAACTTGTTATTTAGAGGTCACATGAATGTTTGAAAATATCAAAAAGCGTGACGGCAGGGTTGTTGAGTTTGATTCGCCAAAGATTACATCGGCCATTCTCAAGGCAGGAAAGGCCACCGGTGAGTTTGAGGAAAGGGAATCGAAAAAACTCACACTCCGGGCCCTTACCCTGGCACACGATTTGCGTCTTGGTCCCATTCCCGAGGTGGAAGAAATTCAGGACATTGTGGAAAGGGTATTGCTCAACTCTCCATATTACAAATCTGCCAAGGCGTATATCCTGTACCGGGAACAGCACGCCCAGATAAGGGCCATTGCAACCAAGGCAAGCGTTGACTTGGTTGAAAACTACATCAGGAAATTAGACTGGAAGATCAGCGAGAACAGCAATATGCGATATTCCCTTCAGGGGCTTAACAACTACATTTCATCGGACATAACGTCTGAATACTGGCTTAATCGTATCTATCCCCCCAAGATCAGGCATGCACATAAAAATGGGGATTTACATATACACGACCTCAGCCTGCTTTCTGTGTACTGCGTTGGATGGGACTTGAAAGATCTTTTGACGCAGGGTTTCAAGGGGGTCGAAGGAAAAGTGGAAAGCGCTCCTCCAAGACATCTTAGATCGGCTTTGGGGCAGATCGTTAATTTTTTCTATACCTTGCAGGGTGAGGCAGCAGGTGCCCAGGCCATTTCCAATTTTGATACGCTCCTTGCACCCTTTGTCCGGTATGACAACCTGTCTGACAAAAATGTAAAACAGGCCCTTCAGGAATTCGTTTTCAACATAAATATCCCAACGCGCGTAGGCTTTCAGACTCCCTTTACGAATATTACAATGGATCTTTACGTGCCTGGCATTCTTAAAGACCAGCCCGTGATTATAGGTGGTAGTGAACGTGAAGAGACATATTCCGACTTTCAGCCGGAAATGGATATGATAAACAGGGCATTTGCCGGGGTCATGATGGAAGGCGACGCAAAGGGAAGAGTCTTTACGTTCCCCATACCAACATACAATATCACAGCTGACTTTGACTGGGATAACCCAAATCTTGAAACGATATGGAAGATGACCGGTAAATACGGGATTCCCTACTTTTCAAATTTTGTAAATTCTGACATGTCACCCGAAGATGCCCGATCCATGTGCTGCCGCCTGCGTCTTGACAACAGGGAGTTGCTTAAAAGGGGTGGAGGTCTTTTTGGGGCCAACCCCCTCACCGGATCAATCGGCGTTGTCACCATTAACCTGCCACGACTTGGATATCTTTCCGAAAACGAGGATGACTTTTTTGAGCGCCTAAGAGAGATGATGCTTCTGGCAAAGGAGAGCCTGTCCATAAAGCGAAAGGTTCTCGAAAAATTCACGGATAAGAACCTCTATCCTTATTCCAATTTTTATTTGAGGAAGATCAAGCAGGGCAGCGGTCTTTACTGGAAGAACCATTTCTCCACCATCGGAATCATTGGCATGAACGAGGCGTGCCTGAATTTTCTGGGCACCGATATTGGCAGTGAGACAGGCCAGATGTTCTCCCTTAAGGTCCTGGATTTTATGCGCGAAATGATTGCCGAAATACAGGAGGAAACAGGTGATATCTTCAACCTGGAGGCAACACCGGCAGAAGGCACATCATATCGCCTTTCCCTGATTGACAAAAAACTGTTTCCCCAGATCCTTTGCGCCAACGAAGAGGGATGTCAAAACGGGGGCGAGCCCTTCTATACGAACTCCACACAACTTCCTGTAAATTACACAGACGATATTTTCGAAACACTCATGCTGCAGGATCATTTGCAGACAAAATACACGGGCGGCACGGTCCTTCACATTTATCTGGGCGAAGAAGTAACCGACATCGAGACCATAAAAGGGCTGATCAGGAAGATCGTAACCAATTTTCGTCTACCTTATTTGACGCTTTCACCAACCTTTAGTGTGTGCCCGTCCCACGGTTATTTGAGTGGTAAACAGGAAAAGTGCCCTGTTTGCAATGGAGAAACCGAGGTTTATTCAAGGGTTGTTGGCTACCTGAGACCGACAAAGCAATGGAATAATGGGAAGCAGGCTGAGTTTGGCTTGAGAAAGACATTCAAAGTGGCGTAGCAGGGGGCCGGAATAATGGTTTTGGCCGGTTTGCAGAAAAATTCGCTTATTGATTATCCAGGGAAAGTAAGCAGTGTGCTCTTCCTTTCGGGATGCAACTTTGATTGCCCTTATTGCCACAATCCGGCTTTGGTAAAGGGCAGTCCATTATTATCTCCCCCGGTTGATGAGGAAACGGTTTATGACTTTCTGGAAAGTCGAAGGAGTTTCCTGGATGGTGTGGTTATTTCCGGAGGGGAGCCGACACTTCACAAAGGCCTTGTTATCCTTTGCGAAAAGATCAAGCAGCTGGGTTACCCGGTAAAACTGGATACAAACGGCAGCAGGCCACAGGTAATAAAAACGCTCGCTGATGAAGGGCTTGTGGATTATATTGCAATGGACATAAAAACAGATCCCTTTAGATATTCTCCCCTTACAAAAGAGGCCTATACTCCGGAGCGAATACTTTCAAGCATCAAAATCATCATGGAATCAAATCTGCCGCATGAATTCAAGACAACATGCATAAAACCGTTAGTGGATGTGTCTGTTATCGAAACCATCTCTCGGCTCATTGAAGGTTCGGATCTCTATGCCTTACAGCGATTTCAAAGAACTGAGGTGTTGCATCCGGAGTTTTTCGAGGAAAACGAATACAGGATTGACGATAATGAACTTCTGCACCTGAAATCCGTAGCAGAGCCGTGGGTCAAAAAATGCATCATCCGCTGACAGGCATGGGCCTATTTGCCTGACTTATGAATAAATAGGTAGAGCCCTTCAAGCAAGGACGCTTGAAGGGCTTTTTCATTAAGGAAGGGACATTTTCTTGAAAAATCTTTAAAACCCAAAATTTATAATGGGAAGAAAAGTGAGCGGTTCACCGCTCCAGTTAAAGTTAAGCACACCGATTTGGAGGCCGTGCAGGGAACGTGTCGTATTGATCGCCCCAAACTGGAACCCTCTCATTTTCTCGGAATGATTATAAAATCCTGTTTGAAGCCCAACATTCTGTCCGCCAACATAGTTTACAAAACCGAATTGCCAGGCCGAAGCATTACCATCCACGATGTTTGCCAGACCAAACCCAAACCCTTTCATGTCACCTCTTGTCCTGTTGATCAGCCCGAAATCAAAACCGATCATGTTTGCGCTGGATCCGTAAATGATGTTAATACGCAGGCCATGAATTGAGGTTTCTTCACTTGGGACTTGGACAGGAGTAATAAGAGCAAGTTGAAATGGCCATACATCTTCTGCCACTGCATTGCCGTGCAAACAGAAAATCACTAAAGGCACCAAGACGAGATGGAGATACCACGTTTTTTTCATTTCACCCTCCTTCTTTAAATTTTCCAGGTTAATATATCTATATTATAGAAAAAAGTTAGTGCCATGTCAAAGAAAATGGCATGTATTTTATTACACTCTTTCACGTTGACTCACTTCCCTTCCAAAACTATATTTGTCTCATGCCTGAGACCTCATTAAACATTAAGGGGATTCTGGGAAAAGATGGCCTGCTGGCCCAGTCGCTTCCTAGCTTTGAATTCCGCTCATCACAGCTTCAGATGGCTCTTTTGCTTGAAGAGGCCCTTCAGAAAAAGATCCCTGCCATTGTGGAAGCAGGCACCGGAACAGGTAAGACTTTCGGCTATCTTGTCCCTGTTATTCTAAGCGGAAAAAAGGCAGTTGTTTCCACCGGGACAAAAAACCTTCAGGAACAGATATACCATAAGGATCTCCCACTTCTGCGAAAAGCCACCAGCCTGAATATTAATGCCATGATCATGAAAGGAAGAAAAAACTATCTGTGTCTTTACAGGTATCATCAGTTCTTTTCACAGCCGTCTCTTTTGAAAACAGGATTGGAAAAGACAAGAAAAAAGATAGAGAAATGGCTCAAAAAGACAAAATTCGCTGATCGTGCTGAGCTTTCATGGCTGGCGGATGATGACGTGCTCTGGGACGCGCTTTCTTCAGCATCCGATCAGTGTCTGGGCTCAGAGTGCATGTTTTTGGATGAATGTTTTTTAAACCGGCTTCGCAGTAAGGCCGCCAAATCGAAAATCATCATTGTGAACCATCATCTGTTTTTTGCGGATATGAAAGTGAAAAAGGGTGGATTCGGGGAGATAATTCCCCGTTTCCAGGTGGCGGTATTTGACGAAGCCCACACTATCGAAGAAATTGCCACCGGATACTTTGGAGAAATCCTAAGCACCAATCAACTGATGGAGTTGGTTAATGAACTTGAAAAAGAGACAACGGATCTCCAGGATATAGACAAAGGCAAGCTCAAAAGACACTTGAACGGCATAAAGATCGGATCGGAAAATCTGAGGGGGTTCTGTAATGATATAGGGGAAAGAGGCCGGCTCGACCATGCGGCCCTTTCCGAAATAAGTAAAGGCCCGGGTCGGGAGATCCGCAAAGGACTCAAATACCTACAGGAAAAAGCCGGCCTCGGGGAATTGGATAATATTGCGCTCCAGGTACTTGTGGCAAGGGCCGGGGAGTTGAACCTGTTATTAGACAATATCCTGTGCAAAAGAGACAGCAACTGGTTGAACTGGTATGAAAAGCGGAAAAAAAGCCTTGTGCTCCACGCATCGCCGCTGGACATATCCGGGCCGATGAATGAAACCCTGTATCAAAAACTGCAAGCAGTGGTCTTCACATCTGCTACCCTTTCCACGAATAAAACCTTTGATTACATCCGCTCACGGCTTGGGCTGCCGGGCGACACCCTTGAGGGCCTTTATCCGTCCCACTTTAACTTTGAGACCCAGACCCTGATGTACCTTCCGAAAGACTTGCCCAACCCAAATGCGTCGGAGTTTGCCTCTAAAGTCGCGATGCGAATTGCGGAAATCCTGAGGAGAACAGATGGCCGGGCCCTAGTGCTCTTTACCAGTTATCATAACCTGAACCTTGTTTTCCAGATTTTAAACGGCAACGTCCCATACACCATTCTAAGGCAGGGAGATGCACCCCGGTCGACACTGTTGGACGAATTCAGGCGGGACATCCACTCGGTTCTTCTGGCCACAGCATCTTTCTGGCAGGGTGTGGATGTGCCCGGGGAGTCTTTGAGTTGCCTGATAATAGACAAGCTGCCTTTTGACTCTCCGGGTGAGCCGTTGGTGGCTGCCAGGATTGATGCCATTCGCGATAAAGGGGGTAATCCATTTATGGAGTACCAGGTGCCTTCGGCGATCATATCCCTCAAACAGGGCCTCGGAAGATTGATAAGGAACAACTCCGATAGAGGAGTACTCTCTGTGCTGGATGTCAGGGTTATGACCAGCAGATATGGCAGATTCTTTCTGGAAAGCCTGCCGGAGATCCCTGTAAGCCATGATCTTTCGGATATCACTCGCTTTTTTTAACGAAATCTTTGAGTAGAGTAGAGGAATAAGTGACAATGTTTAGGCTTCGACATACATCAGTTACAGGGTTTCCCCGTTGTGGCTCAATAGCCGCATGCCATGCAGTGCGACCTATCCCCCCCTCGTCAAACCCAGCGTGCGGTTTTCCCGCACTGGGCTTTCCCGAAAACTCTCGCCTTAAGCATTCGCAGGGAGTTGCGCGGTTCGAACGATCACAAGTTCACCAATCCCAGACACTTAAGGTGCTCGTGCATCGCCTTCCCTTTCGGAAGTCGAAAGGGCCGCTGGCTCCGTCGTTTGAGATGTGCTATAAAACGAAGCTCAAGGAAACTGTTGATCTTGCGAAATGCCTTGCGTGGATAGCCATAGTCGAAGTAGTTACCCCAACCTGTCAGATGTCGGTTAACTTCTCCAATCATGCACGGAATTGGCATACAGCTTTTCCGTCTTGCAGTCAGCTCGCGCAGCTTATCTCGCTCGCGGGCAAGAGATTTGTCCGACGGAAACACGTTGAGGTATCGTTTCTTCCAATTCTTATACAGACTTCGGTCGAAACGAAATGTGAATCCCAGAAAATCAAGGGTTTCTCCTACTCCTCTCAGGTTCACCACACGGGTCTTTTCGCGATTGATCTCCAGCCTCATCCAAGACTCCAACTTATCCTCGATCCAGCCTTTGAGCCTTTCACTCTGATAGCGAGCAAGGACGACAAAGTCATCCGCGTATCGCACAAGATGTGCGTTGGCCCAAGTTGCCGGGCCATCTGGTTTATGAAAAACCTTGTCAAACCAGTGCAGGTAGAGATTGGCAAGCAGGGGCGAAATTACTCCGCCTTGAGGACAGCCCTTGCGCGGATAAGTCTTCATTCCTTGCTTGGACTCACCCTGACCTCTGCGCCATTCCTTCCTACTTTTGCTTTTAGGAGGCTCCACCACTGGCGCCTTCAACCACATACGAATCAACTTCAGAACCGAACGGTCGGCAATCCGCATCTGAAGGCAGGCCATCAGCTTATCATGGGGAATCGAGTCAAAGTACCCTTTCAGGTCGGCGTCATATACCTCCACAAAGCCCTGTCTCAGATTCTCCCGAATACGGTCAAGCGCTTGATGTGCGGAGCGTCCAGGACGGAATCCGAACGAACAATCTTCAAAATCCGCCTCAAAAATCGGCTCCAGAATCAGAAGCGTGGCCATCTGCACAACTCGATCGCGCACCGTTGGAATACCAAGCGGACGCATCTTTCCGTTGGCCTTGGGAATGTAAACCCTTCGCACAGCTTTGGGACGGTAAGTCTTGGTACGAAGCAACTCCTGGATTTCAGCCAAGAACGCTTCAGATCCGCCTTCGCTTTCGAGGATATCCTCAATGGATACCCCGTCCACTCCGGCAGAACCTTTATTGGCACGTACCAGTTTCCATGCCGTCAACAGCACATCTTGCCGAAATATCCGATCATACAAAACATAAAATCGGAACTTCGGTTCCTGCTTGGCCTTTTGGCCCAGTTTCTGTCTCAGTCCAGAGAGTTTCTCAGGCAGCTTAACACCCCTTCCCAATCGGGACGTTGGGCTTTCGGCGGCCAGTTCTTCCGTAGTGGAACTTGTGTTCAAGCGGTTCTCCTTCTTTGTCGACAAAAACATGTTTCCGGTCAGGCCCCTTGGCTCCACGGGCGTTACCCCGCTTCCCAGCTACTATGGGCCTGTCCGACTCCCGACCAGGGCCACAAAAGGGTTATTTCTTTCCCAAAGGTGTTGCGGCTGGGGCCGCACCCTGCCGGGCCTCCCAGGTTCCTCGGCCAATCTGTCAGCACGCGCCGTCCCCTATCACCCCGGAGAGCCCGACAGCTGCATACGCCCGTTACTTCACTGCCGGCACTGGGCTTCACCTATCCTGAACGGATGGCCACTCTCACTAAGTTTAACGAGGCCGAAACGGATTCGCTTGCGCTACGGCTCGCGCCTTCGCCTCCCGAGGCTTCGCCAGATCGGGTTGCCCCGTCCCGCGCTCGATCGGCTACTTGCCAAACGGACAACTTACAAGGTGAACTCCTTTCAGTTCACAAGATTGACCAGGCTTTGCCTGGCGCACCAGGATAAACAGAATGAACAAGATATGGGTCCTGTAAATCGAAATACCAGTCTGTACTGGAGCAAATCGATGGAATATGGAGAAGCGACCAAAAGAATCATGGGTTACGCATATAGGTAAAAAACGAGAGATTTGATTCTTTTGGAGATCTTCGAGAACAGCATGCTTACAGGATTATGTGGGTTCAGTTTTGGCGCAGAACCTTAAGAATAATAAAGGCGTGTTATTCCCATAATGATATTTTTAGGAAATTTTGGGGATGAACAGGAATTTAAATAAATCATGTCAATCCTGTTATCCCGTCCAAGAAAGGAAGGATAAGCAGAATGCCACCTGAGAAATGGAAAGTGATCTCAAGCAGGCGGGATAAATCGTACCGCGTGTTTAGTCTTCGGACAGACAGGGCCGTATCACCACGCACAGGGCAGGATCATGATTTTTTTATCCTGGAATCTACACGGCACCAAGGATGTCACCCTTGAAATCCCGGGCGGGCTTGTGGAACACAATGATAACGCTGAAAAGGCAGCACGCAGGGAGCTATTTGAAGAAACCGGTTATCGGGCATCCGAAATGTTTCTCTTAGGCAGTGTTCACCCCAATCCCGCCATACAGAACAACCTGTGTTACACATTCCTTGCAATGGATGTCTTCCCTGCGGGAGATCAGCAGCAGGATGAGAAGGAGGATATTGAGGTCCTGCTTCGGCCACTCACCGAGATCCCCCACCTAATCCGCAATGGAGACATAACCCATGCCCTTGTATTAGCGGCCTTTTACAGGTTTTTTATGGAATATCAAGATGGGTATATCACATGATCCCAGCCCAGGAAGCCAATTTTCTGATCTGCGGTCTTCAATTGCCCAACTGCCGTCACCCGTATTTTGGAGCCACTAAAACGTGACATATCTTAAGGGACCTGACCGGGCCGAATATGTCCGTGAAATGTTTGGACAGATCTCCGGTCGGTACGACCTGATTAACCGCCTGATGACTCTGGGCCAGGACCGGTCCTGGCGCAGACAGGTGGTCAGGGAGGCGTTATTGCCAAAAGGCGGGCGGTTTCTGGACGTTGGAACCGGCACCGGGGACATTGCATTGGAGGCCCTGCGTCTCGACTCGACCATAAGGGTGACCGCTGTGGATTTCAGTTTTCGGATGATCAATGTAGGACGTGGACGTCCGGGCGGGAAAAGAATATTGTGGTGCTGTGCCGATGCATTAAAGTTGCCGTTTGCTGATGCCACTTTTGATGCCGTGACCTCGGGGTATCTGATACGAAACGTGATTGATGCGCGCCGGGCCTTTGAGGAACAGATGCGTGTGGTCAAGCCCGGTGGCCGGGTGGTGTGCCTCGATACAGCGCCGGCCCCGCGTAATGTGTTGCGGCTCCCTGTACTGTTCCACCTGAAGA
>JAFDHL010000203.1 GCA_019308785.1 Deltaproteobacteria bacterium
ATGGACGCGGTGAGCGACAGGGATTTTGTTCTGGAGTTTCTTTTTAACGTGTCTGTGTTGATGATGCATCTCAGCCGGTTGAGTGAGGAGCTTGTGATCTGGTCAAGCCAGGAGTTCGGCTTTGTATCAATCTCCGATGCCTTTTGCACGGGAAGCAGTATCATGCCCCAGAAGAAAAACCCGGATCTACCGGAACTTATAAGGGGAAAGACGGGCCGGGCCTACGGGCATCTGGTTTCTCTTTTAACTACCATGAAAGGCCTTCCGCTTACCTACAACAAGGATATGCAGGAGGATAAGGAGGCCCTGTTTGACTCGGCGGATACGGTTGAAATCTGTCTGGAAGTGATGAGCCGGCTCCTTGGCGAAGTTTCTTTCAGCAGTGACCGCTTAAGAGAGGCTACCGAGAAAGGTTTTCTGGTGGCAACCGATCTTGCTGATTATCTTGTACGGAAAGGAATGACATTTCGAGAGGCCCATGAAATCGTCGGGAAGATGGTCCTTTTTGCAGTTGAGCAGGAAAAAGAACTTCACGGGCTCACGCTGGATGAGATGAAAGGCTTTGCAAGACAGATTGAAGAGGATGTTTACGAGTGGCTTGACCCGGCATCGTCTGTTAACAGAAGGAATATTCCCGGCGGAACAGGCCCGGACATGGTGAAGAAAGGCTTGAAGAAGGCCATGCAGGAGCTGAAGGTTTGAAACGGCAGCAGGGACGTTTTCTTGTCATTTTCGGTTTGGTCTTTCTGGTGGTTTTGGCCTGTGGCAAGAAAGGACCGCCTTTTTTGCCTGAAAGGAATATTCCCCTAAAGGTCCAGCAGTTGAGTGGCGAATGGAAAAACGAAGCCGTTTTTCTTAAAGGAACGGTTGCAGCTTTTCAGGGCCAAAACAGGGACAGATCGGAAATTAAAGGCTGTAGAGTATATCACGGCTGGTATGCATTGGAAAAGCCGCCCTGTGAAGGTTGTCCGGTTGACTATTCGGGTTACCGGGAGATAAATGACGAGGTTTTGAGAGGGGAAGGGTTCTTTTGCGAAGTATTTGTGAACAGGAAAAAGGGAATACATTTTTTCGAAGTTCGACTGATTGGGCGAAATGGAGTGATTGGTCCTCCGTCAAACAGGGTAAAATTGACAATTGACGATTGACGATTGGCTATTGCTAGTTAAGAAGCAAGAAAGTTTTACCTTAATTTTCAATCTTCAATTTTCAATCTTCAATCCATAACGGTATGCACCATTTTCAATACAAAAAGAGTGAGCTTTACTGCGAAGAAATTCCTGTGTCAGAAGTGGTCCTGGAAGTAGGTACTCCTCTCTACCTTTATTCTCATGCTACTTTGCGACAGCATTTCAGGGCCTTTGACGACGCCTTTGCCGGTGTGAAACACTTGACCTGTTTTTCCATGAAATCCAATTCCAACCTGGCTATCCTGAGGCTTTTCATCCTAGAAGGAGGAGGCGTGGATATCGTCTCCGGTGGAGAACTATACCGGGCCCTTAAGGCAGGAGTGGAACCGGGAAAAATTGTGTTTTCCGGTGTAGGCAAACAGGTTGAAGACCTCGAATATGCCCTTAAGTCGGATGTCCTCTTGTTTAATGTGGAGTCCACTCAGGAGATCTTGAGGCTAAATGATGTAGCCGGCGCCATGGGCAAGAAAGCAAGGGTAGCAATCCGGATCAATCCTGATGTGGATCCAAAGACCCACCCGTATGTTTCCACCGGTCTGAAAGAAAATAAATTCGGTATTGATATCAGTGAGGCCCCTGAGCAATATACTGCCGCGGCAGGCATGAAGAATCTCAAGGTGTGCGGTGTCTCCTGTCATATTGGATCTCAGCTTACGCAGGTGAGCCCCTTCGTGGATGCGCTCGGAAAATTGATGCAGATGATTAAGAAACTTGAGGAGGCCGGGATCCGGATAGACTACCTGGATCTTGGAGGGGGTCTGGGAATTACCTATGATAAGGAGGACCCTCCCCATCCGAGCGAATATGCCAAGGCCATTAAAGATGAATTGAAAATGACGGATATGACCCTGATCCTTGAACCGGGCCGGGTGATTATGGGCAATGCAGGGATACTGGTGACAAAGGTCCTCTATACAAAGTCCATAAAGGACAATTTGTTTTTTATCGTGGATGCGGCCATGAATGATTTGATACGGCCGAGCCTGTATGATTCATATCACGGTATCCAGTCAGTCAAGAAATCCGGGCGCGGCACGGTTACGGCAGATATTGTGGGTCCCATCTGCGAGTCGGGGGATTTTTTTGCAAAGGGCAGGGAAGTGGAGTCCTTTGAGCCGGGAGAGTTGTTGGCGATTATGAGTGCCGGAGCCTACGGTTTCAGCATGTCTTCCAATTATAACTCGAGACCTAGGGCCTGCGAGGTAATGGTAAGGAAAGACCGGTTTTATGTCATAAGGGCCAGAGAAAGCTATGAAGATTTGATCAGGGGAGAAGTAATTCCTGATTTTTTAATTCAAGAATAAGATATTGGACACAGATGAACGCTGATTTTCAAGATTTCAAAAACCTGCGTTTGTCTGCGTAAACCTGCCCGCCGTTTGGCAGGCGGGTCTGCGTCCCCAGAGATATATATGGAAGCCATTGAATTCTGGAAAATGAGCGGCAGTGGTAATGATTTCATCCTGATCGACAATAGAGACGGGCTGGTGAAGGATGAAGAGATGGGCCGACTTGTTGAAAGGGCATGCAGGCGCAGGGAGTCGGTGGGTGCTGACGGTGTGATTTTTGTCGTTGGATCGGATCAATACGATTTCGGATGGCGCTATTACAATGCAGACGGCAGGGAGGTGGAAATGTGCGGTAACGGCGGACGGTGCGTCTCCCGTTTCGCATTTTTAAAGGGCATAGCGGGTCCCAAAATGACCTTTGAAACATTAGCCGGGCCTATTTCCGCAGAGGTAAATGGACGTATGGTCAAGGTCCTTATGCCTGAGCCTACAGGCCTTTCCATTGACCTGGATCTGGAGCGCCGGCAAGGATGGAAGAGCATTGACTTTATCAATACGGGGGTTCCCCACGTAGTGATTGGAATTGAAAATCTTTCCAATCATGCGGTCAAGGAACAGGGCCGTACGATCCGTTATCATTCTCGTTTTTCCCCGGAAGGGACCAATGCCAACTTTATGAAGGCAGTGGGCCCGGATAAACTTGAGATAAGGACATATGAGAGGGGCGTTGAAGACGAGACCCTGGCATGCGGTACCGGCGCTATTGCCTGTGCCCTTGTGGCTTCCACCCGGGGAATGGTAAGTTCTCCGGTGAAAGTGAAGACAAGGGGCGGTGAAGTCCTGGCGATTCATTTTCAAAGGAAGAATGATTCTTTTGATCAGGTCTGGCTTGAAGGAAACACTTTCATAGTTTACCAAGGTCATTTGCATGAAGAAGCTTTATTATAGACTAAATTCGAAATCCGAATTTCGGATTTCGAGTTTTGGATGGATACAAGGGGCGCCGTTCCTATGAGCTTATGTTGGAACGTTGTGCAGCTCAGTCTCCAGATAAGGTTGAAAGGAGGAGGTTATCATGTTTAAAGGATCAATTGTTGCCATAGTAACACCGTTTAGAGATGGGAAAGTAGATGAGGAAGCCTATCGCCGGCTGATTGAGTTCCAGATCGAAAACGGTACAGGAGCTATTGTACCCTGCGGTACAACAGGGGAATCGGCTACCCTGAATATGGAAGAGCATAGCAGGGTCATTGATATTGCAGTGGATGCTGTCAATAAGAGGGTCCCGGTCATTGCAGGAACCGGCGGCAACAGTACCAGTGAGGCTATTGAACTTACGGCGCATGCCAAAAAATCCGGTGTGGACGGCACTCTCCAGGTGACACCATATTACAATAAGCCCACCCAGGAGGGCCTTTACCGGCATTTCAGGGCCATTGCCGAAGCCGTACCATTGCCCCAGGTTCTCTATAATGTGCCGGGCCGCACAAGCGTCAACATGCTGCCCGAGACCGTGGCCCGCTTGGCCGAACTTTCGGAAGTGGTTGCCATTAAGGAGGCATCAGGCAATCTCGGGCAAATGGCGGAGATAGTCAGGCTCGCAGGGAACAAAATTACGTTATTAGCCGGGGACGACATTGTAACCCTGCCGGTTCTTTCGCTCGGTGGGAAAGGCGTTGTTTCCGTTGTTGCAAATATTGTCCCCAAAGACACTGCGGATATGGTGAATGCGTGGGAGGAGGGGGATGTTGAAAAGGCAAAAGAACTTTACTACAGGCTATTCCCATTGTTTCAAGCCATGTTTTTTGAGACCAACCCTATTCCGGTGAAGACCTCATTGGCCCTGATGGGAAAAATCCAGAATGAACTGAGACTCCCGCTGTGCCCCATGGCCCCTGCCAATCTGGAAAAGTTGAAGAAAGCACTTCAGGACTATGGACTGATATCCGGCAGCTGAGCACTCAAACATTGTGGCAAGATAGACAGTTCCTTTTTTTGGACCATGATCATTTTTATATGCTGAGATATATGGAGAGATGATGATAAAGGCTGTTGTTGCCGGCGCTGCCGGCCGTATGGGAAAACGGATCATCCATATGATCCATCAGAATAATGAAATCTCGTTGGGTGGTGCCTTTGAGCGGTCGGATCATCCCAGCATGAATGCAGATGCAGGCCATGTTGCAGGAGTCGGGGAATTGGGGGTCAAAATCGCTGGTTCTCTGGAAGATGTGATTGATCAGGGAGAGATCCTTATTGATTTTACGGCGCCGGAAGCCACACTGGAGAATATCCGGATAGCCGCCCCCAAGGGACTTGCCATGGTTATAGGCACGACCGGGATAGAGGGTGATATGCTAAAAGAGGTTGAAACCCTTGCAGGCAATATCCAGTGTGTCATGGCCGCGAACATGAGCGTGGGTGTAAACGTTATGTTCAGGATTGCGGGAGAGATGGCGCAGATCCTTGGCGAGGATTATGATATAGAGATCCTTGAGGCCCATCACCGGATGAAAAAGGATGCCCCGAGCGGAACAGCAATGCGTCTTGCCCGGATATTAGCCGGGGCCGTTGGTCGGGATCTGGAAAAGGTCGGGGTATACGAGCGGAAGGGGATTATCGGTGAAAGGACAGATCAGGAGATAGGAATACAGAGCTTAAGGGCAGGGGATATTACCGGTGAACACACTGTGCTGTTTGGCGGTATTGGTGAAAGACTGGAATTGATACACCGTGCCCATAACCGGGATAATTTTGCGCGTGGGGCGGTCAGGGCTGCCCTGTGGGTGGTTAAACAGCCAAAAGGTCTGTATGATATGCAGGATGTTCTGGGATTAAGATGAAGTGATCTAAAGTGCCTAAGGTTACGGGATTTTGAATGAGTATTTTTAAAAAAGCAGACAGGTTAGGGAGACTTCCTCCCTATCTTTTTAAAGAAATTGACCGGAAAAAGTCCGAGGTCATGGCACGGGGTGTTGATATTATCGATCTGGGTGTGGGTGATCCGGATCTTCCTACTCCTCCACATATAATCGAAGCCCTAAAAAGGGCCGTGGATGAACCGGCAAACCACAGATATCCTACATATTCGGGGATGGGTGATTTCAAAGAGGTTGTGGCGAAGTGGTATGAGGAACGATTCGGGGTTAAACTGGATTCTGAGACTGAGGTAGTTTCCCTGATAGGGAGTAAAGAGGGGCTTGCACATTTCCCATTGGCCTTTGTCAATCCGGGTGAGGTGGCACTGGTCCCCTGTCAATCCGGGTGAGGTGGCACTGGTCCCCACACCGGCATATCCCGTCTATTATATTGCCGTCCTTTTTGCCGGCGGGGAATCCTTTTTTATGCCTCTTTTGCGCGAAAACAACTTTTTGCCTGATCTTGACGCGATTCCAGGTGAAACTGCCTCACGGGCACGTATCATGTTCATCAATTATCCAAATAACCCTACATCGGCAGTGGCTGATCTGGGGTTTTTCAGCCGGGTTGTTGAATTTGCAAGAGAGAATGAGATTTTGGTATGCCATGATGCAGCCTATACGGAGATGGCATTTGACGGCTTTCGTGCTCCCAGCTTTCTGGAAGCCGAAGGAGCCATGGAAGTAGGTGTCGAGTTTCATTCACTCTCCAAGACCTATAATATGACCGGCTGGCGAATTGGTTTTGCCGTGGGGAACAGTAAAGCCATTGAAGGTCTTGGAGCTATCAAAAGCAATATTGATTCCGGTGTTTTTCAGGCTGTTCAGTTAGCCGGCATAGAGGCTATCAGGGGTGACCAGTCCTGTGTCAGGGAAATGGCCCAGGTATATACAAAACGGAGGGACTTGATGGTCAAGGGCCTCAGGGATGCCGGGTTTGATGTTGAATCCCCAAAGGCCACTTTCTATCTCTGGGTCAGGGTTCCTGAAGGTCACACATCAACAGAGGTCGCGACTCGATTGCTGGAGGATGCCGGCCTGGTGGTGACCCCCGGCAATGGTTTTGGTGAACCCGGGGAGGGTTACTTCCGTATCACACTTACCCAGAAAAGGGAAAGACTGGCAGAGGCCGTGGAGAGAATCAAGGCAGTGGTTTTTTAGGGTAAGTGCATGCGTTAGGATTTCAACTGGCATTTGATATGCTGCAGACTAAATGGTAAATCAAAGCCGTATGAAAGAACGTCATGAAGGTTAATGACCCGAATATGAAAACAGCCTATATTGCGGTAGGGTCGAACCTTGGTGATAAGCTGAATAATTGTTTTAAGGCCATAGGCCTGGCTGACAAGATATCCGGCTGCAGCGTGGAGAAAAAATCCGGCTTTTACCGGACAGAGCCTGTAGGTGTGGAGGATCAGGACTGGTATGTAAACGCCGTGATTTCTATGCGCACGGGAATTCAGGCACGAGACCTGCTAAAGGGCCTCCTGGCCATTGAGGCAGGTATGGGAAGAATAAGAGATAAGAAATGGGAATCGCGGCCTATTGACCTTGATATCCTCTTGTTTGGGCAGGATGTGATTAACGAAAAAGACCTGACCATCCCTCATCCGCGAATGCATTTGAGAAGATTTGTCTTAGTACCAATGGCGGAATTGGTGCCTGACCTGATTCATCCCGTTCTGAATGAGACCATGGCCGAGTTGCTTGATGGTATTTCGGGGGAAGGACAGATGGTGATCCCCTTAGTGGAGGTTTAAATGCGGCTCATTATTCTCGCACTTCTCGGGTATTTGCTCTACCGTCTGATACGCGGGCTTTTTAATTCCGGTCAAAGGATCACAAGAACCGAGAACGGCGGGGTCATAGATGAGATGATACAGGACCCTGTTTGCAAGACCTATATTCCCTTAAGGGATGCCCAAAAAAGGGTCATAGATGGGAGGGAATATTTTTTTTGCTCTAAGGAGTGTGCCGATAAATT
The DNA here is from genome assembly GCA_019308785.1 of Deltaproteobacteria bacterium. Lineage (GTDB taxonomy): Bacteria > Desulfobacterota > DSM-4660 > Desulfatiglandales > Desulfatiglandaceae > JAFDHL01. The sequence continues at coordinate 7,382 of JAFDHL010000203.1, forward strand.
TGAAAATGAAATGGTCCAACAAAAATAGGTCAGATCCAAAATCAAAAATCCACAATCTGAAATCCCTGCCCGCAGTCCGGCAGGCGAAAGTAAGCAGTAGACAGTAGGCAGTAAGCACCACTGTGATTACCAGACCCACACTGCATACTGCTTACCATAAGGATGGTACAAGGTGATTGCTGTTGAACTATTTTAGGCACTTTAGTTCACTTTAGCTCACTTTAGTCATTTAATTAAAAGGGAGGGGCTATGAAGTTTTTTATTGATACGGCAAACATAGAGGAGATTACGAAGGCAAATGAATTGGGCATGGTCGACGGTGTGACCACCAATCCCAGCCTGGTCGCTAAGGAAGGCCGGGAGTTCAAAGGACTCCTAAAAGAAATATGCGATTTAGTAGATGGTCCGGTGAGCGCCGAAGTGGTCAGCGTGGATACAGAGGGGATGGTCCGGGAGGCCAGGGAACTGGCCGGGATGGCAGATAATATTGTCGTGAAAATACCGCTGATAGAAGAGGGCTTAAAGGCCGTAAAGATATTGGCTCAGGAGGGGATCAAGACCAATGTGACCCTCTGTTTTTCCCCTGTTCAGGCATTGATGGCAGCAAAGGCAGGGGCTGCCTACATCAGTCCGTTTGTTGGGAGACTGGACGATATCAGCCACAGGGGCATGGAACTGGCAGAACAGATCATAACGATCTATGAAAATTATGGGTTTGAAACCGAAGTGATCGTTGCAAGTGTCAGAAACCCCATCCATGTGCTGGATGCGGCCCTTATGGGAGCGGATATTGCGACAATTCCGTTTAAGGTCATCAGACAGTTAATCAAGCATCCACTTACGGACATCGGCCTGGAAAAGTTCCTTGCCGACTGGAAGAAGCAGGGGTAGAAGATGTC
>JAFDHL010000204.1 GCA_019308785.1 Deltaproteobacteria bacterium
AAAGTCACAAAGCCCCAACGTCCCTCCTCACTCCTCATGTGACCAACGTTATATATTTAATTCCCTTGATAATGGCCATAAAAATGGCTATAATACCAGAAAATTAAGACGGGGGCCTATAATGCAAAAACAGTATTCCATCGCTGAGGCAAAAAACAGATTGCCTTCCATTATTCATGATGTGGAGAAAGGTCCAACCATCAAACTCACAAGAAGAGGAAAACCGGTCGCGGTATTACTCTCTGTGCAAGAGTATGATCGGCTTAGTAGCCAATATTCCGGCTTCTGGAGCGCTTTGTCAAGATTTCGGCGGAATATCCAGAGTGAAGATATAGAGATCTCTGATACGGATTTTGAGGGGCTTCGAGACACGACTGTCGGGAGAGAGGTTGAACTGAGAGGATGATATATCTCTTGGATACAAATGTGCTTTCAGAGGCAGTGAAAACCGAACCCGATAAACAGGTCATGACCAAAGTTGAAAAACATCAGGATGAAATAGTCACTGCTGCGCCTGTATGGCATGAACTGCAGTTTGGTTGTCAGCGTCTCCCCAGATCACGTAAAAGGGAGATTATCGCATCGTTCCTGAACGACATTGTCAGGCGTACCATGCCGATCCTCCCCTATGACGACAGGGCCGCGGAGTGGCATGCAAAAGAGCGAGCGAGATTATCGTCCAGGGGCGTAACTCCTTCCTTTGTGGATGGCCAGATCGCATCAATCGCCGGAGTGAATGGCCTGATTCTGGTAACACGAAATATTGATGATTTTAAACCATTCTCAAAATTAAAACTTGAGAACTGGCACAGTGCTTAATCCCTACTCCATGATCTTTAATCCAAGATGCTGACCTATGCTTGTCCTGAGCTCGTCGAAGGGTTCTCTGACCTCCGACCTTGCACCATGTGCCATTGAGCAATCAGCTTTTACTCGTCTCTCGTTACTTGTCACTGATTATGCCCTCTGTCCTTTGACCTTTCAGCTTCGAGCTTCCATGCTTCCAGCTTCAACCTTTATGTCGATCATAGATAAGTCAATCAAAGACTTGCCCGCCGTCCTTGCCCGCCGTCAGTGTGGCGGGTTTCTGGCGGGCTTGACCCCTTCACGCTTGACATAGTAAGGCAAATAAATTAACTATTAGACAATGTCCCTCATTCCACGGACTTAGCTTACGTCCCCCATTACGCTTACTCAGGAGGTTAACCAATGCCCCAATTAAAACTTGATTTAAAAATTGACGATATCGAATCTCTTATTTTTCAACTCCCTGCCGAACAATTCATTATCTTAGCAGATGATATTATGGAAAAAGCTGAAACTTTGGGGATGATGAAATTATCGGAAACTGGATTCAAAGAATGGAACGGGAAGGGTGAGGATATCTATGATGATGCCTAAGCGGGGGGAGATATGGTTGGTTCGTTTCCCTTTCAGCGACCTTAGTTCAGCTAAGCTTAGGCCGGCTTTAGTCTGGGCAATTCATGGAGAAGATGTTATTTTAATAGGGATTTTCTCAAGAATACCTGATAAGACTAAACGAAAAACTTGGATTGTTATTGAAGAACAGAATCCAGGATTTCGCCGAGCAGGTCTCAAAAAGACTTCCTTAATCAGGGCCGAAAAAATTGCAATTGTGCATAAATCTGTTTTTCGGAATAAATTGGGTAAATTATCAGCAGGCCTGATGGAAGATGTAGAGAAAGCTCTAAAAAGGGCACTTAAGATCAAGTAATTGCTCCCCTGCCTAAAAAACCAATCCACAACAAGAACCTCTGTGACTTTGTGAGCTCTGCGTGAGACATGTTTTGTTTTTGTCTTTTCCCCTGTCAGCTGTGAGCTATCAGCTATGACCTGGCATGTAATGCGATCAGCTTTGCTATCAGCTGTGAGTCGTTCGACCCAGAGGCTCTCGACGGGCTATGAGTCGCCACGCAGTGGCCATGGACGTCCCGCTTTACGTTTTCTGCCTATGAGCTATGAGCTGGCACAAAGTGCCAATTATCTGGCGTAAAGTCACAAAGTACCAACGGACCTCATTACGCAGTGCCATGCTTTTATCTTTTCCTATGAGCCATGAGCCCTGTCCTCCGTAGTAGCTTTGCTACGGAGGGTGGATATCAGCTGTGAGCTATTCCCCATCAGCTTCTTGGGCGCCGTAGCCTTAGGCGCCCGTCCTCCGTAGCCTTTGGGCGAAGGATGGATAGGCGGCTGCGCTTTACTGATTTACCAATGGACGCCCCCTATTAAGAAAACATTCTTGACAATAATAGAAAATTTTCGTTAGAAATAAACAGATGTAAATATAAAAAAACGTCACACGTTACTTTTTTCATAGGAATTTGGGGGTGATGAGCAATGGCAAAAAAGATAAAGCAGAGGTTACACACAACCATTGAAGAAATTCCGGAAAGCAAATTAGGGGAAATTCTTGATTTTATGGAGTTTCTCCTGGAAAAGGAGCGTTATAAGAAAAAAGGGAAATTGGACCTCGAACCAGGGAAGGATCCAATTCTGGAGTTTATTGGCGGCGTATCGCACGGTTCCCTGGCCAGGGATATAGACAGTGAGCTTTATGGAGAGAAAGCTTGAAGCTCTTTATCGATACTTGGGGTTGGCTTACGTTGCGGGACAGAAAGGAATCCCTGCATCAGGAGGTGAAAGACTTTTACAGCCGGTTTCGTGGCAAGAAAGGAAACATTTATACATCGGATTACGTGTTAGACGAGACGATCACTCTGCTGTTCCGGCGGCTACCCTTCAAGATGGCTAAAGGATCTTTGGCAACGATAGATAAAGCTATCAAAGAGGGCTATCTGCAGATTGAGTGGGTCACTCCCGAACGATTCGAAAGAGCAAAGGGGCTACGGTTGAAATACCAGGATAAGCCCAAGATATCCTTCACCGATCTCACTTCCATGGTGATCATGAAGGAACTCGACCTTAAGGAAGTTATGACAGGAGATGAGCATTTTGAACAGGTTGGGATGGGTTTCCAGCGCAAGCCCTAGACCGTTGTCATTTACCTGATGATGTTTTAGAAAAAAAGTTTAAATGTTGAGAATGTACTCAAGAATTTCCCAAGCTATCTTTCCCATTGGCAAAAAATCAACAAACTAACAAACCTGCAAACGTCCCTCATTACTGTTAAGAGATTATTTTTTAATCTTTTAGCTATGAGCCCCGTCCTCCGTCCCGCTCAAGCGGGACTACGGAGGGTGGATATGACCCGGCACAAAGTGCCATTGCCTTTACATTTTCCACGCTTTTATGCTAAAAAAACTATCTGCATTTTTTGTTGAAAGGATAAAATTTGTTGATTTTTATAGCTGGATGCATTTTTAGGAAGGACAGTTTAATAGGAGGTTAACTCGTTATGAAAACTGCAACTTTTGATGAAGCTTTGGACATCATAGAATCTTTTCCAGAAGATCAAAGAGAGTCCATTGTCGAAATTGTCAAACGTCGCTTGACAGAGGAACGAAGGGAACGGCTTGCGCAAACTGTTAAGGAAGCCCGCGAGGAGTATGCCCGTGGTGAAGTCAGGCGGGGCACAGTGGATGACCTTATGCGTGAGATTGCCCAATGAGAACACTGATATGGAGTAATGCATTTACAAGATCCTTCAAAGGATGGATGCACAAGCGGCCGGACCTGCATAATGATGTAGCTGAAGTCTTAAGGCTTTTGGTTGTGAATCCATTTGCGCCTCAACTTGAGACTCACAAGCTTAAGGGAAAACTTTCAGGCTCATGGGCATGCAGCGCGGGATACGATCTGCGTATCGTATTTGATTTTGTGAAAGCGGAAAAAGGTAGCGCAGATGATATTCTTCTGTTAGCAATAGGAACCCATGATGAGGTTTATTGAAAGGGAATATCTCTCTTAACTTCAAAATGTAACAACGTCCCCCATTATCATTGTCCCTTGTCACTGTCTTTTCATCGCTATCAGCTTCTTGGGCGCCATAGCCTTAGGCGCCCGTCCGCCGTAGTCCCGCTTGAGCGGGACGGAGGATGGAAAGGCGGCTGAGCCGGCATAAAGTACCAGTCCCCCATTATTTGCTTGACATGATGCAAAAGCAAGTTCTATTATGGAAACATAAATTCCAAAAAAGAAGCATATATGGAAGCAATAACTCGCTTTTTCCAGGATACAAAACAAAGCTTTTTTTTGTTTGGGCCGCGAGGCACCGGTAAATCTACATGGGTTCATAAAAATCTAAAGAACGCCCTGTTTATTGACCTGCTTGCACCAGAAGTTTTTCGAGCTTACTCAGCCAAACCGGAGAGACTGCGTGAAGTTTCCGAAGCATATAAATCAGGAAGCACAATTGTTATAGATGAAATTCAAAAAATACCAGAGCTTTTGGACGTGGTTCATCAACTTATGGAACAGCGCTATGGCTGGCGTTTTGTATTGACAGGATCAAGCGCAAGAAAGCTGAAACGGTCAGGAGTCGATTTGTTGGCAGGACGTGCAGTGGTTAAAACTATGCATCCGTTTATGGCGGCAGAGCTGGGTAACCTGTTTTCTTTGGAAGAGGCCCTTACTCTTGGATTGATTCCTCTGGTATTGGGCGCTCCAAGCCCAAAAGAAGCAGTCAGCGCTTATGTCGCCCTTTATCTCAAAGAAGAAGTTCAGATGGAAGGCCTTGTCCGTAATATCGGTGCATTCAGCCGGTTTTTGGAAGCCATCAGCTTTTCCCATGGAGCTGTTTTAAATATCTCCGAAGTTGCCGGAGATTGCCGGGTTGAGCGCAAAACCGTTGAAGGTTATATTTCAATTCTTGAAGACTTGCTTTTATCCTTTCGCATACCTGTTTTTACAAAACGGGCCAAACGGCATTTGTCCTTTCATCCCAAATTTTACTATTTTGATGCGGGGGTTTTCAGGTCGGTCCGTCCTGCCGGACCAATAGACAGTCCTCATGAAATCGACGGGGCAGCAATAGAAGGCCTTGTCGCTCAACATCTCAGGGCGTGGAATTACTATAGTGGAGGGAGTTGCAATCTTTACTTCTGGCGGACAAAATCAGGAAATGAAGTTGACTTTGTGGTTTACGGGAAGGACACCTTTTGTGCCATAGAAGTTAAAAACACGGCAAGGATACAATCAAAAATGCTTAAGGGTTTAGTCGCTTTTAAAGAAGATTATCCTGAGGCACAAGCCTGTCTGTTGTACCGGGGCAAAGAGCGCCTTAAAACAAAAAATATCTTGTGTATGCCATGTGAAGAGTTTCTGATGAACCTGAAACCTGATAAACGCAATAGAATTGTATCTTGAGGATTTTGAAGAGAACCCAGAAACCCAGGTGGAACCTATTTCTACACTCTCCATATTCCCTCAAACGCTTTGCTTTTATCTTTTGTTTTTTAACCTCTGCGCCTCCTTGGGCTCCGTAGCCTTAGGCGCCTGTCCGCCGTAGTCCCGCTTGAGCGGGACGGAGGATGGGAAGGCGGCTGACCTGGCACGAAGTGCCATTCTTTTATCTTTTCAATATTCAATTTTACCCCGTTAAATTGATTCTAATCACAGCAAAGCGAATTTAACTTGGGCGACAATCGACAATCATCAATCACAAAGTGCCATTGCCTATCAGCATAGAGCAAAGCCTGTCCCCGCGAAGGCGGGGAAGCATCAAGTATCGAGCATCAAGTATCGAGCATCAAGTAACCATCAACGTAAGTCAATCAAAGACTTCGTCCTTGCCTGCCGTCAGTGTGGCGGGTTTGTGGCGGGTGTGAGATAATTCTTTTGCTTTTATCTTTTCCCCTGTCAGCTGTGAGCTATGCGCTATGAGCTGGCACGCAGTGCCAATTATCTGGCGTAAAGTCACAAAGCCCCAACGTCCCTCCTCAATAATGATGCTTTGACTTTTGCGGAAAATGATATTAGGGATAATTGGCAGGTTTACAAGCAAAGATTCATACAGGAGGCAAAGAGATGAGCGAGAATGAACTTATAGAAAAGAATATAAATTTGAGTATTGAATTCAGCAAGTATATTTTTGAGCACCCGGAATTGGAAGATAAGATACCGAAAGGCGCACAGGTTGTATTACTTCCTGAATATGATAAGGAATTATGTTCTTATAATCTAATGATAGCAGAAAAGCAGAAAGAAAAAGGGCAACCTGTTGTTCACGTGAGAATCGATAAATTGTTACCTCAGAGGTTGTCAAGGCTATCTAAGGCTGAGTTAGAAGTGAAATATGCCTAAATGTTAAGAAGAGTCAATCCCCATTATGTTTTATTGACCTCAGCGTCTC
>JAFDHL010000205.1 GCA_019308785.1 Deltaproteobacteria bacterium
GTAATCAGACCCGGCTCAGACCGCCAGTTCTCGCGGAGAGTAAATCGGGATTCCGCATCCTGCGAAGCCTCCATGTAGGCAAAGATATCGGCCCCACGAAAACTATATATGGCCTGTTTGGGGTCCCCGATCAGAAAGAGGATGCTGTTCTTGTTGTTGAAGGCGTTTTTAAAGATGGCATACTGGATAGGGTCCGTATCCTGGAATTCGTCGATCAGGGCGGCTTTGAATTTCGTTCTTATTTCTTTTGCAAGCAATTCACCTCCCTTGTCTTCCAGACCATTGAGAAGTTTTAGCAAGAGGTCATCAAATGACTGGATATTTTTCTCAGTCTTTCTCCGCGTGAGTTCATCACGCACGTAATGAAATAATTCCGCTTTCAGCCCGAGGAGGCGCTGCTCAAAAAGCCTTTCCAGTTCCTTCTGGTTTTGTCTCAGTATTTCACACAGATCAAAGAATGGATGCTCTGGCGGCGCATGGCCCTGCTTTATGGATTCCTGAATCTCTCCTGTGGTGAACTTTTCAAAGCCCTTGAACAGGCCTGGATTATGGCCCCCTGAGGCCATATAATGATCCATGGCCTGAATCCAGTCGTTTATCTTTGCCTTTCCGTATTTGCCCCTGTGTAATCCCTCATAATTGGCAAAAATTTCTGCAACGTCCGGCCTTGCCGACTGCCAGGCCTTGCAGGCCGTATCAAACGAAGTCTTGAATGACTGTTCCTTAAGAGAAGTGTCAGGGATTTCGACCTGGGGAATGATCTTCAGATAGGGCTGGGCAACCCGGTTTGCCAGAAGAGAAAGGAGGCTGTTTGGGCTGAATTTTTTCGTCAGCACATAGTTGATAAAAAGGGGCGATGCCCCGTAGAAATGCATGCGCCAGAAATCGTCAACGATTTCTCTTATAAGACTTTCCTGGTCTGTAATCAGTTCGGTATCAAAAAGACTTCCGCTTTCAAAGGCGTTTTCATGGAGCATTCTCCTGCAAAATCCATGTATGGTAAATATGGCGGCCTGATCAAAGGCCCGGATAGCCTCTCTTAAACTGTCTAATGCAATTTTTGTGTTTTTGCTCCTGTTTACAAGGTCTTTTAGGAAGTCATCTTCGCTGTGGCCACTGGCAAATGCCCCTATGGCCTCCCTCAGCTTTGTGCGGATCCGGTCTTTCAATTCCTGGGTGGCTGCTTCGGTAAAGGTGACAACGAGGATCTCGTTTACGGGCAGGTTCTTTTCCAGGACCAGCCTGAGGAACAGGCCGGCAATTGTATATGTTTTACCTGTACCGGCACTGGCCTCAATCAGGTTGGTTCCCGCAAGGGGGCTGTTAAGAAGATCGAAACGCCTAACTTCAGTCATCTTTAATCTCTTCCTGATGGTCCATCAAAGCTCCGAACACCTCTTCTGCAATATCCTGGAATTCCAGATCGAGGGGATCAGAATTCCTGAAAAAGAGCTCATAGTAGGGATCTACGCTCTCACCATGAATGTAGTCGTTTCCGGTCCAAATATTACGGGCACTATTAAGGGCATCCTCACGTGGTTTGCCTTTTGAGAGTAGTGCCTGTGCATATTCCCGGGAGGATTCCGAAAAGAAATGAAGCGGTTTTATTAATCCTTCCCAATATTTCTCAAGGAGCGAGCCAAGGATCTCTTCACTGTCTTGTACCGGCAGGTACTGCCAGGCAACCCAGCCGGGTTCTGTCCCTTTGGATGCAAGGCCTGCAATCATACTGGTCAGGGGATAATCATCAGCCATGAGGCAATTTAGCGCCAGGTGATGAATCCATACGATCAGGTGATCTTTCGCCTTTGTTCGTGCATACCTGTATTGCATTAGTCTGTCCGGGTAAATTACATTAATCCTTCCTGTCAACCTGAAATCCCCTATGGGTAGACACACTTCAAGGGAATCAAGGGCCGTACTTTGTAAATAGGTGCCTGTTTTTTCTGCAAAACGATCAACCCCTTGACTCAGGCGCTCAAACAGACATTCTCCCGCTGTACCGTGCGGGAGCAGCCCTCTGGCCAGGGTCAGGGAGAAAAGGTCCTTAAGGTCTCGCCCAGTAAGTCTTTTTTCCATCAGGCTGTTCTCGAGCAGGTATTTTTCCAGGCCCTTAATGTCAAAGGGCTCTCTTTCATCTAAAATTGATCCCCCTTGCTCAAGATAGATTCCCAGCCTTCTTTGGAGCAGAAACCTTGACGGGTTTCGGAAAAAGCTGCATAGATCGTCAAGATCAACGGTTTTCCATTCTTGTTCCGGTACACTGAGTCCCCGTGAAACAAACGGCACATAAACTTTTCGTTTTTCCAACATGCGCCGGGCGGCCCGCAAGTTTTCTTCGGAATAACTGAAGAGCTTTTTGTCTTCTTTGAAGTATTCCGGGCTAAAGGCCTGGAGGCGATGTCTGGTAACGATGTGGTCCAGGATATTCATTCCCGGGATTTCAAAGCCCTGTTCAATGGTGTCCATGAGTTCGCTTATAAGGACCGATGGAGGGATAGGGGTATTGTCCTGTATGCTTTGGCCCACGTGACTGATATACAATTGTTCTCTGGCCGAGAGCAGGACCTCCAGGAACAGATATCTGTCGTCTTCCCGCCGGGACCGGTCGCCGGGTTTTGGATGCTTTGCCATGAGGTCAAATCCCAGGGGCTTGGACTCCCTTGGGTAGGTATCCCCATTCATACCCACAAGACAGATGACCTTGAAGGGAATGCTCCGCATGGGCAGCATGGCGCAGAATGTAATCCCGCTGGTAATGAAACCGAAACCGAATCCCTCGCTTTCAAGGCAGTGCCCCAGATGCCACTTGAGGATTTTAATGTCAATTTCTTCATTAAATACTGATCTGTCTTGAATCTCCCCCAGTTCGTTGAGCGTATGTCGTATTGCCTGCATCGCCCTTTCCGAATCCTCGTCCGGCATGAAAAACCTATCAAGTAGAACTGTCAGGGTCTTAGACCACTCCTTCAGGGTGCGGGGATGACCCAGGGAGGTGGTATGCTCAAAAAGCTGCTCCGTGAAATCAAGGAATTTCCCCAAGACCGATGTGTCATTCCCCTCTATGAGATCGTAGGGAAGGATCCCTTGGAATATATTTTCGTCGTTGCCGGGCATGGCATAGCCTAAAAGGAGCCTTTCAAGTCCTGCCCGCCATGTGTTTTCCGAAAAAGGTGGCAGGCCCATCTGGCCGCGGCTTTTTCCGTCAATACCCCACCTTATCCGCGTGTCACTGATCCATTTTCGGACCAGCTCAAGGTCTGCCTCCGACAAATCAAATCTGCGCTGTACAGCGGCCGATTCAAGAATGGCAAGGACCTGAGAGACACCATACCTGCCTCCTTCGAGGTCGAGCATTGCCAGAAAAGTATCAATTATTTCGTTTTCTTTCCTGATACTTCGATCCGCAATGCTGAAAGGAATCCTTTTTGATTCATCGACCGGTATATCAAATACTGCCCCGATATAGGGGGCATAGGTTTCTATATCGGGTGTCATGACCAGAATATCTGTAGGCTTGAGATTTGGGTCTTTTTCAAACATGTTCAGCAGCCGGTCGTAAAGGACCTCCATTTCACGCATAGGGCTGTGGCATGAATGGATCCGGATGGATGTGTCAGATGACTCAACCATCTTTTTCCCATCCGATTCCCGGTCTCTCTCCCTGAGGTTCAGGATGTCGGACTGTAAACAAGCAAGGAGCGTTTTCTCACCGGGTTCCTCAAATGATGAATATTCCTCGCAATCAAATTCGTTTACCAGATCAAAAAAGTCCCTTCCCAATTTTCCCATCGAGGCCAGCAGGCTGTTTCCTTTTTCCATGTAAAGTTCTTGGGTCGTAAGTTCCGGGGGGCCCTGTTTGGCTGCTGTTTTTTTCATCTCCCAGCCGGAGAGGATATCGCCCCAGTATTCCTTGCAGGGATTCATAAGAAACATGTTCACCTGGGTAAACCGGGAAATAGCCGCAAGTACCTGTATGTGAAACCGGGGAAGTGCAGAGATCCCAAAGATGGAAATTCTTTCCGGAAAACCATGTTCTTTAGAGGAAGTCTTATTAATAGTCTCAAAAAAGGCATTTCCTAATTCCGCACGATGTCCTTTTCCTGTTTCTTTAACCAGTTCTTTCCAGAGCACCGCCTGCCAGTGGTCTTCCTGTCCCCTCTCCCACCTGAAAATCATTTCCGGCCGAAAAAGCAAATATTGATCAAAGGTGTCGGCAATGCGCTCTGAAAGCTGGAAGCGCTTAAGATCTCCCTCGGAACCTTTGAGATAGTCCCTGAGGCTTCCGAATTCCGGCCTTCCGATACAGGTGGGAAGGAGCTTCATGATCTTCCAGGTCATTATTGCAGGTTCGAACGGTGAACGTTCTGGAAGATCCGGCAGGACTTTTCTAAAAACCTCACGGACGAAATGGTTGGGATAGGGGAATTGAATGTTGGCACAGATACCGTGGCGTTTGGCAAGCTGCATGGAAACCCATCGTTCCATGCCTCTGCTCTGGACCACAATGACTTCCTTATCAAGAGGGGAGGCAAGAGGACTACTGACAAGCTCTGCGAGTTTTTCAGCGAGTTTTTCGAGTCTATTGCTGGTGTAAAGCCTCAGGCCGGGCAAGGGTAACTCCATTTTTAAGATTTAACTTCTTGGTATTTTTCAAAAGTTTTGGCATCAACATTGATTCTTTCCTGTTTCTTGAGGTGGTGCGGGTTTCCGAAAGGCGTTATCTCAAAAAGAATACCACAGACCTTTGCCGTGGCCAAATATATGCGGTTTAGGCCACAGACTTAATGGGAGCTTGCAGGCTCGTTGGGAAACCGTGTATATATTTGGCCACCCACTCCAAAAGTAATAGATAACGCCTTGAGGAAATTGGCATCGCCGAAAAGGTGGTTGAAACCGTCTTGCCATCACTTATGAACATTACAAAATTCTTAAGCTTAAGACAGGAAAAATGTCATAAGTGAACTTCCCCGCCTACAAGGCGGGGCATCAAAAAGGAAACCCAAATTTGTCCATTTATCCCCGCGCACAGCACGTGGTATTCCGGCTTCGCTGTTTTGAAAGTACCGCGAAGCGGGACGTTACATAAAATCGCGCAGCGATTTCATAAATATATATCACAGTTCAGGGTTCAGCATAAGGGCAAATTCTTATGGGTGATAAAATGGGTGGCTCTATCTGGCCGGTTGAAGTTGTGCCGAGCAAGGAATTAGTCTGTGGAGATGCTGATAAAATCGCTTGTCTGTAGAAAAAAACTATGTGAAAATTATATTTTAATTGTCCGAAAGCCCGATTAGGGAGGCCAAAACGATCAGTCGTTCGACCCTGAGGCTCACGATGGGCATTCAGCGGTCAGGGAGAAAGAGGTTGCATAGGTTTTAGACGGGTTTTGACGAAAAAAAGTAGTCGCTAATAATTATTTTACGGAGATTTACCAAATGATGGAAAAAGTGATCATAGACGGAGTGGAAGTACACCTGGGTGAACCTGATGAAGTGCCCATGAACTGGGTGGGGCAGGAGGAATTGGTCACGCAGGTCCAGGCCGCATGGCTAATGGTGGGGGAAGAGGACCTTCCTCTTCATCCCAGACTGGTGGGCAAACCGGGTGTCGGGAAAACAACCCTTGCCTATCATGCCGGTTCTTTTTCAGGCTACCATGGATACCCGGCCCGAGGACCTGATCATAACCCCTGTTATCTCCGAGAAGGGGAAGATCAAGTATATGGCCAGCCCTGTGGTCTCTGCCATGATCAAGGGAGGCGTTGCCGTAATAGATGAAGGAAACAGGATGAGCGAAAAGAGCTGGGCTTCGCTTGCCCCGCTCATGGATAGCAGGAGATATGTGGAATCCATTGTGGCGGGAATCAAGATCAAGGCCCATCCTAACTTCCGCCTCTGTACCACCATGAACGACGATGCCAGCACCTTTGAACTCCCGGAGTATATTCATTCCAGGCTTCAGCCACAGATATTTATTGATTTTCCGGAAAGGGACGAGGAGTTATTGATTTTGAAAAGCAACCTCCCCTTTGCCGACGATGAGATCCTTCACTATGTGGTTGAATTTCTACAAGGCGCACATGAGGCGGATGAGAGATACTCGGTCAGGGATGGGATCAATATTGCGCGCTATGCCTTAAAAAGGCTGGTGGAAAGCGGTGAACGGTTGAACCAGGCAGAACGAAAAATAAAAACAGCTGAGTACTTGAAGGAAGCTGCATCCATGATCCTGGATACAACGGCCTCAGAGTATTTTATTGACGTTGTGGATGATGAAATCGAGTCCGAAGAATAGAATTCAGTGGAAAAACATCCGTTTTGTTCCCATCCTGCACAACCGGATGGAGTTTGCCGCGGAAGTGAGACGGCAGTTTGAGGAGTTTAGGCCGGATCATGTGGCTGTAGAGTACCCGGACACTCTGGAGGGCAAGATCCTGCAAGGGGTCAAAAGGTTTCCCTATTTGTCGGTTGTATACTACGAAGAATCGGACGGAGTCTTTACCTACCTTTTGCTCGAACCGACCGACGGTCAGGTGGAGGCAATTCGCTTAGCCTTCTCAGCAGGAATCCCCGTGCACTTCATTGACCGGGATACGGAAGGTTATCCTTTTGATTTTTCCCCCATGCCCGACCCCTATGCGGTCAGAAAAACCGGCCATTTTCTTTTCTGCCAGGCCTATCTCCGTGTTCACGAGGATGATAATTTTCCGGCGGATGTCCTGCGAGAGAAGACCATGGCCTTTAATCTGCAGCGGCTAAGCAGAGAGGGAGAGCGGATTTTATTCGTGGGAGGATTGTCCCATCTGCCCGGGCTCCTGGAAATGTTAAACCAGCCGCAGACCCAGGTCATTGGGCGGAGGAAGCGGGAAGGGATCGGGTTGGCCCATCTCCACAGGGAGTCGAGCCGGGAAATCCTGACCGAGATGCCTTATCTTTCAGCAGCCTACGAGCGTGCCAGATCCGAGGGGGGGGCGAACAGGTTAGACCGCCTTGAGGTCAGCAGCGAGCTGGTCCGCATGGCCAGAAAAGGCCTTTGGAAGAATTACAAAGAGGAGCTGTCGCACAACCAGGTCAGAATCCTGAACAGATTTGCCAGAAATTATGCCCTGGTCACTGGAAATCTTGTCCCAAATTTCTACCAGCTCATTGTCGCAGCCCGGGGGGCGGCCGATGACAACTTCTCGTATGAGGTCTGGGAAAAGGGGAGTGAATATCCCTGGCAGACAGAGGAGCCGGGTCTTCCCATACTCCGATTGAGGGGCGAGGACCTTTTCTTGGATCATAAGCGGATCCGGTTTCACAGGCGGTTGAGGACCCTGCGCAGGCGTCTGGTCCCGGTACCGGTCAGGAAAAAGAAAAGGGAAAAGTACCCGGGACAGTGGCGTAAGACGGTTAGGGGGTTTTCAATATGTTCCTATCCTCCGGAGGATTTGGTCATTGAAGGATATGGAAAACATCTCCAAAAAAAGGCCCTTGAGATCAAATCCGAAGAGAACAGCAGGATTGAACCTTTTACCTGTTCCATGCTGGAAGGCCTGGATATCAGAGAGACCATCAGGGATTGGACGAGCGGAAAGGTCTATGTAAAAGAGGAACGGCCTATCACGGGCAAAGTGGGTTCGGTGGTGGTGATATTTGATCGTGATTTTCCCGACGAGGAAGGAAGGGAGAATTATCCCTGGTGTGTCACCTGGCTTGGGGAGCATGACCAGGAATCGGACATGGCCTTTTACAGTACGCCTGCGGGAGAGGTGATGGACGGCCCGGGGATTTCCAGGTGCCAGTACGGAGGTTTCATGCTCACCTATCCGCCCATGCGTGTCTATGATGTGTGGAGAGATCCGTTTTTTGATATGGCCAGAAATAAACCGGAGCGACTCCTTATGGCAGCACTTGATTACAGCCTTGAGAGGAATGTGGTTTACGTGGCTGCTACCCGTCCATCAGGATGGTGCCAGAGCATGGCGGACCGCTTAGGCAAAAAGATAATATATCTGCCCATCGGCACCTTTTCCCCGGTCACAGTCAAGAAGATCAGGCAGTTTCATGTCCTGGACGGTCATCATGTGCGTAAGTATGCCCGGCAGTATATTTAATATAAGAAAACAGTAACGTTCAAAAGTGTATGCATCTTGAAGGGCATGGGACTCTTTTTTCAGGAATCGAAAAATTGGTTGCTGGATTGTACATGACCCTGCTACCTGAGGCGGGCGGGT
>JAFDHL010000012.1 GCA_019308785.1 Deltaproteobacteria bacterium
ATCTTTTATGCCAAGACTTACGGAACCGAAAAGCTGGATCAGGCGGCGATAGGCGTCATAGACGAATCTTTCATTTTTCGTCAGACGATGGAGACCCACAACAGTTTTGTCATTGAGTCCCAGATTCAAGATAGTATCCATCATGCCAGGCATGGAGATGGCCGCTCCTGATCTGACCGATACCAACAAAGGGTTATCGGGATCACCAAACCCCTTGCCGGTCTTCTTTTCCAGATCCGCCATGGCTGCCCTGCCCTCTTTCACCAGTTCCGGTTGCAGCCCCCTTTTTTTCTGTTCCAGGTAGGCCAGGCAGGCTTCTGTAGTAACCACAAAACCCGGTGGCACAGGAAGCCCGATCTGAGTCATTTCACTGAGATTGGCACCTTTGCCCCCGAGAAGCCTTTTATTTTTCCCGTCACCCTCTTGAAACGAGTAGATGTACTTTTTAATCTCCATGTTCTTCTCCTTTATTTGATAACCTCGTAAAAAGTCGGTTTGCGCCTTTTTACTCGGCAGGGAAGGACTTCCCCTCCCCCGCCATTTGAGGTAAATTCAATCCCGCGTACCGCGGACCACCCTCATCCTCCCGCTGTGCGGGATTGACGGACTTTTTACGAGTCCGTCTTATTTCGCTTTCGAAAAAACTCCAAAACATAGGCCAGCCCCAGCATGATAATGGCCAGCCCGAATACCTTAAGCATGGGCATCTTCTGAAAAAAGAACCGGCTAAGCATAAAAGCAAACATTATGGATAAGAAAAGGCGTATGAAGAATATTTCCAGTTTTCCCATTTTTATTTGTTCGTTTCCTTAGTTTTCTTAAAGGGAATTACCCTGCCAGACCTGCCTGGACCTTTCTTTCCCTCACGACTGATGCTCTCTCCGGGATCATATTCTAACGAAACCCGCTTGACATCTTCCAGTCTCACGGGCTTGCCATCCATAGTGAACGATTCACCATCAATATAAGATTCCCGAAGTATCCATGTAACCGGCTGCGTGGGTAAAGTAAGCAGTAAGAGGGTGACACGGTACCAGTCCTTTTTGATATCGGGTTCAATTGCCTCTATGCGGGCAAAAACGCCCGGCTGATCCTGAAAGTAGATCAGAACGACTTCTCCCTCTCGACGCATAACACTCTTACAATGGAGATTTCAAGTCTGAAAACGACCAGAACTATTTATGTTTAAAAGGCTATAGATTTGTTTGCACAACGTAAAGTTCAAGGCGTATGGCTTATGGAAGAAAGGAGTAATCTTTGAGCCTTGTGCCCTGCGACGACACCGGGAGACCTTTGAAAAACACCCGTACTGTTTTTGTAGGCCTTAAGCCTGATGCCCTGGGTCTTGCCACCTTCTTCTCATCCATAAACCAAAAAAGTGCACTAAGTTGTGTCCAATTCAGTCCCGGGATTTACAAGATTTAGGAAATCAAAGGGTTGAGCGTCCCGCTTTGAGAGCGGGAACAACCAACCCTGCCGATTGACGCTGAGATTGCGGAAAAGGGCCATTTATGGATGGACACAACCTATTCACTGTCCCTAATAACACTGCCGGGATCTGTCCTCAGTTTCTCCAGTTTTTCTTCGAAACTGCTTCCTAAGTCCGCACCCAACTGTTGTGCCCTTTTCTTTGCTGCAAGGCCTATGTTTCTGCTATCTTTTAAGAAACTGTCACCCTTACTGACATTAGGATCAAAAGTTGCAAGACGATCGCTCTCTGATACGTGGTAGATGACTCTGGAAATGAGCCTCTTTAGATCACGGCTCTCGCACTCAGGACAAAACACTTTTTTTTCTTCCTCTTTCTTCATTACGAGGCTCTGGAACTGCTTCTTACAGCGCCGGCACTGATACTCGTATATGGGCATCTACCGGCTCCCCTTACTTATAGTTCTTAACAATACAACTTTCATAAAAGCACCTGGGCTTTGCATGCTCATTCGTGTCCCCACATCAATAGAACCTTTCCTTATAATGGGGACACACATAGTTAGCTGGTGTGGGAAAAGCCCTTTTCTCCCAGTTCCTTACCCGCTCCAGCGGATCTTCGATATTCTCGTCTTCGTTACTGAAGATACAGACGTTGGAGGTTGCACCGCTTAGAATAGGCGGTTCATTATCACCTCTCACAATGTAGTACTTACAATTCCAGCAACAATTTTTCGCCATATCAATTCACACGCCTGATCATCACACCGAATGGCCTGAATAGAACTGGGCCAAATACTCAGGCAAATCATCAATTGATAATGAGACTTATAATTGTTTTATAACAGAGATCTGCAACATTTTTCCAGTATTTTTTCTTGACAGGCCAACGGTGTTGTGGCATGTAACGTTTTTCACAAGGGTAATTTGAGTAGCCATACCTCAAATGCGAAAAAATGCCTCTCCCAACCACCCAAGTAAAATCTCAGGAAGTTGCTAAACGCTTAAGAAACAGGAGACATATTTTATGAGTCGAAAAAACCCAAGAGGCTCAGTTATGGTCGTCGGAGCCGGCATTGCTGGCATCCAGGCCTCACTTGATCTGGCTGATTCCGGCTATCTCGTTTACCTGGTGGAAAAAAACTCCGCCATCGGGGGCGTTATGGCCCAACTGGACAAAACCTTCCCCACAAATGATTGTTCCATGTGCATTATTTCTCCAAAGCTGGTTGAGTGTGGAAGGCATCTTAACATCGATCTTATGACCATGGTAGACATCCAGGAGGTCACCGGCGAACCAGGAAATTTTCAGGTGAAGCTCCTGGAAAGGCCCCGCTATGTGGATATGACGAAATGTACTGCCTGTGACGAGTGTGCGAAAGCATGTCCCATCGAGGTGCCTAATCTTTTTGACGAGGGGCTGCGTAATCGTCAGGCCGCGTACAAGCTTTACCCCCAGGCCATGCCCAGCGCCTATGCCATCGAAAAAATAGGGACCGCTCCGTGCAAGGCGACCTGCCCTGCCCATGTAAGCATCCAGGGCTATATCGCGCTGATCAATCAGGGGAAATACCGTGAAGCCCTGGAGCTTTTTAAAGAGGCACATCCATTTCCAGCCATATGCGGTCGTGTCTGTCACCATCCTTGCGAAGGGATCTGTACAAGGGGCGACGTGGAGGAACCGATTGCTATTCAGTACCTCCACCGGTTCCTGGCTGACCTGGATCTCTCAGAAGAGACCCCCTATGTGCCCGAGGTAAAGGAGAAAAGGGATGAAAAGGTAGCAATTATCGGTGCCGGGCCTGCCGGTTTGACTGCGGCTTGCTACTTAGCCAGAGAAGGATATCAGGCCACTGTATTCGAAAAACTTCCTGTTACGGGGGGCATGATGGCCGTGGGAATCCCCGAGTATCGCCTCCCAAGGGATGTCCTGGCCGCAGAAATCCAGGTCATACAGGACATGGGTGTAGAAATTAAAACAGGCGTCACTTTCGGCAAGGATGTTACCCTGAAGAGCCTCAAAGACGATGGTTATAAGGCCTTTTTCATGGCCACAGGTCTTCACATGAGCCGTTCTTTGAATGTAGAAGGAGAAGACCTCCCGGCCGTACTCAAAGGCGTTGAGTTCCTCCGTGATGTTGCCCTGAAAAACAAGGCGCCGCTTGGAAAAAAACTGATCGTCATAGGTGGCGGCAATGTCGCTATCGACGTGGCCCTGTGTGCCAGGCGCTTGGGAGCCGAGGATATTTCCCTGGTCTGCCTCGAAAAGCGGGAAGAGATGCCGGCATGGGAATACGAGATTGAAGAGGCCCTCGAAGAAGGTATCACCATTGTCAACAGTCTTGGACCAAAAAGATTCCTCCACAAGGACGGACAGCTCTCAGGAGTGGAATTCAAATGCTGTACCGCAGTGTTCGACGAAAAGGGCGCCTTTAACCCCAGCTATGATGAATCGGACCTGACTACCCTTGAAGGCGACACGGTGATCGTTGCCATCGGGCAGGCCGCCGATCTCTCATTTGCGGAGCAGGAAGGGATTAAGGTCAGCCAAAAAGGTGGCCTTGAAGCTGACCCTGTTACCTTTGAAACTCCCATTCCAGGTGTCTTTGCCGGTGGCGACGTCTTCTACGGCCCCAAATCCATAGTGGAAGCTGTGGAGTGCGGAAAGGAGGCCGCGGAAAGCATTCATCGGTACTTAAATGGTATTGACCTGAAGGAAGGCCGCGAAAAGGACTGGTCTTATGAGAAACCCGGCACTGAGAGGGAGGCTCACAAGCCCAGGGTATCCATTAAAAAACTGTCCCTTGATGAACGAAAGGGAAATTTTAAGGAAATAGCCTTTGGATTCAGTGAGGAGGCTGTAAGACAGGAAGCCGAGCGATGTCTGAAATGCGGAATATGTTCGGAATGCTATCAATGCGTCGATGCCTGTCTGGCCGGAGCCATAGACCACGACATGCTCCCAAAGGAAAGCACTTTAGAGGTGGGCGCCATTCTCCTTGCCCCCGGTTTTACCCCCTTTGACCCCGGTTTATATGATACTTACAACTACGCTAATCATCCAAATGTGGTCACCAGTATGGAGTTCGAGCGAATCCTTTCCGCGTCCGGGCCTTTTGAAGGGCATCTTGTGAGGCCGTCTGACCATAAGGAACCGGAAAAGATCGCATGGCTACAGTGCGTAGGGTCCCGCGACATAAATCGCTGTGACCATGCATACTGTTCGGCGGTTTGCTGTATGTATGCGATAAAGGAAGCGGTCATTGCCAAGGAGCACAGTAATAAGGAACTGGATACGGCAATTTACTTCATGGATATGCGCACATACGGAAAAGATTTCGAGAAATATTACGTGAGAGCCGAAGAAGAGGCCGGCGTACGTTTCATTCGATCAAGGATTCACTCCGTTGATCCGCTTGAGGGTGATAACCTGAAAATATCCTATGTAACAGAGTCAGGCGAAATCAAAGAAGAAATCTTCGACCTGGTTGTGCTCTCTGTGGGTCTGGCGCCCAATCCTGATATCGTTGAGCTGGCAGAGAAACTGGGTATTGAGTTGAACGCCCATCAATATGCGGAAACCGGGAGTTTCACACCTGTCAGCACCAACAGGGACGGTATTTATCTTTGTGGCGTCTTTCAGGGCCCAAAGGATATCCCCCAGTCAGTCATGGAGGCCTCGGCCGCTGTTGCTGCTTCCGGAGAGCTACTTGCCGGCGCCAGGGGAACAATGACCCGCACCAAAGAACTCCCGCCTGAGAAGGACTTTTCCGGAGAAGAGCCGCGTGTTGGAGTATTTGTCTGCAACTGCGGCATTAATATCGGTGGGATTGCAGACGTGCCGGCTATCAGGGATTATGCAGGGACGCTCCCAAATGTAGTACATGTGGAAGACAATCTTTTCACATGCTCCCAGGACACGCAGGATAAAATGAAGGAGGTTATCAAGGAAAAGGGGATTAACCGTGTGGTGGTAGCATCCTGCACCCCCCGTACACATGAACCCCTCTTCCAGGAGACTATCCGGGATGTAGGTCTCAATAAATATCTCTTTGAGATGGCCAATATCAGGGACCAAAACACCTGGGTCCATATGAATGAGCCTGAGAAAGCCACGGAAAAGGCTAAGGACCTGGTCCGTATGGCAGTGGCCAAAGCAGCTCTTATCGAACCACTACAGCAGGTCACTCTTAATGTAAAATGTTCTGCCTTAGTCATTGGTGGCGGTGTGGCCGGTATGGAGGCCGCTCTTAGTGTGGCGGAACAGGGATATCAGGCATACCTTGTGGAAAAATCGGGCGAACTGGGCGGCGTGGCCCGCCGGCTTCGTACCACATGGAAAGGGGAAAAAGTAGCCCCCTACCTTAAGAATCTCATACAGCGGGTCCGGAATCACCCTCAGATCCAGGTCTTCTTAGAAACTCAGGCCAAAGAAACTACAGGCATTATTGGCAATTTTACGACTATCCTGGCGACTGTAAACGGCAAAGATTCTCCCACGGTGATCGAGCATGGCGCCACCATCATGGCTACTGGTGGATATGAATACGAACCCGAAGAGTACCTTTACGGAAAGCATCCGGGGGTCTTCACCCACCTGGACTTTGATGAGGCCATCACAAAAAAAGATGCTCGCATAGGGTCGGCAAAAACAGCCGTGTTCATTCAATGTGTGGGTTCCCGTATCCCGGAAAGGCCCTATTGCAGTAAAACCTGCTGCACGCACAGCCTGGAAAGTGCTTTGACGCTCAAAAAAATGAATCCGGACATGGATGTCTACATCCTCTATCGAGACCTCCGCTCCTACGGCTTCCGTGAAGACCTGTACCGCGAGGCCAGAGAAAAGGGTGTCATTTTCATCCGTTATGATCTGGAACGTCCGCCCGAACTTGAAGCAGATGACGGGCAGAACCTTACTTTGGAGATCATTGACCATGTGCTGGGACGGCCCATCCGGATATCACCGGACCTCGTAATACTTGCGACAGCTATTATTCCAAATGAAAACAAAGAATTGTTTGAATTATTTAAAGTCCCGATTAACAATGAGGGCTTCCTGATTGAGGCTCACATGAAACTCAGGCCGGTTGACTTTTCCTCGGACGGGCTGTTCATGGCCGGACTCGCCCACTATCCAAAACCGTTAGATGAAAGCATTGCCCAGGCCAAGGCCGCTGTGGCCAGGGCCATGACCATTATATCCAAGGAAAGCATCCTTGTTGGCGGGGTCGTTGCCGAAGTCAACCCGGATCTGTGCGCTGTCTGTTTGACCTGTGTCAGGACCTGCCCATATAGTGCCCCTCGAATCGGGGATGAAGGACATGCAGTGATTGATCCGGCCGAATGCCGGGGCTGCGGCGCTTGCGTGGCAGAATGCCCGGGCAAAGCGATCAGCCTGAAGCACTTTACCGATGAACAGATTATTGCAAAGACAGACGCCCTTTTTCAGACTGGATGAAAATCCAAGTGCCTAAAGTGAACTAAAATGAACTAAAGTGCATAAAATTAAAGGAATAAAAACAATTATCTAAAAGAATTTCTCATCATTAACTTTAGCTCACTTTAGACACTTTAGTCACTTTAGCTCACTTATCTTTTACAAAGGAGGAAACATGGCAGATAATTTTGAACCACAGATTCTCGCTTTTTGTTGCAAATACTGAGCCTATGAGGCTGCGGACCTGGCAGGTTCCATGAGGCTCTCTTACCCGAGCAATGTAAAAATCATTCAAGTGCCATGTACCGGTCGGGTGGATATCCTGCACCTTTTGCGGGCCATTGAAGACGGTGCTGACGGCGTTTATGTAGCAGGTTGTCTTGAAGGTGAATGTCATTTCATAGACGGCAACCTTAAGGCCAGAAAAAGGGTGCAGTATGTCAAGAAGACACTCGAAGAGGTTGGCATCGAGCCCGAGCGCGTTGAGATGTTCAATCTGTCTGCCGGTGAAGGCCCACGATTTGCCGAAATTGCAAGGGAAATGTCGGAAAGGATCAAGGAATTGGGCCCCAGCCCGCTTAACGTAAAAAAAGCCGCATAAAGAGGTTAGAAATGATAGTTGCTGATCGAAAACCACTGCAGGAAATACTGGAAATGATCAAGGATTTCAACAAAATCCTGATTATCGGATGTAAAGGCTGTGTCACAGTCTGTAATGTGGGCGGGAGCAAAGAAGTAGGCATTCTGGCCTCTTCTTTGAAAATCGCCCGAAAAAAAGAGGGTCGGCCCTTAGAAATAGACGAAAAGACCTTGGAAAGACAGTGTGACCCTGAATATGTTGATCAAATCAAGGACATTGTGAATGATTATGATGCAATCATATCCATGGCCTGTGGTGTAGGTCCCCAGTTCCTGTCGGAACGATATCCTGACAGTCGGTTTTTCCCGGCAGTTAACACCACCTTTTTTGGAGGCGCTCTTCAACACGGAATATGGGAAGAGAGATGTGCAGGCTGTGGAACCTGTGTAATCCACTATTTTGAAGGGATGTGCCCGATTGCCCGCTGCGCCAAAAGCCTGCTGAATGGGCCCTGCGGTGGCTCAGCCGGGGGAAAATGCGAGATATCCAAGGATGTGGACTGTATCTGGGATTTGATTGTGAAAAAGAAAATGGAACAGGGCCGTCTGGATGATCTCCTGGAGTTCAGGCCTGCGAAGGATTGGACAACTTCCAGGGATGGTGGGCCCAGGAAGAGCGTGAGGGAGGAACTGGTACAATGAGCGAGCTGAAATCGGGAAGTAACCTCGAAAAGGTCCTGAAGGCGGGTCACTTTGCCTTTACCGGCGAGTGTGGTCCTCCCCAGGGGGCAAATGTGGAACATCTCAAGGAAAAGGCCCACCATTTAAAAGGTTGTGTTGATGCGGTGAATATTACTGATAACCAGACGGCAGTCGTACGCATGTCCAGCTGGGCCGCCTCAATTATTCTCATGCAGGAAGGACTGGAGCCCAATTTCCAGATGGTGTGTCGTGATCGGAACCGTTTAGCCATACAGAGCGACATCCTCGGGATATATGCCCACGGCATCAGGAATATGCTCTGCCTCTCGGGAGACCATCAGAGATTCGGTAACCATCCTCAGGCCAAGAATGTCTTTGATATTGATTCCATGCAGTTGATCCACACGGTTAAGACCATGAGAGATGAAGGAAAATTTATGAATGGTGAGGATATTGATGTGCCACCCAAACTCTTTATAGGTGCGGCTTCCAACCCGTTTGCAGATCCTTTTGAATTCCGTGTCCATCGTCTGGCAAAAAAGATTGCAGCTGGAGCGGACTTTATCCAGACCCAGTGTATCTACAACATGGACAGATTCAGAGAATTCATGAAAAACGCCGTTGACATGGGGCTCCATGAAAAATGCTATATCCTTGCCGGCGTAACGCCAATGAAGAGCGTTGGTATGGCCCGGTATATGGCCAAGCAGGTCCCTGGTATGGACGTTCCGGACTCTTTGATCGAACGCTTAAGAGGCGCGGGAAAAGGCAATGTAGCCCAGGAAGGCATCAAATTCGCCTTAGAGCAGATTGAAGAATTTAAAGAGATGGAGGGAATTGCCGGGGTTCATCTTATGGCCATTGAGTGGGAGCACATGGTTCCTGAGATTGCCGAAAAGGCAGGTGTTCTTCCAAGGCCCCAAGTTTAATAACTTCATGTTTGATACCTGAAATCAAGCCCGAGGGACCGTCATAGGATAGGTCCCCCGGGCTTTTTTTTCTTGAACTATCAACGGAATTACACGTAAAATATTAATTATGATTATCACTACAAAAAATGGCCAATCATTCGATACGGAAAAAGACCTGATAGCAGAAGAACGCCATATCCTCCAGAAATTATTTGCCTGGGAATCTATGGCGACAAGCCTTGATCAATTCAGAGAAAAGAAGGAAGAAGCGTTTCTAAAGGGCTGGAATAATTCAGGCCCCGTAATAGAAAGCAATACTTTAAGAATCATTATCAAGAATATGGAAAAAAAGGTGATTGCCCGACTGGCGAATGGGTCCATTTAGGACATAAACTCTGGAAACATGTAGTCAGACTACTATCCATTATTAGAGCTTGGCAGGGTAACTTTGAAAACGTCGGTTCAAAAAAGACCGGATGAGCCGGTACAGGCCGTTCGCGGAGAACAGGCCGACATGCCCTTCAATGTTGGTTTAGTGGGCGGCGGAAAAGCCTGTTACAACCTCCTGAAGATCCTGGATAAGGACCGCCTGTCAAGGCTTAAGATGAGAATTTTAGGTGTGGCAGATATTAACCCTGATGCGCCGGGACTGGTTTATGCGAAAAGCCTTAATTTGTTCACGACTACAAATTTCCAGGATCTTTACAAACTTGAAGAACTAAATTTCATCATCGAACTGACCGGATCAACAGACATAAAGGAAAGAATTCTGAATACAAAGCCACAGAGAATTTCCGTAATAGGCCATCGGGGCGCAAGGCTTCTGTGGGATTTAGTCCAATTAGAGGGTGAAAAGAAAGAGCTGGAAAAGAAACGTCATGAATATGAGGAAAATGAGAGAAAACGGACGCAGGTCATTCTTGATTCACTGCCTTACAAAATTATGGTGGTCAATGATGATATGACAATCAGTACGGTCAACCATACCTTCCTTAAACAGAATCGTCTTTCTTACAGGGATGCCGTGGGAAAACTTTGCTACGAGGTAAAATATGGCCTTAATCAGCCCTGCACACCATGCTACCTGAAAGAGATCAAGGAGAAGGGTGAGATTATCAGCACTATTCACGAGTATCAGGCTGATGACGGGGAAAAGCACTTTGACGTTCTAACTGCCTCACCCATCTTTGACGAAAATGGAAAAATTGTTCAATTATTGGAGGCATCAAGAGATATTACCCAAAGGATCAAGCTGGAACGAGAGGCACAAAAATCCAACGTATTCTTCCAAAAAGTGATCCAGAGTACAGTGGACGGGATCGTTATGGTTGATACCAAAGGCAATGTACTCATTTTCAACGAGGGTATGGAACGGTTGACCGGATATTCGGCCGGAGAAATCATGGAAAAAGGGCACCTCAGCAGTTTCTACAACATCGAGGTTGCCAAAGAAAACATGAAAAAAATGAGAAGCGTCAATTATGGCCCTGTCGGCAAACTGAATCCGACCAGCATGTCTATCACAACCAAGGACGGTGAAGAGATACCGGTCACCCTGTCGGCCTCCATTATTATCATCAATAAAAAGGAAATTGGAAGTGTGGGTGTGTTTACCGATATGCGGGAAATACTCCAGATGCGGAAGGAACTTGAACAGGCCCATCTCCAATTGGTTCAATCGGATAAAATAGCCTCGGTTGGCAGAATGGCTGCGGGCGTTGCTCATGAAATCAATAATCCTTTATCAGGTGTTCTTATATATGCTGAACTCCTTAAAGAGTCCCTTACTAATAACAACCCCCAGCTTCAAAGCGACGCCCAGGAAATCATTGACCAGACCCTCCGGTGCAAAAAAATCGTTGCTGATTTGCTGGAATTCAGCCGGCAATCCATGGGAAAGGCATTCTCTTTCAGTTTGGATCAGTTGATCACCAAATGCTTGAATCTTCTGGTTAACCAGGCGCTTTTCCAGGATATCCAGGTGAATACTGTGATTGATCCTGATATGCCCCAACTGAACGGCGATATGGGTCAACTCCAGCAGGTATTCAGCAACCTCTTCATCAATGCGGCCCACGCGATGGAAGGAAAAGGGGGATTGGATATTGAGGCCCGGTTCGATGCCGCTAAAAGCCATTTTATCATCAAGGTTTCTGATACGGGCCCCGGCATACCTGAAGCGTATCGGGACAAGATTTTTGACATGTTTTTTACTACCAAGCCAGTGGGAAAGGGAACCGGGCTCGGTTTAAGCATTTCCCAGAACATTATTAATCTGCACGGCGGCAGCCTGCGATTTGAGTGCCCTTCAGAGGGGGGGACCACTTTTATTCTTGAACTGCCTCTCGAATCTGGTGAAGCCTCTGTTGAAGAACCTGTTTTTATCGGACTGGATGAATGATGGATGAGAAAACAAAAGTTCTGGTTGTGGACGATGAAAGAGTTGTCAGAGACGGGTGCCATCGCGTCTTAAGCGGCAAGGGATATGAGGTCGCCACTGCCGAAAACGGTAAACAGGCCCTGGATATTTTGGCCGGGGAACCCGTGGATTTGATCCTTCTTGACCTGAAAATGCCGGTCATGAGCGGAGAAGAGGTGCTTGGGATAACCAGCACGGAATATAAGGACATACCGGTTATCATCATCACGGGCCATGGGACCGTAGATACTGCTGTGGAATGCATGAAAAAAGGGGCCTATGATTTTATTACCAAACCGTTTCAAATCGAGGAATTTCTTTTAACCGTTACCAGGGCAGCCGAAAAGAGGAAGCTGGAACAAAGGGCCAAACAATTTGAAGAGGAAAATATCCGGAACCTGTATGACCTCAACCTTGAAAAGAGCCGCCTGAAAACCATTATCAACCGTATGGCCAACGGGGTCATGGTTACAAACCGGAACTTAGAAATAGTTCTTCACAACCCGGCTCTTATGCGATTAATGGAAATATCCGAGAAGATAGAAAACCCGGCCCCAATTGCAAAGATCATGAATGATGAATCCCTTATCGACACGCTCAAACAGATACAGAGCGGCGAGACCTCGGAAGGTGAATCTGTCTCCCAGGAAATCAACATAGGAACAAATATCCTAAGGGCCATTTCCGCCCCTGCCCTCGGGCCGGACAGAAACGTCGTGGGAACCGTAACCGTTCTCGAAGATGTTACGGCATTCAAGCAGCTTGACCAGATGAAATCGGACTTTGTCAATATGGTTGCCCACGAACTCCGCAGCCCACTTGTTTCCATCAGACAGATAAACAGCGTTCTTCTGGAGGGGCTGGCAGGACCGCTTGAAGAAAAACAGCAGGACTTTGTCGACAGGGGGGTAAAAAAGATAGATGCGCTACTTGAGCTCATTAACGACCTGCTTGATGTGGCAAAGATCGAGGCAGGCCAGTATGTCCAGCGCCAGGTACCTACTGACATCGGCAAAATCATAGAAGAGACTGTATCACTTATGGAGGCAAGGGCTCAGGAACAGGGAATTACCCTCACCTATTCCTGCCAGGGTCTGAAGCCGGTCCAGGCGGACCCCAAAAATATGGAGGAGATTTTTAATAACCTCGTCAGCAATGCTATCAATTATTCTCCAGAGGGAGGCAGGGTGACGGTAACCGCACAGAGCCTTGGAGAATATATGGAGATAAAGGTCCAAGATACGGGAGTAGGAATACCTTCAGAAGAGCTTCCCAAGATTTTTGATAAATTTTATCGAGTTAAAAATCCTAAAACCCGTCAGGTAATTGGCACCGGGTTGGGGCTTGCTATTGTCAAAGGCGTAGTTGAGGCCCATCACGGCACCATTGATGTTGAAAGTATTGAGGATAAGGGCACAACCTTCAGGATACTTCTACCGGTGATCACGGAGTAGTTTGGCTCAGACTTTGTCGAAATATTCCTGTAATTCCTTAATTGCGGAAACTCTCCTGTCCGGGGAGATATCGTCCTCAAACAAGAATTCCAGCAAGAATACAATCTTGTAATCCACTGCCGAGGTCTCATACTGCTGGAAAGAGGTAACTTTTACGTTCAGTTTGCCATAGTTATCCCCCTTCAATAATCCGGCTTTTCTCAAAATGAGATCGATTCCCTCCTTGGCATCATCAGCATTCTCCAGCACAATCTCGATCCCGTCCAGCTTTTTAACGGCCTTGATAATCTTCTCGCTTTCGACACTTATTTTCATTTTTCTAACCTGTCATAATAAGTTTGTTGCTTTAACAGTCATCTATCCCTGGCCTTTTCTATTGGGTTTCCAATCGCCATTATTCATCACACACACATAATGTCAACATCTTACGGATATCCCCTATTTTCAAATACCAAAACATTCGACTCTATCAAAGAAAAGGAGGATACATTTATTCTTCCTCCATTGATCTTCCTTAATCTTAACCCATCACCTGGTAAACAGCAAACCCTGCTTTCTCCCATGATGGTGCCGGAGGGAATTTTATGATTTTTTGGTCACAAACCGTTTTTAATTGCCTGTTCTTTTTTTTTTACCTATACTCCCTGTCAACTTCCATTGAACTAATCCGTAATAATTGCGTTTCTACTGTTAAATTATAGGGTTATTGGTTATATTCCACGTCGTCACGCTGTTTTAAAAGCAAGGCCGCTTGACCCGATATCATGTTTTTGGTAATAGGGATTTTACTCTTAGCTTGGGCTGGAACCCATCGCAGCTCCCGATAAAGAAGGAGGAATTCAGGCAATCAGATCGATCAGGATAGGAAATCCTTTGGAACTCAAGATCTGGAAATAGCCATTTCCAATGCCAACCAATAATTATCCCACTAACCGTGGAGGATCACACTATGTCTTTAGAGGCAAAGATTAAGTCAGGTGAATTTGTCGTATTGGGAGAATTCGAACCACCTAAAGGGGCTGATTTCTCGCGCTTTCTAAACAACGCAAAGCAAATCAAAGGCCGCGTGGATGCCCTTGTGGTCCCTGAAATGGGTAATGCCGTTATGAAGGCCAGTTCTTTGGGCAGCTGTGCCTTTCTCAAGCAGCACGGCATAGAGACAGTATTTCAGGTGTGTTGTCGAGACCGGAACCGTTTGGCCCTCCAGGCGGACATTCTCGCTGCAGGAGCCTTAGACATACTCAATATCATGGCTGTTCCGGGTGAAGAGATCACCCACGGGGATCATCCACAGGCGCGTCTTGTAAACGATCTGGATCTGATACAGCTTCTTGAAACAATTCAACGACTTAAAATTGGGAAGGACCTGGCAGGAGTTGAACTAAGCGGGTCACCAAAATTTTGCGTCGGCTCGACCGTTAATGCTGGAGCCTTTGGCGGTGTCAGGGACATTGAGATGGAAAACCTCAATAAAATGATAGACCTCGGTGTCCAGTTCCTCATTACCACACCTGTCTTTGACCTGCACCGGTTTCAGCAGTTCATAAAACACATAGACACCAGTAAGGGCGCAGTGATTCCCACAGTCCTCCTTTTAAAATCGGCAGGCATGGCCCGGTACATCGATCGGAATATTAAAAGTATCTCCATTCCCAAGGAAATGATCCGGGACATTCAAAAAGCCCCGGACAAATTGAAGCAATGTATACAGTTGACAGCCGAAATAATCGGCCACCTCAAAGAAATGGGTATGGCTGGAGTAATGATTTCAACGGTTGGATGGGAGGATAAACTCCCGCAGGTCATGGACGCAGCAAAGCTTTAATAATAGGAAAGGGACACAAAAAATGTCTGACAATCAATCAGTAGGGTTGTCCGGATCAGTCATGGTCATAGGTGGCGGCATCGCAGGCATGCAATCCGCCCTCGATCTTGCAGAGTCTGGCTACTACGTCTATCTCCTTGAAAAATCATCAGCCATTGGTGGCCTCATGTCTCAACTGGACAAGACGTTTCCCACCAATGACTGTGCCATGTGAATTATCTCGCCCAAACTGGTCGAGGTCGGCCGGCATCTGAACATTGAGCTCTTGACTGATACGGAATTGTTGGACCTTAAAGGAGATGTGGGTTATTTCAAGGCTCATGTTTTGCAAAAACCCAGATACATTGACCTTTCCAAGTGCACTGGTTGCGGTGAGTGTGCCAAAGTCTGTCCGGTTGAATTGGACAATGAATATGATTTAGGACTTTCCACCAATAAGGCGGCTTACAAGCTCTATCCCCAGGCCATACCCGGAGCCTTTGCAATCCAAAAGGCAGACAAGGCCCCCTGCCGTTTGGCCTGTCCTGCAGGCTTGAACGTTCAGGGATACGTCCAGATGGTGGGCCAGGGAAAATACGAAGAAGCCCTGAAAATTATCATGGAAGACCTGCCCCTGCCCGGCGTACTCGGCAGGATTTGTCCGCACGGTTGTGAGGATGCATGCCGGCGGTGTGAGGTTGATGATCCGGTTGCCATCCGAGACCTCAAGCGCTTGGCTGCAGATCAATTTGATCCCCGCAAGATAAAGATTGAATGTTTGGCACCAAGAAAAGAAAGGGTGGCTATTATTGGTTCCGGGCCTGCCGGGCTTTCCGCTGCCTATCACTTAGCGCGCAAAGGAGTTTTGTCCACCATTTTTGAGTCCCTGCCTGAAGCAGGTGGTATGCTGCGGGTGGGCATTCCAGACCATCGCCTTCCCAGAGAAATACTTGACCGTGAGATAGAGCTGATTACCAACCTCGGGGTAGAAATAAAGGTAAATACACCTCTTGGTCCGCAGTTGACTGTAGATGATCTCTTCAAAGAAGGCTACAAAGCGGTCTACCTTGCCATCGGCGCACACAAGGGTATCGAGCTGGGCATTCCGGGTGAGAGGGCCAAGGGCGTCCGCCAGGGAGTGGATTTTCTAAGAGAACTGAATATGACCGGAAAGACATCGGTGGGGAAAAAGGTGGGTATCATCGGTGGCGGAAATGTGGCCATCGACGTGTCCCGCTCAGCGGTCCGGTTGGGCGCCGAGGAAGTCAACATCATATATCGCCGCACGCGTGTCGAGATGCCTGCTTGGGAAGAAGAGATCCAGGCAGCTGAGGCAGAAGATATCAAAATCACCTATCTTGCTGCTCCCCAGGAGGTGCTTACCCAGGACGGGAAGGTTGTGGGAATACGATGCATCCGGATGGAGCTTGGCGAGACCGATTCATCTGGCAGAAGGAGTCCGATTCCAATCCAGGGAAGCGAATATGATATTGAGATTGATCAGCTTGTCCCGGCCATCGGCCAGAGACCGGATCTTTCAACTCTTGAGGATGTAGAAGGTTTGACTTTCTCACGCTGGGGGACCGCCGAAGTAGATCCAATAACTTATGCAACTAACCGCGAGGGTGTTTTTGCCGGTGGCGATCTGCAAACCGGCCCGTGGGTAGCCATTGGTGCCATTGCTGCCGGTCGTGAGGCTGCCGAGTCTATTGTCCGATACCTGGACGGCCAGGAAATGGCAGAAGGACGGGAGCCCATTACACCGGAAAACCCGGTGTACCGCCCAATACCTGAAGATGAAGCCAGGAAAGGCAGGGCAAAAATGCCTGAGCTTCCAGTGAAGGACCGGGAGGGCAACTTCGAGGAAGTCGAATTAGGCTATGATGAAGACACGGGAAAAGAAGAAGCCCACCGTTGCCTGAATTGCGGATACTGCTGTGAATGTTTCCAGTGTGTGGAGGCGTGTGTAGCCGAAGCAGTGGATCATGGTCAAAAGCCTATCGAACGGGAAATAGAGGTAGGCTCTGTTATTCTCTGCCCTGGCTCGGGCGTGTTTTCTCCTGAACCCTACGAAGAATTCTATCATTATAAAAGCCATCCAAATGTCATTACAAGCCTGGAATTTGAACGTATCCTGAGTGCTACCGGTCCTACTATGGGGCATCTTATTAGACCGTCGGACGAAAAAGAAGCAACAAAGATAGCATGGCTCCAGTGCGTTGGATCGAGAGATTCAGCCCACTGCGGAAATGGCTATTGCTCTGCCATGTGTTGCATGTATGCCATTAAGGAAGCCGTGATCGCCAAAGAGCATTCCGAGGAACCTCTGGATGCAGCCATCTTTTTCATGGACATGAGGACATACGGAAAGGACTATGAGAAATATTATAACCGCGCCAGAGATGAACACGGCGTGAGGTTTGTTCGCTCAAGGATCCATTCTATTGATCCAATAGCCGGAGCAGATGATCTGGTTATCCAGTACTCTGACGAACAGGGTGTCATACAAAAAGAGGTATTTGATCTGGTGGTGCTGTCTGTCGGCCTTGAAATGAAACAGGAAACCATTGAGCTGGCAGAACAACTGGGACTGGCCCTGGATCCTTATAACTTCGTATTGAGCGACCCTTTTAAAGCCGTTGAGACATCTCGTCCGGGCGTCTATGCCTCCGGAATATTTCAGGGCCCTAAAGACATACCCAGTTCCGTAACCGAGGCCAGCGCTGCAGCCTGTGCAGCAAGCATGGATCTGGCTGAGGCGAGGGGTACACAAACTAAGGCCCTGGTCATACCCGAAGAAAGAGATGTGTCAGATGAAGAGCCAAGGATCGGCGTCTTTGTCTGTAACTGCGGCATTAATATCGGCGGCGTCGTTGATGTCCCTGCGGTGACTAAATATGCATCCACCCTTCCCCATGTTGTCCTGGTGGACGAAAACCTTTTCAGTTGTTCCCAGGATACTCAGGACAAGATGAAAGAAATGATCAATGAAAACAACCTTAACCGCGTCGTGGTTGCCTCGTGTTCTCCCCGGACACACGAACCGCTTTTCCAGGAAACCCTGCAGGCATGCGGACTCAATAAATATCTTTTTGAGATGGCCAACATCAGAGACCAGGATTCATGGGTTCATGGTGATGACCCGAAGGCCGCCACAGACAAGGCCAAAGACCTGGTAAGGATGGCAATAGCCAGAGCGGCCCTTTTAAAACCCCTTAAAGAAAAAAAGATCGCCATCAACAGGCGAGCCCTGATTATCGGCGGCGGCGTGGCAGGCATGAATGCCGCCCTTGGTCTTGCAGACCAGGGCTTTGAGGTGGTTATTGTTGAGAAGGAGGCCCAATTAGGTGGGCTGAGCAGGGAATTGACCGTCACAATTGAAGGGGCAGATATTCAGAGATACCTTCTGGAACTCGTGGATAACGTCACCAATCACGAAAAAATCCAGGTGTTGACGGAGTCCCTCATTGTCGGATTCACCGGGTTTAAGGGAAATTTCACGACAGAGGTTATGGTAGGCCCAGGAATGTATGAGCGGAAAATTGACCATGGCATTGTAATACTGGCCACCGGCGCTAATGAATACAAACCAAAAGAATTTCTTTATGGAGAAGATTACCGGGTGATGACCCAGCTCGAACTGGGAAAGCGCCTGGATATGAAAGGCGCCGATGACATCAAAAAAGTGGCTATGATCCAGTGTGTGGGATCCAGAAACGAGGACAATCCCAACTGCTCCCGAGTCTGCTGCCAGAGCGCTGTCAAGAATGCACTTCACATAAAAGAGCTCAATCCGGATGCAGATGTCTATGTCCTTTACAGGGACATACGGATGTATGGACTACTTGAGGATTACTACACAGAGGCCAGGCAACAGGGCATCATCTTCTCCCGCTTTACTCAAGACAATCCGCCGGTGGTTGAGTCTACAGATAATAGCCTCCTGGTCACTTTCAGAGATCATGTCCTGCAGCGGGATATTACTGTCCCCTCAGATCTCCTTGCCTTGAGTGCTGGAATGGTCGCAGAAGATACAGAGGAACTCGCCTCTATATTAAAACTACCGAGAAACGAAGAAGGTTATTTCATTGAAGCTCACGTCAAATTAAGACCAGTGGATTTTGCCAATGAAGGAATCTTTTTGTGCGGTACTGCACACAGCCCAAAGCTTATATCCGAAACCATCTCACAATCCCTTGCGGCAGCCTCAAGGGCCGCAATTTTCCTTTCCCAGTCACAACTCACCCTGTCTGCCGTAACAGCCAGGGTCGATCCGGATCTGTGTGCAGCATGTCTTATCTGTATTAGAGCCTGCCCTTATGGGGTTCCTCGCATCAACGAAGAAGGCGTCAGTGAAATCGATGAGGCCCTGTGCCACGGGTGCGGGATATGTGCTGCAGAATGCCCGGCCAAGGCCATTGAACTGAACTGGTATGAGGATGACCAAGTAATGAGCAAACTGGAAGCACTGTTAGAAGGGGTACTATAATGGAGGAATTCGAACCGATTATTGTCGCCTTTTGCTGCAATTTCTGAGGGTATACAGCCGCGGACCTGGCAGGTTCCATGCGTCTTTCGTATCCGGGAAATATCAGGATTGTCAGGGTGCCTTGCACCGGAAAGGTTGATATTATACATATACTCCGGGCCCTTGAAAAAGGAGCGGACGGTGTATATGTGGTGGGCTGCCTTGAAGGTGAATGTCGCTTCAGTAACGGCAACCTCCGCGCCAGAAAAAGGATAGAACAGGCCCAGCACATCCTTGATGCCATCGGTATCGGTGGAGAAAGGGCACAGATGTATAACCTTTCATCCGCTGACGGGCCTCGATTTGCAGAGTATGCCGTAGAAATGACGGATAAAATAAAGGAGATGGGTCCGAATCCGCTTAAAAAAGCCAAAGAGAAAATGGCTGCATGATACTCGGTTGAGTGGTTAACTGGTTGAGTAGTTGAGTAGTAGAGTAGTTGAGTGGTTAATCGGTTGAGTGGCTGAATAGAAGAAAGGCCTCAATAAGTTGAAATAAATTTACTATTTGACCATTCGGCTATTTGACCACTTAACCAACCCAGGAAAGAGAGGTACACCGCATGATTGTTGCAGAGAAAAAGCCGATTGAAGAAATCATTGATCAGGTAAAAGATTTCCAAAAGCTCCTGATTGCTGGATGTAATGAGTGCGTGACCGTCTGTGAAGCCGGAGGCAAAAAGGAGGTCGGCATTCTGGCTTCAGCCCTTCGCATGTATTTCATGAATGAGGGGAAAAAGGTAGAAATAGATGAAGTCACTTTAGAACGACAATGCGACCATGAATATCTGGAGGAAATCCGGGACAGAATCGATAAATATGACGCGGTCTTATCCCTGGCCTGTGGAGTCGGGGTACAGTTCATGGCCGAAAAATACTTCAGCACCCCGGTCTTCCCTGGTGTGAACACCTGCTTTATGGGTGCTGCCGAAGAAAGAGGGGTGTGGAGCGAACGGTGCCAGGCTTGCGGACAGTGTATCCTGGGAGAAACTGCTGGAATCTGCCCCATTTCTCGTTGCGCCAAGAGGCTTCTAAACGGTCCTTGCGGTGGATCAACTAAAGGAAAGTGCGAGATAAGCAAAGATCTTGATTGCGCCTGGCAGTTGATTCTTGATCGGCTTAAGGAGTTAGACAGACTTGATGACTACGAAAAAATTATGCCTATCAAGGACTGGTCAACAGAACGGGCCGGCGGGCCCAGAAAAGTGGTCAGGGAGGATGTGAGACTATGAGCACGAAGACACCGAGCAAGCTGGAGGAAATCCTTACGGCAGGCCATCTGGCGGTCACATCAGAGTGCGGGCCACCCAGAGGGAGCGATCCTGAAGACATTACCAAGAAAGCGGAAATGATCAGAAATCATGTGGATGCCATCAATATCACGGATAATCAGACATCGGTGACCCGTCTTTGCAGCCTGGCAGCCTGTGTCCACCTCAAGATGATGGGGATTGAGCCAACCCTGCAAATGGTTGTCCGGGACAGGAACCGCATCGCCCTGCAGAGTGATATCTTAGGCGCTGCATCCTTTGATATTCACAATATTCTGTGTCTCTCAGGAGACCATCAGCAGTTCGGTGATTGCCCCAAGGGGCAGAATGTGTTTGATATTGATTCCATGCAATTGATCCAGACTGTAAGACTTATGAGGGACGAAGGAAAATTCTTAGGCGGGGATGAGATCAAACGACCGCCTCAGATGTTTGTTGGCGCTGCCGCCAATCCCTTTGCCGATCCCTTTGAGATCCGTGTCCCGCGTTTGGCCAAAAAAATAGCGGCAGGGGTTGAATTCATCCAGACCCAGTGTATTTACAACCTGGATAAATTTGAACTCTGGATGAAACTGGCATGCGATCGCGGACTCCACGAGAAGGTCTATATCCTTGCAGGGGTCACGCCCTTTAAGTCCGCGGGTATGGCGAAATACATGAAAAATCGTGTTCCCGGAATGGACGTGCCAGACGAGGTGGTCAAGCGCATGAGTGGCGTACCCAAGGAAAAACAGGCCGAAGAAGGAATCAATATCTGTGTGGAATCCATTCAGCGACTAAAAGAGGTCGAAGGTGTGAGGGGTTTTCACATCATGGCAATTGAATGGGAAGAAAAGGTTCCCGAAATCGTGGAACGCTCCGGCCTTTATCCGAGACCGGATATTAGTTGAATAGTCGAATGGTTGAGTGATTGAGTAGTTGAGTGGTTGAAAAGTTAACTTGTTGGTTGGGGTTGCGTGTTGCGAGTTTCAGGAGAATCTGATAGATTCAAGCAATTAACTTCATACAAATGATAAATGATAAACAAAAGGAGGTTTCACTATGGCAAAAAAATATATCCTGATAGTCGATGATGATCCGGATCTGGTGGAAACTGTGGCCATGATGTTGGAAAGCAGGGGGTTTGAGGCGGGTCGGGCCTATGATGGGATAGAGGGTGAAGAGTCCATCAAGGAACGCCGTCCGGATCTGATTATCCTGGATATCATGATGCCACGCAAGGATGGCTACGTGCTCTGCGCTGAGTTAAAAGCAAACAAAGAAACCGCCGATATCCCTGTTGTATTGCTGACGGCCGTGGGTGAAGCGGTTCCTACCACCACATATACACATGCGGACGGCATGTCCACAGAGGCGGATGATTATATCGCCAAACCCATTGATACAGATGGTCTGATGGAAGTTATTACAGGATTACTGTGATCTTCCAATTCAACGCGCTATCAGCAGTGTCGTGGAAATGAGTGCTTAATGAGATGAACGCTTCTACAAGACTTGGGGGGTTCAAGATCCTAAACGAGGTTGTGTGGATTTCAGTGATCCAGCCCAAGGAGGACCACAGGTTTCCAACGGCGTTCTCCAACCTGGTGTCCTCGGAGAAAATAAATCTTCCTTTCCTGACCTGCGGAGAACAAAACCAGGCCTGGGGTCTGAACCTTGTAGTGGACTCCCAAGACGCAGAAAAAACCTTGGGACTCATTGAAAAAGAATTCAGCGATATAAACCCGACCACCACCAAATGCGCTATCCTGTCCATTTTTCCCCACAGGAGTAAGCCCGAGATCATAGGGGTCTTGCTTGATGTGTTGGGTAAATTGGGAGATCAGCCAATTGCCTTTGCCAATTCTCCTTCAGCCATCTCAGCGGTTCTGAACGAAGACGTCATGAATGAAGCCACTGCTGCCCTGTTTGGTCCCTTCCAGTTCGGTCCCTATCGAACCCCCGCAGACTGGAAACTTGCCCAAAAGGGAAAAGAAGAACTCTACAAGGAGGTGGTTGCCTCCTACCAGGAGAAGAAACCCAAAGTATATGGCCTGGAATGGCAGGAGGAGCAGGAGCTTCTTCACGTAAAACTGGACAGCGCTCACCTGAGCACCATGGGCACTGTCTTTAAAGACTTTGCCCGGTTAGGGCTCGTTCTCACTTTTTTTATCTCAAGACCTTCAAAAGAAAAAAACAAGGGAAATCTGTTTTTTTGCCTCCCTGAATCAGACAAGCACGACTACATCGGCATGATTCAGAAATTGCTTCCTGACGCCTCAACCGTCGAGGATTCATCCGTGGCCTCGTTTTCCATGAACGGGCCACATTTCGGTGATCGTTACGGAATAGCCAGCGAACTCCTTCTGGTCCTTGACGAAGTTAAGGTTGAGCTTCTGGGTCTGAGCTGTTCCATCCACTCCATCACGGGAGTCCTGCCCGCAGACCAGATCCATCCGGCCATCGAGGCCATTCAAGGCTGCTTTGAGGTGCCTTCGGTCATTAAAAAGACCTATAGCCAATCCTGACGCACGGCGGCATTGTTTGACACATATCCATTTCTTAATTATAATTTATGAAAGCAAGGAGCTTAACCAATGCTCGATAAAGAGCCCTCAATCATCAACATTGGTATTGTTGGCGGGGCTCCCTTCTGTAAAGAGATCATCGAGAAATCCGCTCTGGATTACAGGATAGAGCCTGTCAACGCCCGCTTTATTGCTGTGGCCGATCCAGATCCTCAATCGCCTGGTATGGTCCTTGGCAGGGAACTGGGCCTGATAACCGTCGACGACTATCACGAGCTATATGACCCCCGCCATAACATTCACCTTATTATCGTTCTGATTCCAGAACAACATGTCCTCGAGGACATTTTAAAGACCAGGCCGTTGAATATCCGCGTCCTCTCCTACCACGTTTTTGAACTTTTCTGGAGAGCCATCAGTTCGCAAGAACGCAAGTTAAGGGTGAGAACCGAAGAAATGGAGACCATCCTGAATGCCATCCAGGACTTTATCCTGGTCATCACCCCCGACAGGGAAATTCTCGAAGTCAACGAGGCATTTCAAGAAAAGATCGGTTATTCCCGTGAGGAGGTGGTTGGAAGGAAGTGTTATGAAATCTTCCAGAAAGCTGAACAGCCGTGTGACAGAGGGGATGTTGTCTGTCCCTTACACGAGGCGATAAGAAACAAAAGGCCCAGCCAGCAGGTCCGGACCTGGGTAGCCTCCGATGGCAAGCGGCGTTACGTTGAAGTAACCGTCTATCCTATCTGGGAAAAGGATGGTAAGATTTCAAAGCTCATAGAGATCAGCAGGAATATTACGGATCGAAAAAAGCAGGAGGAGCAAATCACTCGACGTCTTGAGGAGATGGTTGAGGAACGAACTCGGCAGTTGAAGGAAAGTAATGCCAAACTTATCCACCAGGACAAGATGGCCTCCCTGGGTAAATTATCGGCCTCGGTTGTACATGAAATCAACAATCCCATTGCAGGCACA
>JAFDHL010000206.1 GCA_019308785.1 Deltaproteobacteria bacterium
CTCACCTGTATAAGCGAGAGCCATGTTCTTATGGCCGGCATATTGCTGATAAATGCTATTGCCATGCCGTTTATTGCAGCTGGTACAGGGTTCATGGTCATGACCATGGCCATTGGTAAGCGTGTGACGTTTGCAAAGTTCTTTGCCGTATATGCCTTTGCTGGTGGAGTCACAATGCTTGCATCCTGGATACCGCTATTTGTCTGGGTGACCGAGCCCTGGAAATGGCTACTCATCGCCCTGGGTATGGTCAAGGGATGCGGGTTGAGGTGGATGCAGGCTGTTCTGATTATTGGGATTTCCGTATTTATCCTGGTTTTGTTCTTTTTGTCTCTGGCGCCAGTGGTTACTTAACTCACGTAGTCAGGCTGAAGGTGTTTAGACTGAAGACTGTCCACCCTCCGTAGTCCCGCTTGAGCGGGACGGAGGACGGGAAGGGAAATAGAACCGAAAGAATTCTTTTCAGAGATAAAGCAGTTACAGTAATACAATAATAGGAGCCCCATGTGTACCACGTTCAGCCCTTTACTAATCCCGCGTTTCGCGGGACCTTCAACCTAAATAACCTGATTCAACCTAAATAACCTGAGTAGTTACAAAGGGTTGTAATAATAGAGCGCCACTAGGAGGCTGTCCGAGAATACGTTTTTATGTCATTGCGACACAGTTTCTCCGGGCTTGGATCCATTACAGGTGCACTCTTAAGGAGGAGGCATATAAAATGAATGATATAATAAAAATTCTTATGGTGGATGATGAAGAGCAATTTCGGGCGACCACCAAAAAGCTTTTAAAAAGAAGAGGATTTGAGACTCTGCTTGCCGGCAGCGGTGAAGAGGCCATTGATAAACTCAAAGAAAATCCGGATGTGGTTATTTTAGATATCAAGATGCCGGGGATGGATGGTCACCAGGCCCTGAAGGAGATCAAGAAGCGCTCCCCCGACCTTCCTGTGATTATGCTCACCGGACACGGAGCCATGCCCTCTGCCAGGGAAGCCTTTGTTGAGGGGGCATTTGATTATCTCTCAAAGCCTTGTGATATGGATCTCCTGGCCTCTAAAATATCGGAAGCATACCGGCATGGGAGGAGAGCAGGGCCTCCTGAAGAAAAAAGTGTTGCGGACGTTATGATACCCATTGAGGAATATACTACACTGAAAGGCGATCAGACCATTGGAGAGGCCGTTTTTAAGCTGAAAGAATCTTTTGCTTCAAAGGTATCCACCAGCCGAATTATGGAAACAGGTCACCGCTCCGTCTTCGTGCTCGATGAACGTGACAGGGTCCAGGGAATTCTGGCGATTACGGATTTACTTGAAGGGATCATGCCCGCCTATCTAAGTGCACCAAAACCCTCCATGGCAGACAGTATCCAATACTCCCCCATGTTCTGGAAGGGCATGTTCACAAGAGAGGTGAATGTGCTGGCCAAAAAGAAGATCAAAGAGATCATGTCCCCGGCACCACTGGCTATTGATGGGGAATCAAATCTCATGGAAGCTGCCGGTATGATGATCGAGAATAGGGTCAGACGGCTGGCTGTCATGAGATCAGGAGAGGTGGTGGGTGTGATTCGGGAGCAGGACCTGTTCTTTGAGATGGAGGAGACTCTGAGGGAATAATACTCGTAAAGAATTCCTTACGTCTGGAGATTTCCTGTCCCTTTGGATCGGGGCCGCAGAGAGCTTTAATGAGGGATTATTAGTGGATGGATATAAATTCCCGGGAATAAGAAGAAACATCTTCATTATTGTATGCTTAGCCGCCGTCCTTTTTCTGGCAGGAGGTGCAATACTCGGGCTGTGGTCTGCCAGGGAGATGAGAGAACAGGTGGTGGGCCAGTTTAACGAAGAACAACTGGTCATTGCCCGCCATGTCTCAAGTTTGATTGAGCGTGAGCTCAACTTATTAAGAAAAGAGGTCCTCTTGCTGAGCAATGAGAAGCCTTTGGCCTCTTGTGATCCGGAGGTACAGTACGAGAGTATCCAGAAGAGTCTTTCACGTGTCCTGGAAAGTGGAGTCTGGGAAATTCAAATAGTCGACCTGAAAAACCACAAGACTTATGTCCATACGCCTTACAAGCATTGGTTTCTAAAGGAACCACCGGATGAAAGAATATATAATTTGCCGGTAGTTAAATCGTCCGATAACAAGAATGTCTGGATCTCACAGCCCCAGATCAGGTCTTCCGGTATAAGACTGATGCTGGCTGTATCTCTGGCAGGTGATTCCCCGAGACTGCTTCTCTTCAATGTTAATATTTCCTGGCTTCTGACTCCTTTCCTCAAGAATATTCGCTCTGGAAAGACAGGATATGCCTGGCTTATGGATGAGAATGGGATCTTCCTTTATCATCCCGACGCCTGTTTTATCGGGAAGAGTGCGTTCAAGGTTCGGGAAGAGAAATATCCTTACATCACTTACGGGAAAATCAATTTTATTCAGAAAGAAGAGATGCTTAAAGGTAAGGTGGGCACGGGCTGGTATTTTTCCTGCTGGAATCGTGGAATCACTGGAAAGATCAAAAAGCTTATCGCCTATTGCCCTGTCATCGTATCGGACAATCCGCCTCAAAAGTGGTCAGTGGCAGTGGTTGCTCCCATATCCGAAATAGAAGGAGCTATCCGTAAAGGCTATCTGAGGCAATTCCTGTTGCAGGGATTGGTCATTTTGGCCATTGTGCTGGGCACATCGGCCATTCTGTTTTTTGAAATGCGATGGTCTCGCGTTTTGGAAAAAAGGGTGAACAGAAGGACGGAAGATCTTAAAAAGTCTGAAGAGAAATACCGCTCTTTAGTTGAAAGCGCCGAGGACTTTATTTTTACGGTCGATTCGGACGGCAATTTTCAATCCATGAACAGTTTTACTGCCAATTTCTTTGGAGGTCGGGCCGAGGAATTCTTGGGGAAGGGTCTTTCGAGTCTGTTTCCTGAGAAGGTCGCTGAAAAACAACTTGAATTGGTTGGACTGGTTTACAAACTCGGAAAGAGTGTGCGGGATGAATTTGAGTTAGAAGTCGGAGAACATGAAATCTGGATCAGCGCGAATTTCATGCCCCTAAAAAATGAAGAGGGTGGGGTTAGTGCAGTGTTGTGTATTGCCCGGGATATTACCGAAAGCAAGAATTTGGAAAGACAACTGATCAATACGGAAAAACTTGCCTCTTTAGGGACTCTGGCGGCGGGTGTTGCCCACGAGATCAATAACCCTCTGGGGGTTATGCTGGGTTTCTGCGATCTCTTGCTACGAAAAACGGAAAAAGGGACTCAGGAGTTTGAAGACTTAAAGACAATTGAAAGACAGGGCCTCCATTGCAAACAGGTAGTAGAAAATCTGTTGAGCTTTGCCCGTCTTGAAGAAGGGGATTCAGAATACTCTGATTTGAACCATTGTCTGGGGGAAATAATCCAGGTTGTGAAACATACCTTAGAGATGAACGATATTGAGCTTGTCCTGGAGTTAGCGGAAAACATCTCACCGGTTAGGGGGGATTCCCGTCAGTTACAGCAGGTATTTTTAAACCTGACCAACAATGCCCTTGCGGCCATGGCAGGAGGAGGCACATTATCGATTCGCACGTTTCCGGAACGACGCACACGGAAGGCCGTTGTTCAGTTCCAGGATGACGGTATTGGAATTAGACAAGAAGATATTGACCATATCTTTGAACCATTTTTCACAACAAAGCCGGAAGGGGAAGGGACCGGTCTGGGGTTGTTTGTAAGCTACGGTATTATCGCCAAGTACGGGGGTACAATAGATTGTGTGAGCCATATTGCTGATTTTCCTGGAAAGCCGGGAGGAACAACTTTTACTGTAAAGCTATTAACAAAGAAACAGGTGGAGTAATGGCTGGTAGGATTTTAATAGTTGATGATGAAAAAGACATGCTGATTCTCTTGCAGAGGATTATCTCCGAGGAGACAGACCATGAATTGGTCACTATTACCAACCCGCACAAAGCCCTTGAACTGTTCAAAAAAAACCATTTCGATCTGTTAATAACCGATCTAAAGATGCCCAAAATGGACGGTATCCAGCTCCTTGAGGAAGTCAAGAAAATCAGGTCAAATGTCTCTGTCATTATCCTGACTGCCTACGCAACTATTGAGACCGCTGTGGAGGCCATTCAAAAAGGGGCATACGATTACATAACAAAGCCATTCAGGCGGGAAAGGATTCTGCTGACTATTGAAAAGGTTATGGAGTGGCAGGAGATGGTCAGAGAAAATCTGGCCCTTCGGCAGGCCCTGGCCGAGAAGAGTGATTTTTCGCCTATGGTCGGGGCAAGTCCGGTGATGAAGGACATATTCGAATGCATCAGACAGGTTGCCCCTACAACGGCTACCGTTCTAATAACTGGTGCCAGCGGCACCGGAAAGGAATTGGTTGCCAGGGCCATTCATCAAAATAGCTTAAGGGGTTCAAGAAAAATCATTACTGTTAACTGCACTGCAATTCCCGAGCAGGTCATAGAAAGCGAACTTTTCGGTCATGTCAAAGGGGCCTTCACCGGTGCCTGGAAAGACAAGAAAGGGCTGGTTGAAGAAGCACATGAAGGGACCCTGTTTTTGGATGAAATAGGCGACCTGAGCCCTAATATGCAAACCAAACTCTTAAGGCTACTCCAGGAAGGTGAATATAAACCGGTCGGGAGTACGGTCACAAAAAGGGCGGAACTGCGCTTTATTGCTGCTACAAATCATAACCTCAAATCAGATATTAAAGAAAAACGTTTCAGGGAAGACCTTTACTATCGCCTGAACGTTGTCAATATAGATCTCCCTCCACTTAAGGATAAAAAGCAAGACATCCCTGTCTTGACCTACCATTTCTTGAAAAAATATGCCCGGATCAACCAGAAAGATATCCGGGACATATCACCTTCGGCCATGCAGGCTCTTCTTTCGCAGGAATTTTCCGGCAATGTCAGAGAGCTGGAAAATATAATAGAGCGGAGCGTTATCTTTTGCAGAACAGATACGCTTGAGGTGAAAGATCTTTTGCTGGACAATGAACAGGAGACCTTATATCCAGATATGGATAAAGATATGTCGCGAATATCATTTAAAGAGGCCAAAGACAGGATGATCCTTATGTTTCATGACCAGTACATACGCTCACTCCTCCGGGAAACCAGGGGAAATATAAGTAAGGCGGCCGAAATGGCCGGGATCCAGAGACAATATCTTCATCGATTGATGAAGAAGTCAGGAATAGATGCTGCGAGCTTCAGGGAAAAAGACCCTGACCATCCACCTTCCCCGTAAAAGATGTGACTTTCGACAGTAATCCTGCCCCGTATTTGATACGGGGTGAGGGGAAAGAACTTTTGAAGGTTAAATACCTTTAGGAGTTTTTCCGGGGTGTTTTAAGGCCTAACTTTTGAAAAGCGTCTTCAAGACGAACCATGCCGATGGGTCGCTTGTTCCGGACTACAGCGATACTCTTGAGGTTATTATTCACCATCAACTCA
Source organism: Deltaproteobacteria bacterium (assembly GCA_019308785.1). Taxonomy (GTDB): domain Bacteria; phylum Desulfobacterota; class DSM-4660; order Desulfatiglandales; family Desulfatiglandaceae; genus JAFDHL01. Next base: position 5,479 of record JAFDHL010000206.1, read on the forward strand.
ATGGCATGAATAATCTTGTCACTCATAGTCACTGAGGGCTGAGGTTGTATGCCTTCCTTATAAGGACGGATGATTTCTTCTACTTTCTTTGTTCTCATTTCATACCAGATGATCCCGATACCCTGTCGCTTATTCTTTCGGGAATTTGCGAGAGACTAAGCCTTAATTATTAAATAGACAATATATCCCACGTAACAGAACAAGAGAATAAAACCATCTCTCCGTGTAACAGTAGATGTTTTTCTCATCATCAGCCACGGCAAGAAACTTGTAAACATCATAACCCCATAATCAATCACCAGACCACTATCAACAAATCCGCCTGGGATTGGGATAGGTCTCACCAGGGAGGCCGCTCCGAGTACACTCATTATGTTGAAGACGTTGCTTCCCACCAGATTGCCAACACTTATATCCATCTCTTTCCTCAAAGCGGCGACGACAGAAGTAGCCAGTTCCGGAAGGGAAGTTCCGAAGGCTACTATTGTCAGACCAATAAACTTTTCGCTTACACCCAGTACTGTCATAATCTTAACAGCGGATTCGACGACTATCTGGGCGCCGGCTACCACACCTACTATCCC
>JAFDHL010000207.1 GCA_019308785.1 Deltaproteobacteria bacterium
ACAGGAAAGCATGAATGCAATAGAAAAATGCCGCAAGCCGGTTATCGCCGCAGTACACAGCCATTGCATCGGCGGCGGCGTAGATCTTCTCAGCGCATGTGACATCCGTATGGCCACCACTGATGCAATATTTTCCATCAGGGAGACCAGAATCGCAATCATTGCCGACTTAGGCACCCTGCAGCGTCTTCCTCACATCATCGGCCATGGCTGGTTTCGAGAACTGGCCCTAACAGGAAGAGACTTTACAGCAGAAGAGGCCCTTAAAATGGGCTTCATCACACGCCTTTACGAAGACCGGGATACACTGTACGAAGCGGCTAAAAAGCTCGCCGACGATATCGCTGCCTGCTCCCCCCTGACTGTCCAGGGCGTGAAGGATGTAATTCTATATACCCGGGACCACGGTGTTTATCCGGGCCTTGAGTATGTGGCCCAGAAAAACGCCGCCCTCTTGCAATCAGAGGATCTGAAAGAGGCTTTCCAGGCCTTCATGGAAAAAAGGCCGCCTGAGTTTAAGGGAAAATAACAGTCAGGCACCTTATATTTCGGTTGTTGGCGGATAAGGCGCAACAATGAATTTTGCCCTATCCATCAAGATCCAACATTGATGTGCCGGCAAGATAATCAACAAAGTTTGGCTTTTCCAACTTGGCGAGTTTTTTGGTCAATCTACTAATTCTTTTTGCCGCAGTCTTTATGTCATTCAAGTATGGTTTGCATACAGGACGGGCCGATCCAGGTAGCTTTGTACTGAGGAGTTCAACATTAGCCATAATCGTCGTCAGCGGTGTATTGATATTATGATTGACGGTTACCGCTGTAGCAGCAACCGCTGCTACCTGTTTTGCCTCAATGAGTTCCCGTTTGGTTTCTTGCAACTGTTCTGTAAGTTGTTTAATACGAAGCATAGAGCGAACTCGGGCAGCTAATTCATTGATCTTAAAAGGTTTGGCAAGATAATCATCCGCTCCTAAATCCAGTCCCTTGACTTTGTCATCGTGGCTTCCCTTAACTGTCAAGAAGATAATCGGAATGAATTTGGCGGTTTCACGGCGTTTTATGATTTTGCAGGCCTCTAATCCATCCATTTCCGGCATTACAATATCCATCAGGATCAAATCGGGATTATACTTTTGGCTCAAAGTTATAGCTTCTTTGCCATTTCTTCCAGCCATTACCTCATACCCCTCTCTTTCAAGACTTACTTGTAGAAATTGAACAATCTCGATATCGTCATCGACAACTAAAATTCTACGTTTCTTTTCCATTCTACACCCTGCAATTCTTGGAACAAAAATACATGATTATATTTGACTTCACATCTGCGTATGTCAATTCTCGGGATTTGTCAGTTCTCTCATTCAGAAGAATCATTTCGCGTTGTCAAGGAGTAAGAGTGGCCCTGGTTTTTTTGCATTCCTATCGAGACTATCTCGTATATTCTATGCCTCCGACGTATCATTCCATCGCTGAAGAGCAATTTCAACTCTTTAAACATATAGTAAGCAAGTTTAATTCTGGGTTATTGAGTGTAAATATAACATGTTGAGATAAAAATATTACCATGACTTGTCATTATTCTCAAAATGGAAAGTAAAAAAAAGTAAAAAAAGCTAAAGTTTCAAATCAAGATGCCGATAATAGATTAGACAATTTTGTTTACTGAAGGGCAAACCTTCCGAAAGGTTGGGGCGCAAAGCTTCCGGTCTAAGTCCAGATGAGGCGGATAAGGCAGCGGGGTTGCTAAGTGAAAAAATCAGCAAACCCGCTTCTCCTTTCCGGAAGCGGGTTTTTTCTTAAGAGCTGAATATTTGCAGTAAAACTAACTTGTTACATTTCCTTTAGTATGAAAAACAACTTCAGAAGGTGCCAAATTTATGTCCTCTAAAAGTCGGCTGGAAGAGATCATAAAGTCTATTGAGAACCTGCCACCATTTCCGGAAGTGGCCAGACGTATCCTTGAGCTTGCTGAGGCACTAGATGCAGGTCCAAATGATACATTGGACATTATCCAATATGATCAGGCAATCACTGCCAATTGTTTAAGAGTTTGCAATTCCAGTTATTTCGGTTTGCCTGTAAAAATCTTTGCAATCGATCAGGCAGTGCGGATGCTGGGGCTCCAAAACATTATCAAAATCGTCTTGGCCAATTTCAAGGGGTTGTCACCCTATAAAAAGGCTTATAAAGGATACGGACTAAATTCGGGTGAACTTTGGCGACACAGTGTTGGGTGTGCCACCCTTTCCCAAATTCTATTATGTAAGGCCGGACTTCAAAAAGACTCCGTCTTGTTTACTGCGGCACTTCTGCACGATGTCGGTAAGCTGGTATTGGACAGATACGTTGCCGAAAATTATGAGGAGATTACTTGTTTGGTCAAAAAAAACGGCCTGTCCTTCGTTGAAGCAGAAAAGGGAATTCTCGGCATTGACCATGCCGAGGCCGGCGGCATTATTGCCCAAACCTGGGATTTCCCCTTATCATTGACTAATTCCATCCGAAATCACCATGAGAGTATGACCGGCAAAGTGATTCCAAACCTGGAGGCATGGGTTAGGCTGAGTAATCTTGTTTACCATGTCAGCCCTCCTCATCTACTTTGTTCTCATCGTGAAGGTATTACTTGCAAGGTAGACCAGGCAATACTGTTTCAATTTGGTTTTAAACAAGAAGACATAAATGAGATATTGGATGCACTTCCTGCTGAAATGAGAGAAGCAGAGGAAATGTTAAAAGTAACTATATGAAATTGTCGTACAGCTTTTGGGCTGATCCCTAATAATCCACTCTCTACGGGACAGAATGTCCACACAGTATGCATGAGAACTCAAGCCCGGAAGTATCAACTTGAACTGAACCACGCAGAATAGAAATAAGAATATTAGATTGATCAATGCAACGAGTGAGATCTGGCAGAGGTGGATATTTCTATCGTGCCCATGAAAGCCGAGCAGCTATCAATCGACAAAATGAGCACAATGAGAGTTTATCATGAATGGTAATTCGGTACTTAAAGGAGACTTGAGATTTCTCAGTCTGTCGGATGTTCTCCAAATACTTGGGGAGAACAATAAAACAGGGACTCTGAGAATCAGGAGTCAATATGCTCCAAAAGCCGGCCTCATATATTTTATGAATGGTAACCCCGTCAATGCTATTGCCGGCCAATTGAATGGCCTGGATGCTATTTACAGCCTGTTTGGATGGACTCAAGGAAAATTCGAACTTCATGAAGAAGAGGTTCGAGTAAGGCGTGTGGTCAACAAAAGCACAATACAGATTATTATGGACGGCCTGAGGATGTTTGACGACGGGTTGATCAAAATATTAGGTCCTTCGATTAATGATACGGACTCTGCCTTAAAAGGCCAAGACAAAAGAGAAGGCTCGTTTATTGTAAAAGGCCCACGTGTAGACTACATGTATATTGTTGATGAAGAACAGTTCGCCGATGGAGAGAAAATTTTCAAAGAGGGGGCTCACGGCAACTGGATTTGGATCATCTTGGAAGGCATGGTGAAGGTATCAAAGAAAACAAAAAAGGGGCCTTTAACCATAGTCCGACTGGGAGAAGGTTGCTTTTTGGGCACACTCACATGTCTCGCACACGGAGTAAATCGACGAAGTGCCACTGTGACTGCCATTGGTGATGTCAGTTTAGGTTTGTTGGATTCTCAACGTCTTTCTGGAGATTTCGCATGTCTATCGCCTGATTTCAAAGGACTTCTTCTTAGCCTCGATGACAGGCTCAGAAAAATCTCAGGCAGAGCGGTAAACCTATTCGTGAAAAAACACGACATTAATGAATTCATCGAAGGCCAGGACCTGATTCCCGTAAGGGATACACTTGAAGAAAATGTTTTCTATATTAAAAAAGGAGAAGTCTACGTGATCAAACGGACCCCCAGTGGCGATTTGCCCCTCATCACCCTTGAGAAAAATGATGCATTTGGGTATGTGCCATTCATGAATATTTCCCCGGAACTTCCATTTACGTCATTGTTGGCCTCAAAGGACCTAAAATTAGGCAAACTCGAGACAAAAAGCCTTAAAAAAGAATATGATCAACTTTCAGGAACATTAAGGAATCTAATTTACTACGTCAGCAGTAATGTTTCTGTCACAACGAGGTTTGCGATCAATTTACAGGAAAGGGAAAGCCCTTCCTAAAGACAGCCCTTATTCAGTCAATTTCCTGAGCCGGACCAAAAACTCCCACCCAATAAAAGCCATGCCCTTTTTTCATCTGTTTCTTCTTTCCTCTAATCTGTAAAAAAAATAGCCAAAACTTTTCAAGAGAGTTATAATACAAATGTTTGGCCTTCATTGCCGCATAGGATTTTCTTCTATAAAATCAGAAACATGAATTGCAAATCACTTATGAAAACCTGCCGGAGAATCACACTTATACTAATACCTGTGCTGGCATTATTGGCGGCCTGCAGCATGGCCGATATCGAAAGCGCAATCAGGTCAATAAAGGGACGCGATACCCGGGTCGTTAAGAAGGTGGCAACCAAAAAGGCCATGCGCTACGCTACCGATCCCGACGCCCTGAAGCGGGACATAACACAGTTCAAAGCGCATTTCCGGGAACAACTGGCCGCTTTTCACAAAGTCATCCGCGGTGTATGGGGGGAGAAGAAGCCCAAAACGCCAAGCAAAAAGGAGTATGTCAAGTATACCCAGCACTACAAAAGCCGGGCGATCGTAAATTTCGAAAAAGGCCTCATTACCGTTGAGACGCTGGATGAAAAGGACCCGAAGGCCAGTCTTCGAAAAGCGATCGTCAGCACACTCCTGACTCCTTACGACCCCAGCGGTGTAGACCTCTATTCCGATAAGGAGGTAAAATTTACAGGCAAGCCATATCTTTACGGCGAAGTAAAGGATCAGGACGGAAAGAACATCCGCTGGAATTGGAGGGCCGAGCGCTTTGCCAACTACCTCATCCGGCATAACCTCAAAACCCGCCCCTCTGCTTTAAAAAAAGGGCCTGAAACCGTTCATTATGTCCAGATTGCAATGGTCAAAAGCCATCTGGGGGTGCGGGCCGAGAAATATAAACCTCAGGTGTTGAGCCATTCCAAAAGATTCGGTATTAAGTCAAGCCTCGTTTACGCAATCATGGAGACTGAAAGCAGCTTCAACCCATACGCGGTCAGCTCTGCCCCGGCCTTCGGGCTAATGCAGATCGTCCCCACTACTGCAGGAAGGGATTCATGGCGTTTGTTGAAAAAGGAAGACGGGATTCCGTCAAAGCAATACCTCTTTAATGCGAACAACAATATCGAGATGGGCACGGCCTACCTCCACATCTTGGACTCCCGCTATTTAGAGGCCATCAAAAACCCGGTTTCCCGCGAATATTGCATTATTGCCGCATACAACACGGGCAGCGGCAATGTCTTAAGAACCTTCTCTAAAGACCGTAAGAAGGCGGTTGATATCATCAACCGGATGACACCCGAAGCCGTCTATAAAAAGCTCCGGTCTTCACTTTCCAGCGCCGAAGCCCGTAGGTATGTGATGAAGGTAACAGAAGCAAAAAAGCGTTATGTAAAGCTATA
>JAFDHL010000208.1 GCA_019308785.1 Deltaproteobacteria bacterium
TCTGCCACACCACTCAAGGAGGTGGCTAATCTGGACAACTGGCAGAGTTCCTCCTCGGGACGGAACATGGACACATAGGCCCCGGCCACCATCTTGCCGATTGCGCTCTCACTAATTCCCGGAAAGAGCTTCCTGCAAACGTCACCAAACATGAGGTAGGCAAGGTAGGTCAGGTTCAGCATCTCAAAGTGGTACTGCCATCCCTTGAACATCTGATTGACCAGCTTGTCGAATGCCGCAATAAGATCATATGATACATAGCAGCCTGTGGGCGCGGGTAAAACCTGATCTTCGGGCACAAATTTCGGCAGTTCTTTCGGGATCTCAAGTGATTTCATCTCGTTGCCAAGGGCCTGGAATTTGGTCAGCCATTTGTCCCACAACTCATTATAATGCTCGAAAACATAGAACACCCGCTTCTCAAACAACTGGGCCTTTTCCCCAATGATCTCGTCGGGCGGGGGCGCAATAGCGCAGATATACATGTATGGCCCGACCATTCTCTGTGCGATCCCCTGGGCAGGTGGTATGCAAAATACCCTCGTGGTGTATTGGGAAAGGGAGATCTGCCATGCCTCCTGGAAGAGCAGGTCTAATGGCGGCATGGGCTCCGGTGCATGAATCTTGTCCAGATACCAGAACTGACCGCTTTCCCATTCCCCCCTCTCTTTGGAAAACAAATAGTGTGATGGGTACATCTCTTCCCAGCCTTCAAGCTCGGGGGGAACCTGATACTCGTGCGGATCCGGAAATCTTCCTTCTTTTTCGTCAGCCATTTTTTTACCCTCCCTTTATAAAGTTACTGTTTAAGTGGAAAATAATTGAACCGGCCTATGAGAATTCCAAACAAGCATACAAAATCATTAAATGATTTTAATTGCTTCGGATAACACGGTGAAAATATGTAAAATAAACGATTTCAATAAAAAGAAAAGAACTGAACTAAAAATAGCTATAAAGGACAGCGCTATATCTATAATCAAATACATGAATATGAGCTGGAATTCAGGATGGATATGTAAATATAAAACAAAACATTTACCTATTAATATAAATCTGTCAATTTCATTTTTTTTATGCTATCCATAAAATTATCTTATAAGTAATAATTATCTATAAAAATTCCTTAACCGGTAATAATAATCACCTTGCAACATTCACGACGCAACAGGTCCAATGGTTTAGTCTTTAAAATAGGAACTATTCGGAAATTAGAGAGGGAATCCAGGAGTCGTTACCATGATTTATTGAGATGTTACGAGTGGGGGCGATAGAAGATGATAAATTTTAACCAACTCCGAAACTTTTATCATACCGCAAAAAACCGGAGCTTCACTCTGGCAGCTAAAAGGCTTTACATTACGCAACCGGCTGTCACGGCACAGGTTAAATCCCTTGAAGACTATTGCAACCTGAAATTATTCAAAAAAAGAGGGCGCACAATTTATCTGACAGATGAAGGAAAGACCCTTTATGAATATGCGCGCAAGTTCTTTGAATATGAAAAAGAGATAGAAGATGTAATCGAGGACATGAGAGAGCTAAAACGGGGTGTCCTCCGCCTGGGAACCACAAAGGCATATGCCCGTTATTTCATGCCTTTTATGATCACCGGTTTCCATGAAGCATATCCCCAGATCAAAATACATCTGAATGAAGGAAGTTCCTCGGACATGATCTACAGCCTGCTTGATTTAAAGATCGAGGTTGCGATTATCGCCAAGGCAGAAGATCATCCTGATGTCTATTTTACTCCCTTCAGCCAGGAAGAAATGGTGCTCATAGTGGCCCCGGATCACCATCTGGCCCGAAAAAAGGCCGTTTCTTTCAAGGAATTAGCTGAAGAGCCAATCATTATGAAGGAGATAGGTTCGGGAACACGGAAGCTTATAAACGAATTATTTGCCCAAAGTAACTGCACGCCAAATGTCCTGATGGAGACAAGCAATGCTGAATTCATCAAGCAATTAGTGCAACGCGGTGACGGCATCTCCTTCCTGGTAAGAGAGGCGGTTGCGAGTGAACTCAGGGAAAATAAACTGGCTACCGTTCCCATGGAAAAAGATATCTTCTTAGATGTCAGTATTGCATACCTGAAAGACCAGCATCTTTCACCTTCAGCCAGAGCCTTTCTGGATACCCTTAAAAAACTGCGCTCCCCGGACATGACCCCTCAAGGCATCGGTTGGCTTATGGCAAAGATGCAGGCAAAGCGAAAGCGAACAAGCGATTCCTGAATCATGACCTATTAAATTGGGAGTGGTTTTCATCATGACGATCCTGTGGAGCCCCACGGGCAAGCTTTTCCAAAGCCTGGATCAATGCCTCTGCAAATTCAGGATCGTTGATATGATAGGGTAACAATCGAGGTATGGATGTATCGCTAAGCCCCTTTTTCAGGGCCTTGGCAAAAAGTTCAGGGGCCATTGGATCATGCAATGGTCCTTCTCTGCTGTCAAAGGCCGAGAACCCTCCCATGGGAACAAAAACAGCATACGGCCCTCTGGCTTCATTGCATAGGCTGGCTATTATCTTCGCCAGGGTTTCCATCTCATCCCGGGCTGTTCTGACGGCAGTGATTGCGGCATTATGGCTGTGATAGGGCCGGTTTGGAAAGCGTTGTTTGGCGATATTTTGTGGTCCGGTCACAATAAAATCCATATTCCCAGGTACAAGAATCGTCGGTATCCCCTTTTGCAAGGCAGCTGACCCCCGGCCAGGTCCGGCATCGTAATCCCCTCCGAAAATATGATCAGTGATCTCGTGAAGAGACAGATCCAGCACTGCCCTCACATCCTCCTCGTGTACCATCTCTTCCATGGCCTTTCCCCCGGCCCCTACCGTATGAAAGACAACAACCTCTTTGCCATCCTTTTCCAGATGACCCCTCACCTTTTGAACGCAGGCCTCTGTGGTGCCCAGTGTTGAGATAAAGATCAGAGGTTTTCCCAGAGAAATAGACTCTGGTGGATACTGCATCATGCCGGCCATTGCCATAGCACCGTTGTGCAGGACCTTATTGGTAATACGGTTGAGCCCGGAAATATCGCAAACCGAATGCAGCATGAGGATATCCTTGGTCCCCACAAAGTCACGCGTGTCTCTGGAAGCCATGGTAGAGATCATAACCTTGGGAAAACCGACAGGGAATGAGCGCATCACGGCTGTACCTAATGTGGTTCCCATGGATCCGCCTAAGCTGATAACCCCCCTGATATCACCCTGCCTGTAAAGATCCTGGGCACATCTAATGGCCCCATTGATCATCACCTCCAGGGCCTTCCCTTCATGCCCCATGCCCTGGACCTCAATCAGGGTTTTACCTCCGGCTCTGGCCACCTTTTCTCGATTGATGCTCACCGGAACGGGGCTTTCTCCTTTAATGCCCGCATCCAGGACCAAAACCGGAATACCCGCCTTTTTAAAGCAGGCTTTAAGGTAAAGGACCTCCCTGCTTTTGGTATCCATGGTGGCTACAAGGAGAACATTATCCATATCTTAATCAATAAGTCTATTTTCAAAAAAATTGGCCAATATGGGCTGGTGTATTTCCACTCCAAAGTACTTATAATAGGGGTCACATTTTGAAAGGAGCATGAAGGTTATCTTATCCTTCAAATACCCTTTTTCCTCTTCTAAAGTGTCAAAATTTCCCCCACCCTTGGAGATAATCAAATCGGCACGGCGGACTAAATCGTTTACCTCGTTCGAACATCTTTTCAGGATAGTACCGGGCAGAGGACCGTCAATACCGTTTTCAACAAGTGTGGCTATCTTATCTATTCCTACCGCCCTTGCCTCATCAAGGGTTGCATCATTAAGCGTGGGGACACTCCTGACCACAAAGGCGATTTCAGGGTCGTACATTTTTCTTATTGTCTCGATCAATAACCTGTCGAACACAATTTCACCGGCGTTGTCCCCAAAAAACAACAAGAGCCTGCTTTGTTTAAGGCGCTTTTTAAATTCCCCGTACATTTCTTTTGAAAGTGGTGCTTCCAGCTTTTCCGTGATTGAGTTCTCAATGTCCTGTCTGCTGTCACTGACCATGACATCAATGGCATTTCCGAGTATGGCAAGTTTAACAGCGGTATAGAGAGGGTCGGAAGCCTCATCCACCAGTGTTTTAAGGAAAGGATAAACCTCCATAATCCTCTTGTTCTGTTCTGATTTCAGCGAACAAAACGGATCTGCATTTTTTGTCGTATCAGCGATTTTTCCCCATACAAGTTCGATAATCTCTGCACTTGTGATATCCCATAACCGGCCCCTCAGTGAAGGAATTTCCAATATCTTGCTGTACAATTCCTTCACAGCATACTCATCTAAGGGCAGTTTTTTGATTGCTGAGATCGACATTTTCAATATGCAAGGAATGCAGTCCGGTTTTATCAGCATATTTCTTCCGCTCAAAAAGCCTTCATCATCGTCCTAAAAACCTCGGTTCCAGAGATCGTTAAATAGTTGATTGGTTGAGTCGTCGAGTCGGAAAAGAATTTATTGAACACATTATGACTTCAACTACGTCGCGTGTCCAATTTTCAGGCAAACAGCACTTAAACAACCAATAACAACTTAACTAGTCAACTACTCGACCACTTAATGAGGTCTACAGATCAGGATTCCTTATCTTTTTTACCGGCCTTGTATTTATCCCAAAATTTCCTGTTTTGATCCTTCCAGTCACCACCCCACTTCCTTTCAAAATAGGAAGAAGATAACCTCCTATGCCAGGGTTCCCAGGTGGATTCCCCCTCCTTCTGGGATTTTAATATATCAACCAAAAAAGTCGTGATATTACTCATTTCTTCTTTGGGGAGATAAGAATCCGCCCCTTCTTTGATGGATCTTACGAGATTATCAGGGCTTAATGCGTTGGCTGTCAACATGACGGCAGTTATGTTTCTGTGCTTGGCAATATGTAATAGCTTATAGCCATCAACACCCATAATATCCAAAATTGCCATGTCAAAATCATCTGATTCCAAAAATTCTTTGGCCTCATCAAATGAGGAGGCTTTTACAACTTTGCACATATCCAGCATCTCTTCCAGTGCATCCAATACGTCAGGTTCATCATCCACTATAAGAATCTTCTTGCCATCTAATAAACTATTGTCTGACACGATTTACCTCCCTCTCCAGGTTCAGAGATCGTCAACCACTTAATGAGGTCTGCACATAACACGGATTGTAACTCCTTACATTTTTGCAGCATTGATTTAGGGCAAAAGGGGCATAAGGTCAATTCATTTTGAAAACCCCATGCCCCAATCCATATACCACATATTTGTTAATGAGAAAGAAAAAAAGATACCAGGGCTTATCAAGAGGGCCTATTTACTAAACCCCTTAAGCATGAGATCGATTATGTGATCCGTGTCACTCTTTCCTTCCTCTTTTATGACCTTTTTACCGAAATCCCTCTTCCCCGCGGCTGTTACGGGTCTGGATTGGGTCGAAAAGGTATTTTCCGGAAATGGCAAATCCCTGTCTATGGCCCACTCGATGTCCTGTGGGGCCCCGTAATGTTCTTCAATGCGCATTTCTATTACTTCTGAAACACTGATGCAGGGGATCACTTGCTGCTCGGAAGGAACAGGTTCGACAATAGTACCACATCCCTTTGCCACAAATCTTTGATCTTTCTGGCCTATGATACTCTGTTTTATCGACAGTGAGTCTTTACCGATAATGAAGCTATCAGGAGAGACCATGCCCTGTACGATGCTTTCGCCAAATCCCCAGTTTGCATCAATAGTGATCTTGGACCTGTCTCCTGTCACGGGGTCGAGGGTAAACATCACCCCCGCGGACCTGGAGTTCACCATTTTCTGTATGCCCACGCTTATAAGGACGCCGTCCTGGGGGAAGCCTGCCCTCATCCTGTAAGTAATAGCCCTGTCCGTAAAGAGGCTTGCCCAGCACTCATGGGTTGCCTTAACAACCTCATCGTTGCCCCAGATCCAGAGATAGGTATCCTGTTGGCCCGCAAAGCTCGCATCTTCAAGGTCTTCTGCTGTGGCGCTCGACCGTACTGCCACTGGAAGGTCAGTTACATCACACTTTTCACACAGTGAAGCATATGCGTTTATGATTTCTCCTTGTAACTCGTCGGGGATGGGCGTGGAGAGGATGGCCTGGCGGATAGCGCTCCCAGCTTTGGACACGGCCTTTATGTCATCCGGAGATGCATCAGATAATGCGTCCATGACCTGGGCCCATAGTCTCTCTTTGTCCATAAATAGCTGAAATGCCTTGCTCGTTACGGCAAATCCTGGAGGGACCCTTATGCCCGCATTCACCATTTCCCCTAAGTTCGCATTCTTTCCTCCTACAAGGGGAAGAGAGCTTCTGTTGCATTCTTCAAACCAGAGAATATACTGAAATTGAGACGACATGCCACATTCCTCCTGCCTATACCCTCGGACCGCCTGTCTGATTGAATCACTTCCATTGATAGTGGTTAGACACAATGTAAACATTCACAGTTTGCATTTATGCCATACGGGGTTGTTTTGAAAGATGAACGTCGAACATCGAACATCGAACGTCCAACATCGAATGAAAAACAAACATTATGATTCGCAACGAATACTCGATCAGCCTTTCTTCCAGGCCATATGTCTGTTTCTTCATCTTTTCCCATTCAACGTTCGATCCGCCGGAGGCGGACAAGTGTTCATTTTTATCAGTCCCTCCTCGGCAAAAATAACTTAGCGCTTATGAACCCTCTCCCCCGAGGGGAGAGGGCAGGATGAAGGGTTGGATTGGGCCTACTTGTCCAGGATATAAACAACGCCTTGGTCACCATCCACCTTTATACGCTGGCCAGTCTTTATTTTGGCGGTTCCCTCAAAGACATTGATAACGCATGGGATTCCATACTCCCTGCTCACAATGGCCGAATGTGAGAGACTCGCTCCCCTGTCAACCACAACACCCTTAAGCAGGCCGAATACCGGGGTCCAAGTTGGAGCAGTCGATGCGGCCACCAGTATATCCCCTTTCTGTACTTCATCAAGTTGAGATTCCTCCATGACAACCCTGGCCGGACCCTCTGCAACTCCCCCCGAACCACATATGCCGTAAAGGTCTGCATTCAATTCCGGCTTGGGAACAGGCATAGAGCCCACCACCACCTTGAGGGCGATAGGATCATTGGACTGCACGAGGACCCCCATGGCGTCATCCATGGTAAAACCCTCTTTAAGAATGGCGGGCGGGTTCTCTTTGCTGCACCAGCCCTCCCACTCTTTGCGCCTTCTCTCTACAATATGCCTGAGGTTGGATCCATCCGGCACAAGGGTTACGGCCCTGATCTCATCCGGGATGAGAAAGAGGGTATCCTCAGGATCGTCAATCACTCCAGCCGCTACGAGCTTCCTCCCTATCCCAAGGCACGACCTTCGCATGAGGGCATGGGTATAGAGATCCAGATAGTGGTTGTGTTCTTCGCTGAAGGAGCCCGTTTTCTGGGCAAGCCCGAGAAGCGTCGTGAACCAGCCCTTTTGATCCTCCGGGACCTTCTCCAGAACTTCTTTTGTGGCTTCCTCGCGCTTTTGGGCCAATCCCTTCCTCTCCACATCCAGGTCAAAATCCCCCCCCTGCTTCAGGAAGAACTTAACGCTTGCTACGACCGGTGTGGGATCCTCCACCCAGGTAGGCAAGTTTATCTCGCTCATGCGCTGCATGCGCCATCCGTCCTCATCAAGGAGGACCTGAAGCTCTTCAAGCCATTTTTTACCGGCTTCATTTCCCCTGAGCTCGGCGAGGGCGTCCTCCGCCTTGTTGTTAAGGATGATATCGGAGATGCCCATTTCCTCGGCCTTTTTGGAGAACTTCCAGAGTTCCCTGTCCACCTCGAATACCTTGTTGTCAAAACCCCTCAAGAGATCGTGAAAGGTGGGATGGGTGTCGTCTATGCCAAGGGTATCCTTGCATATGTTCTCAAAGAGGATGAAGGCAGTGTAGACGCCGTACATCATGTGCATGTGAATCTCCCACATGCGCCTGCAGACATTTACGGTGTCCTCGAAGTTCGCAAGAAGCTCAGTGTTGCTAACCGTATCTACGTCGCAGGCCTTCAACTTTTCGTAGTGGCCAAGCATCTCGTCTATATAATCGCCCCATAGCTTGTCATAGTCGTCTATGAAGGGACGAATGGCATCCCTGAATCTGCCTTCACGTTCCTTTCGCTCTCCTTCATCCATGACAAGGTTCAGGGTAAGATACCCACCTCCGTCCTTGAATCTCCAATCCCAGCCCTTGACAGTGGGCAGGCTCAGTTTCTCGGCCCCATACTGCATCCCATGACGGCAGAAGTTAATCCAGAACCATCCGAACATGGGGGTCCAGGGTGGTACAGAATGGGTGGCATCCAGAAACCATGCGGGTGACTTCTCAAGGTCTACCTTCTCGTCAAACTCAAGCCCCGGAACTACATCATACGTTTTCATCTTTTTCCCCTCCCTTTTTTAGTGGTTTTTTATGAAGGAAGAACTTCCGTGGTAGGTCTGCTCTGCCTTCCGCCTTTAGCCATACTTCAAAAGCATATCTTTTAATAAAGTCTTCTGTCATGGATAGCTGCACCCCCTTTCTTTTGCATCATAAAGAATTCATAATGTCTTCCATGACATCTTCCATTCCCAACTCTTTGAGCTTTTCAATCGTTGGGACCCCTTCTTTCGTATACCCGAGCGCTTCGTAATACTCGTCTAAGAGGTTGTCCAGGTCTTTGACAACCTGGCCGGTGGAAGGTCCGGCATTCCTTAACGGCTCTGAGAACATGCGTTTCGGGAGCGAATCATCTTTCCTGCTGAATCCCTCTCTCACATTGAAACACCTTTCAATGCAAATGATTCGCTCGCCGATCTTAGACAGGTTTTTAGTGCTGCCAAATTCTTCAATCCCTGTTGCAGATGTGAGAAATTCAGAGTACATCCGGAGATCCAGGCCCGAATTCCCGAATGTACATGCTATCAAAGAATCCTCCAATGCCTGCTCCCTTTGAGCCTGGGCAATGGATACCCCCTTTCCTTCCTCTGTAAATGGGTCCACTTTTCCTGTCAACTCCTCCCTGGGCCTGCCGTACATATGGCTCCCGCCGATATTTGAGCTGGCCATGCTCAACGCATATCCCTTGACCCCCCTGGGCTCATAACCCGCAAGTTCGAGACCTTTGATGTGCTTTGAATAGATGACTGCCTCCTCACCTATTTGCTCACCAGCTCTTTCCACCCCTTCTCCCAGTATACGGCCTATGCCCTCCCTCTTTCCTATCTTTTCAATAAGAGAAAATATGGACTTCTTATTACCCCAGACGAGTTCAAGACCATCCGTATCAGATGTTGAAATGATCCCTTTTTCAAATAATTCGCAGGCAAAAGCCACGCA
>JAFDHL010000209.1 GCA_019308785.1 Deltaproteobacteria bacterium
AATGCAATTTTTAGGTCCAGTTAATCTAAATTTCAAAAACCGGCTTTGATCGGAATGGAGGAGTTTTGCCTAAAAAAAGTCAACTTTTTCTCTTGACTTTTTCCTGGTGCTCTAATCATGAATTATAGAGCAAGATGAACCTTTTAATTAAAAAGATGGATTTCAAGCTGTCTATTCATCAAAACTTTACGGATTAGTAATGTTCAAAACTGTTCGCATTTTGAAGGGCATGGGGCTCTTTTTTCAGGAATTTAAAAATTGGTTTGCAGGATTGCCAAGTCCAGCGCTCTGGCCGAGTCGATTCTGAAAAAAGAGCCCCATACCCTTCATTTCGACAAGATCGGTCAGTATTTAGACACCATACTTAAGAATCCCTACACGGGAATCGGATGAATTCATATTCCATGCGAACACTTTTGATCGTTACTAACGGACTGTACTAAAAAATAGTTTCAGCCCTTTTATCTTGAATCACATCCTGATGAAGGCTATGCTAATATGTATGCGCTACTCTCTTGTTTTCTGCAAGCGGATCAGGAATTCCCCTACATTTGAATTAGTCGCTATAATATTCTTGTTTCTTGTAACGGGCTGCGCTTCAACAACACAAAAACCCTCAAGAGCTTCCTGTTACCAAAGTCCGGCTGAGGTTGAAAGACTTATTCGTTCTCATGTGATGCATTGGGAGGGCACGCCGCACTGTTTAGGCGGAACCGGTCGAAATTGCGTAGATTGCTCCGGCTTCGTCATGCTGGTTTACAACAATCTGTTTAACATCAGACTGCCGCGCAGCACGGTAGAGCAATTAATAATAGGCAGGCAAATAGCAAAAACGAACCTTCAGGCAGGTGATGTTGTTTTTTTCCTCCCCCCTGGAAAAAAGCGCCACGTAGGCATTTATTTGAGCAGCGGTGAGTTTGTGCATGTTTCCAGCAGTAAGGGCGTCACCATATCAAATTTGCATGATCGCTACTGGCGCCACGCTTACTGGACAGCACGTCGTATACTTCCGTTGTGAAATCTGTTCGCGGCGATCCGCAGGATATATTAGACTTAAGGAAAGGAGGATATCTATGGAGAAAAAAGCAATTATTTACGGAAAGACACATTGACCTTACACAAACAAGGCCAGGTCGGCTTATGGGGATACAGCCATTTATGTCGATGTTATTAAGAACAAGGACAAGCTCGAGGAAATGCTAGTTCTTTCAAATGGAGCACGGAAAGTGCCTGTAATTGTTGAAGGTGAAAAGGTAAAAATCGGGTATGGGGGGACATGAGGCGTTTGACAATCCATCGGTGGTGGATTAAGTCCAAAAACATAAACACCTTAAAGTTCTCAGACGACAGCACGGGATAATCGTAAATGTTTCAAAAGTATCTTAACACCCTATTAGGTTTTGCCCGTAAAAGCCCTCTTTGTTTAACAGAATAGTGGCGTTATCGCTTGGGTCAATTCTATTTCTTTTCCTTATTCCAAAAATTCGAAAATGACTTCTAATGTATGCCATTGATTCACCTGATGCATAAAAGTCATTTCAGAAGGATATAATGTCTCATCTGGTGATTTCATGCCCATAACCGAAAATATTATCAGGCGGGGGCAGCCCCGCGTTTATGAATACGAACTCCCGGGCGGCTGGAAGGTCATGGCCGGCAAAACCGATGCAGACAACGACCGGCTGAGCTTCAAAATCGCAAAAGCCAATGACTGGTGGTTTCATGTTCGGGGCATGCCCGGAAGCCACGTGATCCTCCTGTCCAGGCCGGATGAGGAACCCGACCGCAACACGCTCAAGCGCGCCGCCGCAGTCGCAGCTTACCATAGCAAGGCCAGAGAGGGCGGTGTCGTGGCCGTATCTTGCACACGGGCCCGATATGTTACAAAGCCAGGCGAAGTAAAACCAGGCACGGTTGAAATCCGCAAGGAGACCATTTTCAAGGTCCGCCCTGCACTGCCCTCAAATTGATACCTATCATTAGATTTCAATAACCTTCCCAACTCCTCCCTCTAAATACTTGTCAGGATAAAGGGCCTTAATTTCCTTCTTATACTGGGTGCAGTGAGTAGGGCAAATCTTTTCCAGATCTCTCACTATATTGAATTCATTGAACCCGTGCAGCCCGCCTATAAGGGCGATTATTTTGCCAAGTCGGGACGCCTCTCTAAAAATCTCCCGGACACCGGGATGAGAACACCCTGCAATCACAACCAGGCCGGCCTCCGTTTTGACTATGAGAGACTGTTCTATCCCCGAAAGCTCGCCTGTTGAAAAAATATTTTCATAGATCTCAAGGGGACCCTTAACCTTTATCACCTCTCCCCCGCCGGGGGGCGCCGGACATGACAGAGGGATATAGACCCTGCATGGATTGATATTCAAGAAATCGAGCAGTCCGCCTGTGTGGTCCCAGTGGGCATGAGATATAACGACCTCATCAATGATCGTTGGATCTATATCCAGCTTTGCCATATTCCATAGCAGGATGTTAGCATTTGCCCCTGTATCAAAAAGTATGTTCTTGCCGTAAACCTCAATAAGGCAGGAAAAGCCCCAGTCAGCCTTAAGGCCTTTTTTCCACACCTCGTTGTCATATATGATCGTGATCCTCATCTTTTATTCTCCTGGAATGCCTAATCCAAACTTTTATCTATGGAGCCGTCAGGCAGCATTGAATCGGGATGGTATTCAAACCGTTCCTCCATTTCATACCTCACGCATTTCTCCCAGTCACCATGACAATAGCGTTCAACCCACTTTCGTTCTAACTTCCCATGTTCATAAAATCTTCATCGGGCACACCGGATACCATTTACATTCTCTGAAACGTGTTTTCATTTTCCATGAATCATAATAGCTTGCCTGCATTTTAGACAGGATAAACAAGGTTTACATGATAAGTTTTGTCATCCTGTTGATCTCTTATTTTAAATCCTTTATTTTTCGTTTAATCTCAGCTTTACTTCCTCCAAAACCTGTTCCCGACTAGCGTCTGCCCCTTACAGGTTCAGGGGTTCAGAAATTAACAGGAACAATATCCAGTCTATCCTGTTATCCTGTCAAATATTTCTGTGTGGTGAACTGTTAGCATGTTTTTTTGGAGGAAGATCGAGGGCGCTGAGTTTTAGTTTTATATCAAGAACAGGACTTCCATCCATCGCATCAAGTCCTTCCACATAGAGGGTTGTCCCTTCTATCTTGAGCAGCTTGACGTCTTGAATCGCGATCCTGGAGAGTCTGTGAGGAGTGCGTGAGGCAAAAACACCTACTCGCTTTCCGTCTATGCGTCTGTTAAACACAGTTTGGATTGATGTCACCTTGTGAAGGTAATATACAATAGTCAGGTAAGGTTCCTCATCCAGCTTGTACATGAATTGCTTTTGAGAAGGGAAAAGCTCAACACATGAGATACCCTTCTGAACGGGAGGAAGGCTATCCTTTTCACCGGGCCGCAACCCCGTTCTTACTCTCCCGATAGGGTAAATTTCAACTGGCCTAGTATCACCATACATACACGTATAACAAACAGGCTTGTCATCAACGGTGCAGATTTGCTTCTTGTTGACCGCTTTTCCGCATTCCAAACAAACGACACTATCGTTTTTCATGCTAATAGTCCCTGTCACGGGGTCTCTGCACAGTACCAATCCATATTATTCATCAATCATCAAGGTGATCGCGAATTGCCTGTATGAGTTTCCTGGTGTCTTCCGGATCTAACTTTCCATCTTTTCTGAAGATCATTCTTCCCTGTTTGTCAAATGCCAGGACATTGCTATTGTTATCTGAGATACCCCACTTTTCAACGAGGACTTTTTTATAGTCACGCACATAAATGGTATCAGGGTAACGTTTTTGCTTTGCCTTCAAGGCAGCCGAGATTGCAAAGTTCGGCATCCAGGTTGCGGCCATATTAATGATGCCGAATGATTGGTATTTTTCCAGAGGAAATTTCTTTTTTTTCAATGCCTCACTGGCTTCATTATTAAGATCCTTTACATCAGGATCCACATAAAAAAGAACTGAAACCTTTCCCTTGAACTCCTCACTGCTCCATGCGCTTTTATCCAGATGGCCTCCAAGTTTTCCTTTTAACTCAACTTTTACAGGTACCTGGCCTATTTCCAATCCTGCCCAGGCAGTCGCAGACACAAGGCACACTAACACTAAGAATTTTGGTAAATGCTTCATTTTGTCTCTCCTTTGAAATTTTTTGAGGTTATTTCCATAAACAATTTATTCTACATCATTTCATAGGCATATCAACCCATTAATACCCATTTTTTTTGGATCGCCATTTCCCGCCATTCTTCAGCCAAGATAACGATTTGTCCCTCAATTGAGCGAAAAATCTCATATGTTGACATTTAAAAATATTGGTGTATAATTTCATTACATCTGTATGCTAAGGAGAGAATATTATGCGAACCACAATTAACATACATAATGACCTTATGGATATGCTTCTTGACCGCACAAAGGCCAAAACCAAGACGAAAGCCGTTGAGATTGCCATTAAGGAATATATTGAAAAAAAATCCATTGAAGATCTTATTTCTCTTAGTGGCAAAATAAATATTGATCTGGACTGGGAAAAAGAAGAAGAGGCCGAGCTGAATGAATACCAGGATCATAGTTGATACTTCTGTTTGGATTGAATTCTTTCGCAAGCCGGAATCCGGTCTGACCGCCCGACTCAAAAGCCTCCTAAAAGAGCGCAGAGTGACAATGGTCGGAATGGTTTTAGCCGAAATATTGCAGGGAGTAAAAATTCGAAAAGAAGCGACCCTTGTGAGAAAAAGCTTTGAAAAACTGCCATACTTGGAGATGACGCGGGATATCTGGGAAAAGGCCGGCGAAATATCTGCATCCCTCAGAAACCAGGGGACTACTATTCCGCTTTCTGACCTGATTATAGCGGCGTTGGCCATTTCTAATGACCATGCGATCTTTACAATTGATCCCCATTTCAAAAAGGTGAAGGGATTAACGCTTTACGAACCATAATATCAGTGGAGAAGTCCGGCTGAATAGCTTAAACAGTTGGAGTAAACGCCTGAAAGGCTTATGAGGAAAGGCACTTCATGCTAAAACCATACCTTAAAAAAATAAGTGAGATCACCAAACAGGGAGATGCCAGAGAGGAAAGCTACTATTCTGTCCTTGAAGGGTTGCTCAAAGACTACGCAGAATCTGCGAGCAAGAAGAATATCCACATTACCACGCTGCCAAAAAAGACCGAAGCGGGGAATCCTGATTTTAGGATCTGGGACGGAAAGCAGCACATTGTTGGCTATATCGAAGCCAAGGCACCTAACATTGAGAATTTGGATCGAATAGAACATTCCGAACAGTTAAAACGATACAGGCATACCTTCCCGAACTTGATCCTGACCAATTTCTTTGAATTCCGGCTTTACCGGGATGGGGTCTTAATTGAAAAGGTCTTAGTTGCTAGGCCCTTTATTGCCTACCAGCTCAAA
>JAFDHL010000210.1 GCA_019308785.1 Deltaproteobacteria bacterium
GAATGGGGTTCAGGGGGTCCGGGGTTCAAATCCCCGCGTCCCGACCATTTATATGAATATGTTAGGGAAGCTTTTACTCCCCTCAATTGTTACCCTGTAAACCGAATTACCCGCTTTACGTACTCCGACCACCATAAACTGATATGGCCCATATCAGTGAAAGTATTTTATCCAGGTTGGCCGAATCATACCAGGCTATTAGCCAGAACAGCTATAATTAGTTTTTGCTCATTTTAGGGGGCACTGGAAATGAAAGATAAACATAAAACAAAAGAACAGCTCATAAAAGAATTAGTAGAATTGCGACGACGGATTAATGAATTGGAAAAATTGGAAGCAGAGCACAGGCAAACGGAGGAAGCTTTAAGAGAATCTGAAGAAAAACTCGATTCCATGCTGTGGTCTATTGGAGACCACATGAGCATGATGGACAAAGACCTGAATATTATCTGGGCCAATAGAACCGCCAAGAAAATCTTCGGGAACGATATCATTGGGAAAAAGTGTTACAAAGTCTATCATAGAAGAAAAGAGCCTTGCGAACCATACCCTTGCATTACGCTTAAGGCATTTAAGGATGGAAATATTCATGAGCATGATACGCAGGTGATAGGTCAAGATGGAGAAACAATAGACTTCCATTGCACTGCTAATGTCTCATTAAAAGATAATGAGGGAAAACCTGCAGCAGTAATGGAAATTTCCAGAGACATCACCAAGCTCAAGCAGGCGGAGGAGGCCCTAAAGCAGAGTCAGGAAAAATTCAAGGATTTCTTAGATAATTTGGCAGATGTTGCCTATGGAGCAGACGACAAAGGTAATATAACTTATGCTAACAGAATGGCCGAAGTAGTAACCGGATTGCAATTGGAAAAAATAGTTGGGAAACCTTTTCTCCCCTTGTTTTCCGGAGAAAGTCAAAAATTGGCAATTGATGTATATCAGAGAACACTAAGTGGAGAAAGCCCAATGTTTGAATTGACTTTTAATAATGGCAAAATTTGCCAATTCAAAAATGAACCACTAAAGGATAAAGATGGAAAAATTCTTGGGATATTTGGCATTGCAAGGGACATTACGGAGAGCAAGAAGGCAGAGAAAGCTTTAAAGGAAAAAGAAAAGAAATTACAGCTTCAGACTCAACATCTCGAGGAAGTAAACACGGCATTGAAAGTACTCCTCGAACATCAGGAGGAAGAAAAGAGAAAATTAGAGGAAAGCATTTTAATGAACGTAAGAAGATTGGTCATGCCTTATATAGAAGAGCTGGATAAGAATGGGTTAGAAGGTGAAAATAAGACGTATCTGAATATCATTACATCAAACATTGAGAATCTCGTTTCCCCATTTGCAAACAGATTATCCTCAAAATATTTAAATCTCACCCCCACAGAAATTAAAATTGCTGATCTTGTCAAGCAGGGACAAACAAGTAAGGAAATCGCCTCGATGTTGAATGTGTCTCACAATTCAGTTATGTTTCACAGGAAGAATATAAGAAAAAAACTTGGTTTGGCGAATAAGAAAGTAAACCTTAGATCCTACCTATGTTCTTTCTCCAAATAAAAATCCCTGAATTTCTATAACTTATTGAAAGCATAAATTTTTTATCAGCAATGCAATAGACGCCACTTGTTGCGGGTTACGCCGGCCCGCTATTGCTGCAGCGAAGGCGACTGGCGGGCAGGGGTTACGAGTTAATTGCAAAGCAGTAGTTATTTACTACCAATATGCTATCAATCATTTATTGTTTACCTTATAAATTTATTTTCATAAATTGAAATAGCGAAAGCTGGCAAGCCGGACTGAGGAACTATGAAAAACAAGTGGTTTTCTAAATAGCCTGGTCGGATATGCTAATTCTCCCGTCATTGTCTGGGATCTTGATAAGCGAGCAATTATTTTCAACGATACCTTTGATAAGATGAGCGGCCGGACTGGGATAGAAATGATGGATTAGCCATTAAATACAATACCATGGATTATATTAAATATTGACACTTAATTGTCTTTTCAGTATCATTTTTTCTATAACGTGTGAAATTTCATTATAATTGAGGATATTGAGCAAAAATATCGGTTATTACCAGAGAGGAATATAATTTGATATCAGAAAAATCAAAACTGGGTGTTTTATCCAAAATTGTAGGTATAATTCTGATTGCCGGGGTTTTAACATTTTTTATTTCTGTTTTGGCTGGAGTGGATTTTAGGAAAGATAAGGAAATAATCAGCAGGCTGGATGAAATATCGTTAGAAATATCTGCTGAATTAAATGGCGGAATAAACAGGAGAATTATGCTGTTAGGACAAGCACCGGCAATAAAACCCTATAAAGAATTCTACTGTACAAACCTGGCAAAGGAATTGCTCGATATGTACTACATCGCTGAAAAGCCGAAAATAGTATTGGGCACCCATGACATGATTGATTATCAAAAAAAATCAATTCGCATATTAGCGTATTCCAAAGAGAGTAATCTTACTAAATTAGTAGACGAAATAATACCGCTTACGAGGGAGTTGCAGAGTACGATCTATTTGATTAATGGAGTAAAAAAGAAATTAGCCTGGAAAAGGACCGCATATGTCATATTGTACTTTGGTATATTCATAGGGCTGTATATTCTGGTTTTTTACCGGTATCGTATCATATTCTATTTTAAAGATCGTCGAACGGGAATTGACAGACGGTTTGGCACAGACCGTAGAAAGTATGATAAACTTCTGTTAGATGGACCTGAAAGGCGAACCGGGGAAGACAGAAGAAGAGACATAGACAGAAGAAAAATTATTTGAATCTATTACTGGCAGGCTATTTCAGGGCCGGTATTTGGTCATTCAAACAATTGAGCCAATATCTGGCTCAGTTTTGTTATGTCAATCGGTTTGGTAAGATAATTTTTTATAAGCAGTTTCTCCTGGTCACTTAATCCGTCCGCGCCCTTCTCATCGTATCCTGAAATGAGCACGATCTTGGCATCTGGATCATGCTCGATAATTAATTCAGCACACTTTGTTCCATCCATTTCAGGCATATTTCTGTCCATCAATACAATGTCCGGTTGCCAGGTTATGTACTTGGCTATTGCCTCTTTCCCGCTTTCTGCCGAAGCCGCACTGTATCCAAGACCCTCGAGCATATCTTCCATCGGTTTCAGGACTTCTGTCTCATCATCAACAATGAGTACCTTTTGGCCGTCTCCAAAGACCGTCTCAGTAGTCATATCTTCTTGCTTTTTCTCCTCCTCAACAGCAGTGTGAAGTGGAAAGCTAAGCAAAAAGGTAGTTCCCTTATTTAACTCGGAAGTTATATTGATGTCTCCCCCATGGTTTTTGATAATACCGTATATTGTAGAGAGTCCTAAACCGGTACCTTTACCGGGATCTTTGGTTGTAAAGAAAGGGTCAAAGCACTTTTCCAATGTTTCACTGTCCATACCGGTGCCAGTGTCAGCGATAGTTACCTCTACCTTGTCTTTGTTCTGTTTAGCCTCTATCCTGAGTTCCCCTCCTTCGGGCATGGCATCCCTGGCATTTGTACAAAGGTTCATGAACACCTGACTCAGCCCGGACCGGGTTCCTAACACAAATATTGATTCGGGTACATCCATGTGGATATCTATTTTCTTTTGAAAGGACTCGGTGATCAAGTTGTATGTCTCTTTAAGGACTTCGACGAGATTCAGGATATCGAGTTTGTTTTCGGGCTGCTTTCTGGAAAACTGCATCAGCTCGTTCACCAGATCGGAACCCCTTCTTACGAATTTATTAATGCTGCCGGCAATCTCCTGCAATTTGGCATCGTCTTTATACTTGATCTGGATAAGCTGATTGTTAACGGTAATTCCCGAGAGTATATTTCTGAAATTATGCGAGATGCCGGATGCAATGGACCCTACGGACTCCATCCTCTGGGCATGCTGAAGTATTGCTTCGGCACGCTGGCTGGGGTCTATCCTAATCGACTGGGGCAGGTCACGTACTTCAATGATCTCGTCTTCGCAAATAGCTGCGCTCCTTTCAACAGTCTCCCGCAGTTCATTCACATTTCCCGGCCATCTGTACACCATGAGCAGTTGCAAAGCCGCTGAAGATACCTGAGCCTTTTTTGGCGACTTTTGGAGGAAATGATCAACAAGGAAGGGAATATCCTCTTTCCTTTCTCTTAACGGAGGGAGTGGCAGGGAAAATACATTCATACGATAATACAGATCCTCGTTAAATCGCCCCTCGTTTGCTAATTTTGTGAGGTTTTTATTGCTGGCGGCAATGAATCGTACATCAACTTTGATGGTTTTGCTGTCTCTAACCCGTTCGAATTCACCATCCTGGAGCACACGGAGGATCTTGGCCTGGGTACTTAAAGGGATATCCCCTATTTCATCGAAAAAGATAACGCCGCCATTTGCCATTTCAAACTGCCCGAGCTTGTGCAGGAAATCGCCAGCAGAGTCATCTCTCTTATGGCCAAAGAGTTCGCTTTCCAATACCTTTTTTGGGATGTCGTTGCAGCTGACCTTAATAAATGGCTTAAGCTTGCGAAGGCTGTGCTCGTAAATGTTCTTGGCTACAAGATTTTTCCCTGTCCCGGGTTCCCCGAGAATCAGTACCGTAGAATTTGTGGGTGCAACCATCATAAGTTTGCTCAACAAACGTCGCATTTCACCGCTCTCCCCAATGATGTCCGGGAAAAGCTGTCGTGCATCCACATTGCCAAGTACATCCGTAACCTGATCGAAGATCTGTGCAAAGTATTTAAGTTCATCGACCTGTCTTAATTTTCCGCTCTCGATTTCAAGGCTTGAAAGGGCGGGGAACTCTTTCACCTTTTGCATGAACCTTTTTACCGGTCCCAATAGAAGGCGCGCTATTACAAGACCGATAAGAAAGGCTATGGCGGCGGCTATTAGCACCCATAGCAATATGGCTAATGATGAATCGATTCCTTTTTTCACATAATACTGGGTGATCTGGAAGGCCACGATTGCAGACAAAGAGGCGAGACCTGCAAATATAAACGGAACTATGACGTAAAGGCTAATATTATAACGCAGCTGTTTCATAGTGTAAGTGATGAGTGGTTAGAGGATAGTCAGCCAAATAAAAGCGAAAAAACACACCCAAGTGAACCTCCCCGCCTACAAGGAGGGGCATCAGAAAGGAAACCCGAACTTAATTTAGGGGAACTTATCCCCCAAACCCCCAGAAATAAGCCATTCATCCCCGTGCACAGCACGGGGTATTCTGGCTGTGTTGTTTTTTAAAAGTCCCGCGAAGCGGGACGTTACATGAAATCGTGCAGCGATTTCATAAAAGTTAGAAAAAAACTCCTGGAATGTCAAAAGAAAAAATTATTCTTGGATTGGAGGCGTCGTAACGATCGTGCCCACCTCGGCCTGCAGGCCAAAATCATCGAAATAGACATTGGTGGAGCTATAACCAAAGGTATGCAACCCTATTTCCGGTTGCCCGAAATTTCCCCTGAAGCGGTTGTGGTGATGGCGTCCGTGCGAATGATGGCGTTTTCCCGCAACCCTGTCCCCAGTCGTTCAACAGAGGTGTCAATGTCGGCATCCCACTGCACCAGGGTAAAATAATCGTTATCCGGCGCTGTATCGTTTGCTTCATCCGGGGGCCAATGCAATTCACCCCGGGGATTCCCGTGTTTTTCATTGTCCAGTGGTGTATTATTGGGAGTGCCGTAACCATATATATCGCCGTAATAGGCCATGATATAGTTGTCGCGGGCCCTGTATCCCGTGGCACTGAGAAAGGTCGACGATCCAATTACCCGCAGGTTTTCGGTAGACAGAAAGTCGCCTGTAACGTTATTGAGTGTGATTACTCCCTGGGCGTTACCGGCACCCCATGATCCTGAAGTGAGAATCGGGGTCCCGAAGACCTTTCCTTGTGCATGGCTATTCACACCTGCTACATAGTCGCCATCCTCTACGGTGGTTCCGCTTAGCATGATAAAATCATATGAGGCAGCCTCTTTGATCCTGACCAAAAGCGTGGCTTCGTT
>JAFDHL010000013.1 GCA_019308785.1 Deltaproteobacteria bacterium
AGCAGGTTCCGATCACTCATATAGGAAAAAAACCTTTCCCGTTTTCCACGAAGAATATATCCGGCATCATTTAGTTCTTTTGCCGCATCTATCATAAATTCCGCAACATGCTCCCTGGACTTACCTTCTTTTAATGCCTTCAGCCCTTCTGTGCTTACACGAATAATGCCTTTTTGATCATTTTCCTTTTGCAGGATGTTCAGCCAGAATAGATATCCCTGGGGCTGGCTGTTTTTCCATTTTTTAGCAAGGCTTGATACCCCGTTAATACCTTCAAGGCGGTTAAGTGTTTCCAGAAGCAGACCGGCGGGCCTGCCTTTTGTTCCTCTTCTAGTCAAGGCTTTTTTCCAGGCCGGCAAAAACGATTCCAGGTCTTCCATCTCGCCCGGCTTCGCATCTATAACATCCTGCATCAGGGGGTAGTCTTCATCATATTCATTTTCATTGTAAGGTTTGGACACACCTACCTCCATGGCCCCAACAAATTCATCCAGCCTTTTGTCCGTATTTGACGTCTCATAGACACAGCGGCAATATCTTGCCCTTTCTTCCCTTATGTCTATATCATCACGAGGTGAAAAATATGCTTCTTCCTTGATATCATTGATCAGGTTGAACAGTGCCCCATACACTTTCCGTGCATCTTCAAGTCTGTCATCCAGAAAGAGGCTCTCAGCATCATGAAAAAAGGTTCCCAACTCTTCATCCTGATCCTCGCTTATATAATCAGGCTCCTCTTCATAATACCCATCATCCCCGCAGAAATCAGGATCATCCCAGTAACTTCCGTCTTCGATAGACCTGATCCTTTTTTCAATGCTTTCCCTAAGCGCTTCAATGTCATTAAGAATCTGTTCGACCGGGTCAGAATCAGACATGATTGCCGATCTGCGACCGGGGAGATATGATTCTATTTTTTCCAGAAAGTTGACCCTGCCCGAGGTCGGGACATCCTTTGCAAGACAGATAAGAATGTCTGTAAGTTCTTCATTTGAAAGTTTACTGCAAAACCCGCCGATTGTGTCCAGATAAGGTTTTAATGCTATTTTGGATTTTTTCACTATTTACTTTCCTTTTTATACAAAGAGGTTAAATAATAGCCTGAACGCTCTTTCACGGTTTTTTGATCTGCTTTTGACCGGGCCAACCGGAATGGCCCACCAGCACATCCGTGCCAGGCTCACATCTTGATCTGGGATTTGCCCTCATGAATAATGGGGCTCCCCAACTCCCTCTATTCCCGCAATCACAGGCATATCATCCCATGTTCGACCATCCAACAAACGCCCAGCCTTCTTTTTGCTGAATCCTCCCCATTGTTTGAAGAAGAAAGGAACTCCGGCAGCCAGGCACTGATCGGGGATACCTTCTTCCCTTTCTTAATAAAAACTAAATGTATTGCAAATACTCAATATTCAGGGGCGGCATAAAGGAAGCCGCTCTGATATTCTTCGAAATGAGGCTCCGGAATATCTGCCAAAGAACAAAGGTTCAGGATCTTTCCGATGCCGCTGCCGCATTGCTCTATCAGCCTCAAGCCATACATTCGGCGGAGCCTTATAGAACCTGAAGAGCGT
The DNA here is from genome assembly GCA_019308785.1 of Deltaproteobacteria bacterium. Lineage (GTDB taxonomy): Bacteria > Desulfobacterota > DSM-4660 > Desulfatiglandales > Desulfatiglandaceae > JAFDHL01. The sequence goes on from JAFDHL010000013.1 coordinate 1,578, forward strand.
TAGCCCATTCAAGCGTCCGGATCAACTCTTTGAAATAATGCCAGTTCCCCGTAAGGAACTGATAGCGCCCGGCCGCGATGCTCGGCGCTATGCCAAGCTCATGGGCCAATTGGACAATTTCCTCTTTTGAACGAATCCGGCGGATGGCATCATCATATTTGCAGGGAATCAGAAATTCAGCGGCAAAATCGTTGGCTCGTTTCTCTCGCGGGTCGTCCTGGCTACCGTCATTAATCAAAAGATCCTTCTTGCTGTCATGCAAGACATGACCGGCTTCGTGAAAGAAAGAGAACCAGAACTTGTCTTCTCCTTTGCCGCGCAGGCAAAGCAGGATCATGGCCTTTTGCGGAGTCAGCCATTTGGTAGCTCCATTCCATGGAACCTTTTGCATCTCCCTGACCAGGGCTAAGGCAACCCCTGATTCAGCGCAAAGCCGCCTCATTTCAGGTTCAAATACATGAACGGGTTCACGGGTCAGGTATCGTATCTGTTTCAAGGCTTTCTTGAAACGAACTCTGTCAAAGGTCCGGCAGTCTATTTCCCGGACCTGCAGCTCTCCAAGTCTTATCCAGGCTGAAGCGGGACCTGTCTTGGATTCAAAACAAGGTGACCGGCGGGCAGCCACAGCAGGCGATTCCCATATCTGACGCCACGCCTCCACACTGCTGACGCCGTAAAATTTCAACACTTCACGCAACTGCCCAACAGTGTCTTTGAGGCGGGAAAGGACACCTCTTTTCACCAGTTCCGCCACGGGAATCTCTCTTAACCAATCCAGATCATCCTGTAATCTTTCTCGTTCATGCATCCTGGCAAGCTGCTCGCGGTACTGGGCTTCCAGATTGTTCCACATGGCGGCAAGCACTCCGGTAGCAAGTTCCAGGCGATTGGCGGTTTCATAGGTGATTGGCTGTGTTCCTTTGAAAATGCGGTTTAAGGACTGCACGGTAAGATCGGTACGCTCGGCAAGTTCTTTCTGGCTCATTCCAAGAGATTTCATCACTTCCCGCAGGGTTTCGCCTGGTGGAATGGCGTAATCAGGCTCAAACCCATATCGTTTTAAGGCTCCGCCCATGGCCTCCTCCTTTAGTGGGTATCAACAACTCCGATAATTTCGATCTCTGTTACCCCAGACCAGTCCAGCCCTCCATTTTTTGTTTCTGGAAGCGGGTTATTGGCAGGGATAAATAGCAGACGGTAAGGATACTCAAGGTCCACTGATAACTGTCCTTTGCGGTTTCCTGTCAGCTCGTGACACCGGGCCGGGGGAAGGCGTGAAATGTCATCAAGAGAAATTGCGGCTTTCAGCTCCATCATCCGTTGTTGCAACCTACGTGCCCTTTTCGCCCCCAGATGTCTTTGTGCCTCACGGCTCGTAGAGCATAATTTCTGCAATCTCTTTGTCCTGAAATATATATCCATCAGATTGCCATGTCAACTAAATTTATTAACAAAATATGTTAACAATTATCTTTAAATAAAAACTGGCAGGAATCCTTCTATGAGTAGCCTGAATCAAACCTGTTTGTTGATTCAGGCTACAATTTTTCTTTATCCCGATTACTCGCCTACGCCGCCGGCGACGTAACAACTCGGCTTTACGCTCCTTTCTCTTGTGAAACAGGCTGTCCGTACCCATCAAAACCTCAATTCGCCTGCAAAGGGTAACGCGCCATACCTGGTCCCGCCGCAGGAAAGTTTGATCCAGGATCGTGGTATCATGGGTTGCAAAAATTAAGGTAAAAATGCATGAGAGTCATTTTTTATGCGTCCTGTCTCGGTAAGAGTCGTACCCTGCATGGGTGGTTAATGCCTTCTCTTTTCATATATAGTCGGCATATCATCCCATGTTCGACCATCCAACGAACGCCCCGTTTTTTCTTTTTGAATCCTCCCCCCTCATTGCAGGCAGCTTTCGAGTTCAAGGGCCAGGGCCACCTTCTTTGATACTTCTTTCATTGTATCTGGGTCTATAGTGCCCAAATACTTAACCAGCCTGTGCTTGGGTACGGTGTGAATATTATCAGTCTGAATAAAGGAAGGTTTTTGTAGATTAGCCTTTTGCCCGATAAATACCTCGGTCGGATAGCCCTTGCCTTTAGTAGTTACCTCAGCCACGGAAACCTTATTCAGGTATTCCAGGACCTTTTGCCTCGTCAGAATGACAGCCGGTCTCATACCTGTCTTCCCGGCCAAATCTATTAACCAAATATCACCACGATTCATCAATCACTCCACTGTTGGGTCTGGATCCATGTTTCCGCATCCTCGGAATCGTCAGGATTCCGTTTGATACTTCTTATCCACTGCTCCTCAAATTCCTTTATCTCTCTTTCACGCAGCCAATCACTGAGCGCCTCCCGTATGATAGCAGAACGTGATATCTTTGCTGATGCGGCAAAGCGATCCACCGCATCGAGTAGATTCTCATCAAAGCTGATTTGCACGTTTTTCATATGATATCCTTTTCTATATTGTTATTAATATTATTTATTATATATAATCATATACATTTGTCCAACTATTTGTCCGGCTTTTTTTGTATGGTCGACATTTGACAAGACAGGGCAAAAACTCGCATATTTCAGATTAAGCCTCTTATTTCATTAACTATCTCCGTAAGCACTTCCCCTGCTTTTCCCCGGATTAGAACATCACACATCTCATCATATGGAGTTTCTGATAAGTTGATAATTGCCAGGAAGGCCCCGCTCTGCTTCGCATAGTAAGGCATAAGCGCTGCTGGTTGAACAAGCAGGGTGGATCCCACAACTAAAAAGAAATCGCAGTTTTGAGATAACTCTTTTGCTTTTTGGACTTCATCTTCAGGCATGGACTGGCCAAATGAGACGGTATCCGATTTCAGATAGCCGCCGCATCCACATTCCGGTGCCAAGTCTCCAGCTTCTATACGATTTTGTGCTTCATGTATGGAAATAATCTTTCCACAACTCATGCAGCGTACCCTGCGGGTATTGCCATGAAGTTCAACGACTTTCTCATCCGGCAGACCGGACTCCTGATGCAGCCCATCGATGTTCTGTGTGATAACTGCTTCGAGCAAACCCATCTCATAGAGCCTGACAAGGGACCTATGGGCAGAGTTTGGCTTGGCCTTCATAAGATCATGGTAAAGTTCAGCTTTACGCCGCCAGTATTCAATGCGAGAGTTTTTCGAGGACATGAATTCGTCAAAATACACTGGACGGAATTTATCCCATATCCCACCCTTGCTGCGGTAATCGGGAATTCCGCTTTCTGTGGATATGCCGGCGCCGGTGAAGACAACATTTTCGTCGCCTTCGGAAATTCTTTGTGCAATGAGGGAGATTTTTTCGTTCATAGGGCTTGGCCTGTTCTTGTGTTTACTGGTCTGGCTTTTCTTAGGCCGTAAGTCACGCAGATATGAATGTTTCCAAATGGCTTCTCTGAATCATCCCCTCCCTCAGGATTTGAGGCGGGTGGACAGTTATGTCAAGGACCGTTGAGGCAATTTTTCCTTTGCTTTCTCCTCCATCCAGGATCAAATCCACCCCTTGGCCAAAGCAACTCAAGACCTCTTCTGCATTCCGGCAGGCGGGTCTGCCGGAGATATTCGCGCTGGTACCTGTAATTGGTACTCCCAGGCCCTTTGTTAATGCTATTGCAATGGGATGGCTGGAAAGCCGGATACCTATTTTTCCCGTACCGGCGGTCAGCAGAGGAGAAACATCCGGACCTGCCTCAAAGATTAGTGTTAGGGGCCCTGGCCAGAATTCTTCTATGAGCCTATGGGCAACTGGAGGAATCCGCTTTACATACCGGCTTAATGCATCTGAGGAAGGAATCAATATTAAAACGGGACTGCCTGGTTGTCTTTTTTTTACAGAAAAAAGCCGCTTAATGGCTTTTTCGTTTGTGGAATCAACCGCAAGGCCGTAAAACGACTCCGTAGGAAAGGACACCAGGCCGCCGGACAAAAGGCATTCTACCGCCCTTTTCCGTCCCTTCTCCGAGCTTTCTCCTGTATCGAGCCGGACTAAACAATCCTGCCTCACTATTTTTTCCAACTTTCTGTGTTCTCTGCGCCCTTTTGTGTGAGGTTTTCGCGGTAGGTCTTTAATCTTTCACCAATTTTGGGGTATTTCAGGCCCAGTATCTGTGCTGCCAGAACAGCTGCGTTTTTTGCTCCACCGCTTCCCACGGCCACAGTGGCCACGGGGATGCCGGGCGGCATCTGAACAGTTGACAAAAGGGCGTCCATTCCCTTGAAGACCGAGGAATCAATGGGGACACCGATTACCGGCAAAACAGTATGGGAAGCCATAAACCCCGCCAGGTGCGCAGCCCAACCGGCCCCGGCAATAATCACTTCAATACCCCGGTCGGCAGCAGATACAACATATTCTCTTGTCAGATCGGGTGTGCGGTGAGCTGAAAGCACCCTGACCTCATGAGGTATTCCAATTTCCTGGAGGACATCAATACAACCCTGCATTACTTCCGAATCAGATGCACTCCCCATAACCACAGCAACTAATGGTGCTTCACCCATGATTTGGTTCTCCTTTGGCATTTATTAGATGTTTCAAAAGTCCATTACGAATCTGTTGTATCCGGCAAAAGGCGCAAGGCACGGGGCAAGCCGAAAGCTGAATGCCGACTGCTTACCGCTATTTATCTCTCGCCATTCCCATTAAGGGATAAATAATCATCCCGGCTAACCAGGCAATATCTTCTGCTGAGAGAATATCGGAGATGCTCCGATCAAAGAGGATGGTTCCCTCAGGGGGGAATTCATCATCCCCTTGCCAGAGAATCAATGCAACAGGGACCATGGGCAGGGCCTGGACAACCACCGAAAGATCACCCTGATCAAACGGTTTTGCCCCGTAGACCTCTGTCGCCAGTTTCACTAACAACTCAGGTTGCATTCCAAAGGTCTGCACCATCGGATTTTTTGCCCTTCTCAGAAATGCATCTAAGTAAAACTTGCCGTCAGGAACCTCCTGGTAGGCAATCCACTTTCCTTTAATCGCCGAACCTTTGGCCCCAAGCAGGTAATGGAGTAGCAAGACCTGCTGCTGAATCGGGACCTCATCACCTGATTCTATAAAGGAGGTATCACAATCGGGCCAGGTTATCGTTATCTTTTTGTTCAAAAAATCCAGAGTCAAAGTTGCTCTTCCTTCCGAATCCGGCGCAAAAATCGCCCCACTCTGGTCTGCTATGCGTTTGGGGTTCCTGTCCGCCAATGCTTCTTTTCCCAGTTTAACCGCTGCCCTATAGTCATCAATTCTCGGCATTGTAAATCCTTTACATTTCGTTAATTTTCCTCATTCCTCTGGGCCAGATCGTCCGGGCATATCCGATTTAAGCGGAGTACGCCTTAAGCAAGTAATTTTTAAAATCGAATTAAATAATTTACGACTCAACCAAGTCCGGTTATAATAATATTTTGATTTCTATTTCAAGCCTAATCTCGATTCCACATTCTCTGCTAAACAAACGAGTGTCAGCCATGACCCGCAGGAAAAAGCGAAAAAAACAATCTAACGGGCAAAAAGCCTCAAAAAAGAAGCCCGTAATCTTCAATCCCGCATTTGATAGGCTGATCTCCCTTAATAAAAGAGACAAGAAAATGTCCAGGGAACAGGAAAAACCAGAGCCGCCCCAACCCAAAGAAAAGCCGGATGAAACCCGAATTTTTCTCGAAGCCATGTCAGATGTCGATCCTTTGACAATAGGCAAGAACATGATTACGCGCATTCCAAATCCTGATATCAGGCCTGCCCATCAGATCAGGGATGACGATCTTGAAGTTATGGCTCACCTCTCCGATCTGGTCAGCGGAATTGCCGAGATGGACTTCACATTCAGCGATGAATATATCGAGGGCTCAGTACATGGATTCAGCCGAAAACTGATGAAAAGGCTGAAAAAGGGTGAAATTCCTATCCAGGATTATGTGGACCTTCATGGCCTGACAAAACAGGAAGCTGAAATAAGAATAAAAAATTTCCTCCTTCGAAGCCAGCAACTCGGTTTGAGATGCGTACTTGTGGTCCATGGCAGGGGACTGAATTCTGAAGATCACATACCCGTATTAAAGGAGAGATTGCCTGTCTGGTTGACGCGGGGCCCGGTTAAAAAAATCGTTCTGGCCTTTTCAACTGCCATGCCCTATGATGGCGGGACAGGCGCGATTTATATTCTGCTCAGAAAGCCAAAGACAGGGCCTTAGGAGTCCCTGGGCCTTTATCTTTCGTTCATTGATTTTAAACCTCAACCCTGATACAATCCGTACGTACAAATTAAAAACCGTTGACATCTCAAAAACCTAAGATGTGTGTCAAGTTTTCGATGCTCGTTTCTTGATACTCGATTCCGGAAAAATCCGACCTCCACTCCCAAGCTTCCGTCCGGGGCCTGGATTATGAAAAAAAACGGAGAATTTTCAGAACAATGAAATTAGGCATTGTGGGGCTTCCCCAGTCGGGCAAATCAACCGTCTTTGCAGCGCTCACAGGGAAAAGGGGTGAAAAAGCGGATGCTGGCTACTCCCGGTCTGACCCGAGAATAGCCACAGTCACCGTTTTTGACGATCGTATCGATTTCTTGAGCAAAATCTACAAGCCCAAAAAGTCCACCTATGCGAAAATCGAGTATCTACTCCCTTCTCAAACACCTGGAACCCCTTCTTCAAAGTCCGAAGGGGGCCTCTGGAATCAGGTCCGTGTGTGCGATACGATCTTGCATACTGTCCGGAATTTCGAGGGACCTGGCGGCTCACCCCCGACACCGGAGCAGGACTTCTGGCAGCTCGAAGAAGATATGATCCTGAATGACCTTGTGGTCACTGAAAAAAGGATTGAAAGGTTAGAATTAGACAGGAAAAGAGGCAAAAAGCCCGAAAAGGGGGAAGATTCCCTGCTCAAATCCTGTCATGAACTTCTGGAAAAGGGTGAACCGCTCCGGAACTCGCCGAAACTCGCATCTGATCCGGCTCTTAAAGGTTTTACATTTCTTTCCGCAAAACCAATGCTTGTCATCATTAACAACGATGATGAAGACGAGGCACTGCCGGAGTGGAACAAAAAGCCGGAATCCATAGAGTTCATGGTAGTACGCGGTCGACTTGAAATGGACATCGCCGCCATGTCACCTGATGAGGCAGAGGAATTCTTAGACGCCTATCATATTCAAGAATCTGCTCTTGACCGTGTAATTAAAGGCTCTTATAAGGCTCTTAACCGCATTTCTTTTTTCACTGTCATATCAGATGAGGTAAAGGCGTGGTCCATTACGGCCGGCCAACCGGCCTTAGAGGCTGCGGGCACAGTGCATTCAGACATGAAAAAGGGCTTCATCAGGGCAGAAGTCTTGTCCTTTGAAGACCTGAAAACTCAGGGGACTTTCCAGGAGGCAAAAAAGGCAGGACTGGTGCGCCTCGAAGGGAAAGAATATGAAGTGAAAGATGGGGATATTATCAATTTTAGATTTAATGTCTAGTGTCTGTTGTCCGTTGACCACTCAACTACTCAACCACTTAACGAGGCACATATGGAAAAGATTAAAGTAGGTATTATCGGGGCCGGCGGATATGGAGGCTGTGGTGCGATCGAGCTTCTCCACAACCATCCTCATGCGGAGATCGCAGCCCTCATTGACAAACAGGACGTAGGCAAACCGATCAGTGATCTTTACCCCCACCTGACAGGTTTTTGCGACTTACCAATAATTTCTCCGGATGACCCGGACTGTCCCGATGACTTTCAAGTAGTCTTTTTTGCCACCCCCGATGGAGTTGGACAGAATGCGGCACCCTCCTGGTTGAAAAAGGGGGCTAAGGTAGTTGACTACAGCGGTGATTTTCGCTTCAACGACCTGCATACATATAAGGGGTATGCCGCCAGGATCGGACGGACCCAGGATCATTCGTCCCCGGATCTCCTGCCACAATCGGTTTATGGCCTGACAGAGTTGCACCGGAGCGAAATATCCCGTTCCAGTCTTGTGGGGAATCCCGGTTGCTTTGCGGTGAGCTGCATTCTCGGGCTCTCGCCCGCCATTAAATCAAAGATAATTGAAGAGGACTCGATCATCTGCGATGCCAAAACCGGGGTTTCCGGGGCCGGGAAGAACCCCACTCCTGCCTTTCACTATCCGGCCCGTTACGACGCCATGAATGCCTATAAAATATCCGGGCACCAGCATGTTTATGAGGTGGAAAGGGAGCTAGGCCTCCTCGCAGATCATGATATCAGGATCACCTTCACCCCCCACGTGGTACCCCTCTGCCGGGGCATCCTGACCACCATATACGCCCAGCTTGGCGCCGGGCAAAACCTCAAATCCGTTGAAGAAGTCTATCAATCCTTTTATAAGGATGATGTGTTTGTCAGGGTCTTCGGGCCTGAAAAACCACAGGTCAGCGTCAACGTGCGCGGCAGCAACTTCTGCAATATTTCTCTTAACGTGGATGAAAGGACGGGAAAGCTTATTGTTGTGAGTCTGGTGGATAACCTGGTGAAAGGGCAGGCAGGCAGTGCTGTTCAAAATATGAACATCATGTTCGGTCTGGAGGAAACAACAGGCCTACTTCATCCCGGCATTTATCCTTAAGCGCAAAGCGCATAGAATATTTTATAGTTTTTTTGGTTTCCGCTCTGCACTTTGTGCTATCTTATACACACCCGTCTCACCTGGGCAAGATCTGTCTGGCCGAGACAGATCTTCCGTATGCCATCCTGCATCAGGGTCGTCATGCCGTCTTTTATTGCCTGCCCCCTTATGTTTTCCATCTTTGCCCGGCCCTGAATCAATGACTTTATATCGTCCGTGCCCACAAGAAGTTCATATATACCTGTACGTCCCCTGTACCCGGTATTACCGCATTTATCACAACCTTTGGGCCGGTAGAGGAAGAAATCATCATTATACTCATAACCAAGGGCATCAAAATCACCGTCATAGGCCCTGACCAGTGCATCGTATTCTTTTCTATCAGGATGAAACTTTTCCTTGCAGTCTTTGCAGAGTGTCCGTACCAGTCGCTGGCCCAGTACCCCTAAAAGGGCATCTGCGAAATTAAATGGATCCATTCCCATGTCCAACAGTCGTGTGATGGTTTCAGGGGCACTGTTCGTGTGGAGGGTGCTTAAAACCAGGTGACCGGTCAAAGATGCCTCAATGCCTGTTGACACGGTTTCATGGTCACGCATCTCGCCCACCATAATCACATCGGGATCCGCCCTCAGAAATGCCCTCATGGCCGTGGCAAAATCAAATCCGATCTTGGGCAAGACCTGCACCTGGCGGAGGCCGTCCTGTGTAATCTCAACAGGATCCTCTGCAGTCCATATCTTTGTTTCAGGCTTATTAATATAACCCAGGGCCGCGTGGAGCGTTGTAGTTTTCCCGCTTCCCGTAGGTCCAACTACCAGGACAATCCCGTAAGGTTTAATGATTATATCTATAAACTCCTTGTAATTCCTTTCGCTCATACCCATGGCGTCGAGGGAAAGGGGTTCGCCTGTCGACAGGAGTCGCATGACCACGTCCTCATTCTGTCCGGCAGTAGGGATGGTAGCTACCCGGAGTTCAATATCCAGGGGGGCATACTTCTTGAATTTGATCTTTCCGTCCTGGGGAAGCCTTCTTTCCGCAATGTCCAGATCCGACATGATCTTTATACGGGAGACAATGGCCCGTTTATATGTGTAGGGCAGTGTCTGGTACAACTGACAAGCCCCGTCTATTCTGATCCTGATCAGGGCGTTGGCCTTTCCATGCCGGGGCTCAACATGGATATCAGAAGCGCCCCGGTTGTATGCGTCCACAATCATCTTGTTGACAAGTTGGACAATGGCACTATCTTCTTCGTCCATGCCTCCTGTGTCGTCCTCAAAATCATCCTCGCCAGTCTCCAACTGCCCTAAGATATCCTCAATACTCCCTGATTCCGATAACAAATCCCCTCGTTTTATGTCAAAAAACAGGTCTATCATCTCGTAGATGTCATCTTTCAAGGACACACAATATTCAAATTCCTTGGCCTTTATAATTCTCTTAACGGCATCCCTTGCAGGCAGGTAATTTGGGTTTTCCATGGCCACAATCACCTTGCCATCCGACTGTGCGACAGGGACAAAGGCATTAGTCCTTAAAAAGCCGACCTTCAGTCCTTCTAAAAGCTCGCCCGGAATCATCATCTTATCGCTATACGGGATAAAACGGGTATTATAAAAATTGGCCAAAGACTTGCCGATGTCATCCTTTGACACACTAAAATCGCTCATCAGGACCGATTCCACAGACTCTTTGGCCTTCCGCGCCCGGGGCATTGCCGAAGCAAGATCCTTGTTGCTGATAATGTTATTCATAATAAGGTAGTCAAATCTTGTGGGCTTGATTTTCTGGGCGGCCTTCTGGTTCTTAAAAAAGGCGGTCCCCAAAACCTTTGCAATATCCAGGACCGAAGCCCCGTCTTCCTTTGTAAAACTCTTTCCGCCCTTTTTGTTGATTAGCTGTATAACGCCTAAGAGATACCTGTTATAAGAGATAGGCGCCGCAAGGACCTGTGTCGTTTTAAAGCCCGTCTTTTCATCCCAGCTCTTGTCGAATTGCAATTGAGAACTGATACGTTTAAGCTCATTATCATCATACACATTCCCAATGTTCACCAGCTTTCCCGATGCAGCACAGTAACCGGAGATGCTGGCGGGATTGATCGGGACCCGAATTTCACCAATTTCTTCACCGCTCTTAAATCTTGAGACGATCTCTCTTTTTATGCCATCCACTACATAAACAGTTATCCTATAAGCCTTAAAAAGGCTCAGAATTTCACTTTGAAGATTCAGGAGGATGTCATTGGTGTCGCTCGCCGAATGTATCCTGTTGGCAATATTATTCAGCTTTTTCTGGTATTCGAGTTGTTCCTCAAGGGATTTTTCCCTTGGGGCGGGAGCATTTGCTTTTTTCGGCATGGCACACATCTTACAAAAACTCCAAAATTGAGTATTATTATTTGATGGTTCTCAGGCCCAAAACCCTGGCATATTCTGGTACTTAAGACATAATATTTTAATTTTAAAGAATTTTCCAGAATATGCAACATAAATATTTGCGAAAGCAAACAGGATGAATTATAAAAAGGCGTCCCGCTGTTACCTATCAGCTACCAAAATACGTGATTATCATTTCCTGCGGAGGCATCATGTTGATTGACAGCCACGCCCATCTGGATATGCAGCAGTTTGATGAGGATCGCCAAAAAATCCTTGAAAGGGCTGCCGGTGGTGGGCTCACCCATATACTCACGGTGGGAACGGATCTCGACAGTTCACTTGCCGCTGTGACACTGGCCAAGGGATATGACCTTATCTATGCGGCAGTTGGCTACCACCCCCACAACGCACAGGGGTGCGATTTTCAAAAACTGGATAAGCTTGCCCGGATGACATCAGAGCCAAAAGTCGTGGCATGGGGAGAGATCGGGCTTGATTTTTTTCGTAATCTCTCACCTCCCGAGGACCAGTTAAAGGTATTTTCACGCCAGCTTGAGATGGCCAATGACCTGAACCTGCCCGTAATCATCCATGATCGCGAAGCCCACAAAGACGTCTTTGCCATTCTCAAAAAGCTGGGGAAAAGCGAAAAAAGGGGTGTAATACACTGCTTTTCCGGGGATATTGATCTGGCCAAGGCCTTCATAGAACTGGGATATTATATTTCCATTTCCGGAACCGTGACCTACAAGAAGGCATCCCTGGTAAAAGACGTGGCTTGCGGCATCCCGCTTGAGCGAATGCTTGTGGAAACCGACGCGCCTTTTCTGGCACCGGTACCCAAAAGGGGGAAGCGAAACGAGCCTCTTTTCGTCACATATACAGCCCAGGAGATCGCACGTATCAGGAATATTGAATTTGAGGAAGTGGCCAGAGCTACTGCCCAAAACGCAAAAGATCTTTTTGGGCTCAAGTAGGCTTTTTAATGAATTTTTCCCCTATCAGTTCACAGTACCCTTTGATCCTTGCGTCCGCCTCTCCCAGGAGAAAGAGGCTGTTGAAGCAACTCGGCCTGCCTTTTCGCGTGATGACAAGCCATTTAAATGAAGATAGTATTGATGGTGACCCTGAGCGTTTCTGTCGTATTCTTGCTGAAAAAAAGGCCTGCCAGGTTCACTCCAAAATCAAAACGTCCTGGATTCTCGGGGCTGATACCGTGGTAGTTATTGATAATAAGGTGCTCGGAAAGCCAGAGGACAGCGAACAGGCAACGCACATGCTCAGTCTTCTGAGCGGAAAGGAGCACAGGGTTATCACCGGGTTCTGTATCCTGAATCCTTCAGGGGCTGTTGCCCATTCCGAGTCAGTCACCACCCTGGTTCGAATCAAAAAGCTCTCTGAGCAGGAAATGGAAGATTACATCCGCACGGGCGAACCTTACGGTAAGGCAGGCAGCTATGCCATCCAGGGGATCGGCTCATTTATGGTGGAAGCCATATCAGGGTCATACACGAATGTGGTAGGCCTGCCATTATGTGCCCTGATAAAGGCCCTTGTTTCGGTGGGAGCTCTGAAAGGTTTTCCGATTTTTCTTTGATTGTAAATGGTGACGTTCCCCTACCATGATTTTAGGGAATCAGATTTGAGGCCCATTATACGTGAGCATCAACATGGTAATATCGTCTGACTGTGGTTCTGATTCCGCGTGAATCCTGATTTTTGACATCAAACCGTTAATGATACCCTCAAGTGATTTTTCACCCATAGCTGACAGCTCTTTTTCCAATCTCTCCCCGGAAAACAGTTCGTACCTCTCATTCATTGCTTCTGTGACCCCATCTGTGTAAAGAAAAACCTTTTCTCCTTTTTGAACTAATATCTTTTTGGATTGATAGGAAACATCCTCCATAACTCCTAAAGCCATCCCATGGGTGGTTGCCAGGGGTTCTAAGTGCCCATCCCTCCTAATAAGATATGGTGGATTATGGCCGCCATTGCTGTACTCCAATTCACCTGTTCGCAGATTAAGAATACCCAAAAAAAGAGTCACAAACATCAGTGCGGGATTGTCCAGGGTCAAGTCTTGATTAACTCTGGTCAAAACGATATCAGGCGTGAGGTTACGGGTAGCCTTTGTCTTGATAAGGATTTTTGTCATTGCCATAAAAAGGGCAGCAGGCACCCCCTTTCCGGATACGTCGCCGACTGCAAAACAAAGATGGTCATCGTCCAGGAAAAAGAAATCATAAAGATCACCACCTACCTCTTTTGCCGGCTCAAGGGTCGCATATATATCGAATTCATGCCTGTCTGGAAAAGGCGGGAAGACTTTGGGCAGAATCCCCATCTGGATGTCGTGGGCTATTTCTAACTCACTTTCAATCCTCTCTTTAGCGGCTGTTGTTATCTTTAATTCTTCTATCGACTCTTTCAGCTTACGTATCATTTCATTAAATGACGCCGCGAGAGCCCCTATTTCATTCTTTGCCGCAATCTCTATTTTTTGCTCCAGATCGCCTTCGGCGACTGTTTTCGTGATACCAGTTAATTTCAAGATAGGATCCGAGATAGATCTGGCCACAAAGATTGCCGATGCTACAACTAAAATCAGTGTGATCAATCCCATTGTGACATAGAGTTTTCTCAAATGGGCAATCGGCCTAAATGCTTCTTCTGTATCAATCTTGCTGACCATGCCCCATCTCATATTTGGGATATATTTCCATACTGCCAGGGTCTCTTCACCCCGATAATCGGTGATGATACCTGCCCCTTTTCTACCTTGAACCGATTTTTCAATACCACTGTCAAGACCGGATCCGAGTGGTATCTTCTTCCTAAAGGCAGCATAGGGGTCATGTCGGGATGGCGTCTTAAAGATGGCTCGATGCTCCAATTTAGAAGCAATAATCGTTTCGCCGGTTTCTCCCAAGCCGGTATAATCATTTACAATACTATAGATCTCCTCATTATTCATCTGGAGTGCCACGACGCCAATTATGAGACCCTTGTCAAGAATCGGCGAGGCGATAAAAGCCGCCGGTTCATTTGTTGGGGGATAGTATTCAAAATCCGATACCGCAGTCGCTAAAAGGGTACTTGCTCGGGCAAAGGTTTTTGCCAGTTCCGTTGTCCGATAGATCCCTGTAATATAATTTGAACCGAAATCTTCCCCTCGCTTCACGGAGAAGACCGCGTTTCCTTCTGAGGAGATCAGAAAAAGATCATCATATCTAAACGACTCCTGATAATAAGTTAAAAAAGGTCGAAGTTTCCGATCAACAGCCCCATACTCCGGGGAATCAATGCCTTTCTTCTTGAAAGCATGGTCAAACTCCTTCATGGCAATCACAATCCCTGGCATCCGTGATAGAGTGGTTACGTTTCTCTCCCTTTCACGAATATAGGTCAGGATCTGCTTTGACTGTCGCTGAGCTACTGACAATAGATCTTCAGTCACGCCCTCGAATAAAGAATGCTCTGATTTTTGATAGATCACATAGCTCACAAAGGATAGAGGGACCAAGGCAATAGTCAAAAACCAGATAATCAACTGACTCGCGATCTTGGGGCTTCTTAAGAATTTCATATCGAGCATCTACTACTTATTTCCTGGATTGGCCCACCTTTCGCCCCATCCTATATATAGATCCAAAATTAGCTTTTCCCATTCAGATTTTGTCCGATAGATAGGATAGGGTACAGGCCGGACAGGTTTTTTTGAACTCCAAACAATATCAAATTGACCGTCTTTTCTAATTTTTCCGATCCTCACAGTCTTCCAAGTATGCTGGGTATCTCCATCTATATACACAATTCCTTCAGGCGCTTCAAAGCTCTGATCCGCAAGTGCTTTCCGGACAGCTCCAACTTCCGTCGAACCAGCATCTCGAACGGATTGCGCCCAGATGTAAACTCCAAAATAGCCGGCTTCAATCGAGTCATTAATCATCCTATTCTGCCCATATTTTGTCTTGAACCGCCTAACAAACTCTCGGTTCGTTTTACTGTCCACGCTTTGAAAGTAGCTCCAGCATGAATAATTCCCCGCAAGTTCTTCCGCATTCATTTGTGCTAACTCGACTTCAGAAATCGCAAATGCCATTGTGGGAATCTTATCCGGTTTTATGCCTGCCGAATGGAGTTTCTCATAAAAGGCAATATTCGTAGTCCCCACAAGGGTACTCAAAATGATATCCGGCCGGGTCTTTACAATTTTCTCCACTATCTTCTCCACATCATCACTTCCCACCAAGACATACTCATCACCAAGAATCTCTCCCCGCAAGGCGGAGATAAGGTCTTTCATTACGGTATGGACCGTGCGTGGCCAGATGTAATCCGAACCCACCAGGAAAAACCGTTTGCCAAGGTGGTCAAAGCACCATTTCACTGCCGGTATATAGAGTTGATTAGGGGAGGCGCCGTTATAGACGATGTTTGGTGATTGCTCTACGCCCTCATAAGGAACCGGATAAAAAAGGAGGCTGTCGTATCTTTCGACAACGGGTTTGACATTCTTTCGGCTGGCGGATGTATAACAACCGAAAATAACGGTAACGCCTTCTTCCGCAATCAACCTTTCAGCCTCCTTAGCAAATGTAGGCCAGTCAGAGCGCCCATCGGCAACAACCGGTTTTATGGTTCTGCCCAGCAAACCACCGTTGAGATTGATTTCGTCGATAGCTATTAAGGTCGCATCAATGAGCTGTGATTCGCTGATCGCCATTACACCAGAGAGAGAATGTAAGATACCGACCTTGATCGGTTCCCGGTCCCGTTGCTGGTATTGTTTGAAAAACCACCATCCCCCAATGAAGATTAAACAGAGAATAATTCCAATTAAGGTTTTTTTGTACACAATGCTCTCCTAATGAAATTTTAAGTCTTCAAATAAATTATTTTTACAAGACTTTTTTGGAGACAGAATATTAAGTAACTTTCTGATTAATCTAAATAAAAAGAGCAATAGTCTATATTAAATTTTATTTGACACTAAATTTCTCGTTGCCAGGTAATCTTATAAATTATAATTACAATAAGATCTCCTTTAATAGGGCTTCATCGTGAACAAAATCTTCAAATGAATATGGGATAAATCTGATATTATTCGAAAGTCCCTGATAACGAAATCTGAATTCCTCTGAAGTATTTGTATCAACAACCATAATTTCAGTATCTGGTTTTAAACTCTTCTTTAGAATGGCCTTCACGTGGACATCGATTGGGCGTAATGAATAGCCGATAAATACGACTTTCTTCGCTCTCCTAATTTCCTCCGAAGATTCGATAAACAATTGAGAATTGACCGGATGGGACAGATTCTTCATGTGGGATGGCGGCACCAGTAATGTCTGAAATTCATTCCCATCCCGTGAACAGCGCAGGCCTACCAAGCCTGAGTGTATGTCATCCTCTGTTTGGGATTTGCCAGTTGTATCCCCTATTCCCATATCGAACTTCTTATCCAATGGCGTAAGCAGGACCTGATTGCAGCAATTACAGTATTTCCAATTCAAGCTGCCGTGAATCTTTATAATCTTAATTGAAACCGGCTCTGCTGTTGACAGGGAAAGAATAGGTTCTCGGGGATTTACCCACCAGTTCTTATCATCAATATCTTCGCTATAATCGTAATTGGCCAATCTTAGGCAGTAGTCCAAATAAATATTTCTTGGAAACATATGGGAAAACGCATCCTCAAGATAAGTATCATAGTTTAACACAATAGTTGAAATGTTTTTATTGTATTTGTAGATGGCTTCCCAAAACAACTGGTAAACCCTGCTTGTGGAAGATGTTGTGAAAGAAATGATATAGTGAGTTAGTTTAATCAGTGCTTCTTTTATTTCGATTATTAACCCCAAGCTATATTTTTGATTAAGGCTCTCGCCTTTCTGAATAAAATAATCTATAAATCCGAAGACTTCTTCAAGGGTAGGGTAGTAGCCTGCATCTTTATTCCATTTGAAATTATCTGCAAGAAACTCTTTAATGACCCTATGGATAAGAGAGTCACACAGTTCCTTATTATTCGTTTCCAGAATCCGTGGCAAAATATCCTCCTGCAAAGGTGCGCCGTCGGCATAAGAAGCGCCGGCGCCGAATATAAAAACCACATCACGTCGACTTGGATACTGATAGTATTTTTCGGAATAACTTTTTGAATGTATTGAAGGTGGTTTTTTATCCCGAAATTGCTGATACACTTCTGCTAAATACCGACCGTCTTCGGTTTGCCAAGCCAACCAACCATTGATTGCCCTTTGATCCCCTGCCTTTTTCATACAGTAAACGGCCGAATAGCTTATTGAATACAAATGACCATCCACAGTAATTCCATTTTTTTGGAGTGATCCCTCGAAAATCTCTTTCTTGCCCGCTTCCGTCATATATCTAAATACAACTTTTTGTCCAATTTCTAATTGACCGGCATCTATAAGCCCTTCTAAAGGCATCTTCCCAATATCATCAAAAGTATCCTTTTTCATTTAAGTCTCCCAAGTAGGATTGACGGACTCGTAAAAAGCTATGTGATGCCGTGCTGCGGCACTGTAACCGAAACTATCTTGCTAAGTTAGTTGAAAGTCCGTCAACAGGCCGAGGGCGAGTAAGCCCCGGCTTGGAGCGAGGGTGGTCCCGCGCTACGCGGGATTGAATTTACTTCAAATGGCGGGGGAGGGGAAGCCCTTCCCCGCCGAGTAAAAAGGCGCAAACCGACTTTTTACGAGGTTATCAGGATTAGGTGAAAAGAATTCCCTTTTCCCGAAAGGAATTGTAGGGTGGAATGGGTTTGTGTGTCAAGGGAGAATGGGGCACAAGATATGAGGCGAGATATTTCTGATCATCATCAATCGTTTTAAAAGAGAACCTCTTTTTGAACCCCTGCCCAAAAAAAGGTCTGATATGGCAACACGATTTATCTTTCGAACGGCATTGCCCTTCCGGGCCGGGTCACGATACGCCCAGGTCGCGTGAATGGCATAGGGTTTCTTATTGGCCGTCCCAAGAAACATCATGATGTGCCCTTTTATATACAAGACCGAAATTCCACCAATGGCCTTCTTGGACAGAATTTCAAGCTTTTCCTTTTCAGTGCTGTTTTTATCGAATTCACCTATCAGGCAGCCTACCTGTGTCTGGTCTGAAGAGTTCCTTGGAAAAAATATACCAATAGTAGCGAAGATTTCCTGGATGAACCGGGAGCAATCCTGCTCACCATACATCCCACCCCAGCCGTAGGGTGCATTTAGCAACTCAAATGCCTGCTGAATGATATTTCGCGCGGTAAACTGAAGATACCCTTCATGCACCATTTCTTTTCTCACATAGGCTGTTTTCTCTACAAAAGTCCCGTCTGGTTTGCGAAGGGGAATAATAACCTGCACTACTTTTGAATCCATTTTATACAGAGGCAACCTTATACCCATCCTCACATAGTCGTAATATTGTGTTAAAGAGGAATCGAGATAAACCCCCGCCTTAGGCCTGATAACTACCGCAAATGGCGAATAATTCGTCAAAGGCTTCAGTTCTTTTAAGCTGCAAAGGGCAACCTGTTCCGCTTGTACCCAGCCGGAACTCAGGGGGGCTATTACATAATACCACTTCCTGTCCGTGCTTTGGTGCAGGATCTCCAGAGGCGTGCCGATATCAAGGGCACTGTTTTGTAATTCGTCAAAATCAGTATCATCAGGTTCGGCAAATAGACCATCCTCTGTTGGAAAAACGCGCTGGTCGGCATAGCGAACAATAAAGCCATACCTCAGTCGTATTTCGGAAGGGATTACATCAAGGTTCATTCGCTTTCTTATTTCTTGATAAAAGCCGAGGCTGGCTCTTTTCCTATTACTCAGATAAAGCCCTTTTTTGTATGAACGATTCAGTTTCTTCTCCAGATATGAAACTAACTCCTTACCCGAATACTGGGGATCAAGCCTGGAGATGACCTTTCTTGTTTTAAGACCATGTTCAATGTGAGCATTTAATTTCTTGATCTGTACAGGGTTCAGTATGACTTTGTCAGGAAAAGGATGGCGGCTGATCCAGAAACCGGGGCTTTTCATCTGGCGTTCCGTCCCCGGAAGAAGCGTTGGAGCGGTATAGCGTGGTCTTTCCTTAACACTGCACCTGGAAAACACCAGTAGGAATGAGAATATTAGAAAGGTCCTGAGAAACAGCGACCCTGTAGAGTTGCTTTCGGAATCCATTGTTTTTCCAATGATCTGGAACAAAGCCCGCCTCCGCTAGTGTCGTGTCAATCAAGAAATGTCATTTCGACCGCCCCGTCCTCCGCAGTAGCTTTGCTACGGAGGGTGGAAGGGAGAAATCTAAGATTTCTCGGTCGTGAAGACTCCTTCGAAAGGACAGAGTATCGTTGACAGTACACTAGGAGCCTGTCGGAGAACCGGTTCTATTGGAGGCTGATGGAAAATCTCCAGATACAAGGCATCCAAAATCCCGAGGAATGAGGCGTACATACTGGTACGCCGCAGTGACGAGGGATGAGGATAACGCAGCCCTTCGGCTTTGCTCAGGGCCGTGAGCATGTCGAACGGTAGATGGGGGTTTTCCGACAGCCTCCTGGACATTCGAGGCGGCTTTTAGCTGGATCAGGGTTTGCCCCGCCTTTAGCAACTAATAGTTCTTACCCAATTCCACAGACCTCTTGCATGCAGCCACAACCGCCTTTTTTGTCATTTCTTCAAGGCCCATGTTATCAAATACAGATAGACCGGCGGCTGTTGTACCGCCCGGAGAGGTTACCATTTCTCTCAGCCTGGACAGAGAATGCTCAGACTCCTTTGCCAGATAGGCTGCGCCCAAGAAAGTCTGAATAACCAGTTTAAGTGATATATCTTTTTCAAGCCCTACGGCCACGCCTGCATCTACCATACATTCCATTATCCTGAACACATATCCAGGCCCGCTCCCTGACAGGGCCGTTACCGCGTCCATCATGTCTTCTTGCACTTCCACCGTATCACCTACAGCGCCAAAAATCTTTTTGGCGATATTCATGTGTTCAGGCGTTACCAGATGCCCCCCTGCCAGGGCACTCACTCCCTTTTGAACGAGCGCCGGCGTGTTCGGCATCACCCGGATAAGCGGAATATCCCGGTTAATAACGGAACGGATCATTTTCAGTGGAATCCCGGCGGCAATAGATATCACCAGATGATCGTCCCTGATTTCTCGCTTCACCTCGTCTAAGACTTCTCTTATATTTTGAGGTTTTACGGAAAGCACCACAATTGAGCTTTTATGTATCATCTCCGCATTAGAGGAAAAACACTCCAGGCCGAATTGTCCGGAGATTTTTTTCAATGCCTCTTTGCTCTTATCAGAAACCAGCAACTTATCCGGATCATAAACACCGCTTTCAATGAGCCCCTTGATCAGGGCAGTGGCCATATTGCCCGCACCAAGAAAACCTAATGTCTTGTTTTTTTTATTCATAGGATCTCCTTTCCGTCCCACCCCGAAAATGCCATTATTTCATGGACATTCCTGTTTTCCCAGTAATCACAGTTCCTCATATTGACGCTGAACCTCGTCAGTCCCGTAAACCCTCTCAAGCCTGCGCACTATAAAGTGACCGCGTGCCATGTCTTGGAAATGATCTATAAAAATCGTGTTTATCAATGCACCTCCCGCAGCTCCAATTATAGGCACAGCCTGTGCTGCAATTTTCTCTGAGACGTTTACTCCGAAACGGGATGCAATTGTGGTTATGAACCTGGAGATCGCCGGAGCACCCCCGTCGGCAAACCCTTTTTTCGCTATGTATTTAACGGCCTCAGAAACCTCGCGGGCAAAAGCAGCCCGCACCACAAAATATCCGGTCTCTGTTGCATCGTCTCCGTGCGATTTACCTCCAAGGGCAAAAACTTCCAGGCAAGCCAACTTTGATTCGAGCATTTTGATCTTTTCGCCTTCGCTCCGTGCGATATCGGCAATGGAACGGAGCATGATGATTGTTGATATAGGCAACTCCACTGTAAGGGCTGGCAGACCAAAGGCACCACCTACTGCACCGGAAGTTGCAGCAAGAATTTTGTGTAAAAAATTCCAGGAAGATGCCCTTGGCCGATCATCCATCGTTATGACCGCGAATTCCAGTGCCTTGCGCAGTGATTCTTTTGTAGCCTGCTGGACCACCTCTGACCATTTAGCTGGTAGAATTTCAAAACCCTTGTCAATAGCAGTGCCCAACGCATCGGTGATTCTTGCAGCCAGGCCAGGGTTTTCTAATAGATCTTTTGCATATTTCAGATCCTCAATTTCGTTTTGTGACATGGGCATTTTGATTCGCTCCCCTCCGGGCTTAACGCTATTGGTAAACGCCGGTTGTTCCATCCCATAAAAAGGAGTCCTTTTTTCCCTTCCTTCTCCTTCTTGTGTTACATAGTCTAAGCACGGTTTTCAGATCGCAATCCAGATCCTATTTCCAGCATCCTCACATGTGTTTTATTGTTTTTCGGCTGTTTTTCAATCGACAATCGTCAATCTTCAATCCTATTGATGCTGGCCGTATTGAGTTATTTACTGGTACACTTCCAAGTTATAGATGTTGGGGAGGCGAGTGAGCCCTTTAGGGTGAGCTCGCGGAGCCTATTGATTCTTATCCTTGCTTTTGCTTCTTTTTGCATAGACCTAATCTTTTAAACGGATTTCACTTGAAAAACCAACCAAGAATTAAATCCCTTTTTCACTGTCAAAAAAATGGGGGTTCGGTGTCCTCAATTCATAGTTTCTCCTAATTTGATCAAAACAAAAAATTCTAAAAACTTAGAGAAAATTAACTAAAATTAGTTAGTTAGTCAAGGAAAAGCAGAAGTCGGATATCAGAGGGGAGAGGTGGCGGGCTGTTTTGGGTAAAAAATAAGCCAAAATGATTTATGCGTTCCCACGCAGAGCATGGGAACGAGACATGGGAACGAGAAATAAGTGTGCGGAGCATGGGAACGAGAAATAGGTGTGCGGAGCATGGGAACGAGAAATGGGTGTGCTGAGCATGGGAACAAGATACGTTTTACTTGCCAATGCACCGGAAGCCTTCCCAACCGCTCAATACCCGAATCCTTATATCTTCGTATACCGTAGGTATCTCTTCATAGGGCCTCTTTGATCCATAAGAGCTTATCGAGAGCGTTTTTTGAGTTGAAGTTGATCTCATAACTCAATTTGCAGACCTCACCATCCTCCCCCTTGTCGGAGATCCCGCCGTTTTTGTGGCGGGGAAGGGAGTTGGTTAGGGTTGTGAAATAAATAACACGATAAATCTTGACGCCTATTTTTTTTTATGATAGAGAATGATTTTCTTAAAAAAAGCCAAAGAATTTGGCAGCTTACATAAGAATCCGGTAAGGAAGATATTTCCGAACCGGAAAAAACATCAATAGAGAAGGAGGATTAGATTTATGGCTTACAACGCAGTAGAAATGGCAGACTGGCAGATTTCCGAGGCAGCGGAAGCAAATATGCCCACACCGGATGAGTGGAGAGAGAAATTAGGACTTGAAAAAGAGGAAGTCCTGGCAATGGGCAGGCTGGCCAAGCTTGATTTTCTGAAAATCATCGACCGCCTCAAAGACAAACCGGATGGAAAATACATTGAAGTGACCGCAATCACACCAACACCATTAGGCGAAGGAAAAAGCACAACCTCATGCGGTCTGATGGAAGGTATGGGCAAAATCGGCCTGAATGTTGGCGGGGCCCTCAGGCAGCCTTCAGGCGGCCCGACCATGAACATCAAGGGAACCGCGGCTGGAGGAGGCAATTCCCTTTTAATCCCTATGACGGAGTTTTCCCTTGGCCTGACCGGTGATATCAATGACATTATGAATGCCCATAACCTGGCCATGGTAGCCATGACCGCGCGTATGCA
>JAFDHL010000211.1 GCA_019308785.1 Deltaproteobacteria bacterium
CGCCATGTCTACGTGATACCCGGCCGGCGCCCCATAAGCGCTGAAAAAAAAGAACATCGAATTCGCCACAGGCGAGCAAGCACTTGTCCGCCTCCGGCGGATCGAACGTCCAACATCGAACGTTGAATGAAAAAAGATGAAGAAACAGACATATGACCTGGAAGAAAGGCTGCTCGAGTATTCGGTGCGAATCATAAAGATCGTTGAACAGTTACCAAATACCAGAGCAGGCAACCATGTTGCGGGCCAATTAGTAAAATCGGGAACTTCACCTTATTCAAACCATGGTGAAGCCCAGGCAGCAAAGTCCCCAAAGGACTTTATCCATAAGCTTCGTATCTCATTAAAGGAACTTAAGGAGACCCAGAGATGGTTAAAGCTTATTCAGCGTGTACCACTAATTAAAAAACCTGAACTACTAAATGATATTTTACAGGAGACAGAAGAATTAATTAAAATTTTCGTTACGAGTATCAAAACGGCTGAAAAGAAACAGAAATAGTCATTAAAGGTTCGGCATTGGTTTTTTTATTCGATTTTAAAATAATTTGAGGAGCGGAGCGACATCATTATTCGACGTTCGACGTTCGATGTTGGACGTTCATCTTTTAATATGTTCGATGTTCGACGTTCATCTTTCAAAACAACTTAGCGCTTATGGGGCGGCGTCCCATACCTCTTATCCTGACATGCGTTTGTAATTCTCGTATCTCTCCTTCATGTCCTCTTCAGCCTTTTCAAAGAGCTTCTCCGCATTCTCCGGAAAGGTCCTTGTGAGGCTGGAGAAACGAGTTCTTGCCCTCTTTTTTGAGCCTGGGATCATATCGATACAGGGACCAGTAACCGGATTCAACGGCCTTTTTTTCCTCTTCCTGACTGTGCGTCATGCTAATGCCATGGTTAATGCACGGTGAATATGCGATGATCAGAGAGGGCCCGTCATAGCTTTCCCCCTCTATAACCGCCTTCAAGAACTGATTCTTGTTAGCCCCCATAGCCACAGAGGCGACATAAATATACCCGTAAGTCATGGCCATCATCCCCATGTCCTTTTTGCGGGTGTATTTGCCGCCGGCGGAAAACTTGGCCACTGCACCGGTAGGCGTTGACTTGGATGATTGTCCACCCGTATTGGAGTAGACCTCCGTATCCAGGACGAGAACATTAACATCACGTCCCATGGCCAGTACATGATCCAAACCACCGTATCCGATATCATAGGCCCACCCGTCTCCACCAATTATCCAGACGGATTTTTTTGTCAGGTAGTCGCCCAGATCCAGAATTTCAAGAAGTATGGGATTGATATCCACATCGGAACCTATCATATCCGTCTCGATCAATTCCATGATCTGCCGACCAAAGGCCTTTGATTTTTCCCCGTCACCCATATTGTCGAGCCATCCCTGCAATGCATCCCGAAGATCCTTAGACACGCCGCTTTCCAGGGCCTCACGGGCCAGATCGGCGATTTTGGATCGTTTCTGGCTCACTGCCAGTTCCATGCCGAACCCATACTCGGCATTATCTTCAAACAGGGAGTTAGCCCAGGTCGGACCGTGTCCTTCTTCATTCATGGTATAAGGGCAACTTGGCGCGGATCCGCCATAGATGGAAGAGCACCCTGTGGCATTTGCGATCATCATACGATCACCAAAGAGCTGGGTGACAAGCTTGACGTAAGGTGTTTCGCCGCATCCGGGGCAGGCTCCCGAGAACTCAAAGAGGGGCTGCCTGAACTGGCTTCCCTTAACCGAAGTTGCGGGCATCACATCGTCTAAAACAGGAAGTTTGGTGGAAAAAACATGATTGGGAATCTGGACTTTGGTCTGCGAGGTAAAAGGCTTCATAATCAGCGCCTTTTTCTTGGAAGGGCAGACCTCAGCGCAGCTCCCGCAGCCCACACAATCCAGTGGACTGATTTGGATCCTGTAACGCAACCCTTTCAGCTCCTTGCCCTTAGCGTCTACGGTAAGAAAACCCTTGGGAGCGTTTTTAAGGTTTTCCTTCCTGGCCAAAACCGGTCTAATAACCGCATGAGGACACACGAATGAGCACTGGTTGCACTGGATACAGTTTTCCGGCAGCCACTCCGGAACATTGATGGCAACTCCTCTCTTTTCGTATCTGGTTGTCCCGGTCGGGAATACGCCGTCAGGACTAAAAGCGCTCACCGGGAGCTTGTCCCCCTGCTGGGCAATCATGGGTCTCATGACGTTCTGCACGAACTCGGGCTCGTCCTTTTCAATGTAAGCCTCCTGACCTGCCCTGGCCCAGGTCGCGGGAACTTTTATTTTCTTCAAAGCGCCAATGGCATTGTCCACTGCCGCATAGTTCATCTGGACAACCTTGTCCCCCTTCTTTCCATAGGTTTTATTGATGGCAGTCTTCATGTATTTGAAGGCATCCTTGGGGGGAATGACATTGGCAATCTGAAAAAAGGCGGCCTGCATTATCATGTTAATGCGTGCCCCCAAACCCAGTTCAGCCCCGATCTTAACCGCGTCAATATTATAAAAATTTAGCTTCTTCTGCGCGATTGTCCGTTTCATGTGATCGGGCAGCTTGGCCGCCAATTCCTTCTGGCTCCATGGAGAGTTGAGCAGGAAAGAGCCTCCTTCCCTTATCCCTTCCAGGATATCGTATTGATCAACGAATGCAGGATTATGACACGCTACAAAGTCGGCCTTGGTGAGCAGATATGGAGACTGGATCCTGTGGGGAGAAAACCGGAGGTGTGAGATGGTGATCCCTCCCGACTTTTTGGCATCATAGGCAAAATAGGCCTGTGCGAACATGTCTGTGTTTTCACCGATGATCTTGATGGCGTTTTTATTGGCCCCAACCGTTCCGTCGGCACCCAGACCCCAGAATTTGCACCTTACGGTACCTTCAGGGGATGGATCGATTTCTTCACCCAATTCAATGGAGGTGTGGGTGACATCGTCTGTAATACCAACAGTAAAGTGGGTCTTAGGTGCCCTTGAGCGGAGATTGTCATAAACTGCCTTGACCATTGTGGGGGTAAAATCCTTGCTCCCGAGCCCGTACCGGCCACCTACGATGACCGGGACATCGCCTCTTTCATAAAAAACAGTACACACATCCTGGTAAAGCGGTTCTCCAAGGCCTGTAGGAGACTTGCTCCTGTCAAGCACCGCAATCCTTTCGGCTGTGACAGG
Organism: Deltaproteobacteria bacterium; assembly: GCA_019308785.1. Classification (GTDB taxonomy): domain Bacteria; phylum Desulfobacterota; class DSM-4660; order Desulfatiglandales; family Desulfatiglandaceae; genus JAFDHL01. The sequence continues at coordinate 3,183 of JAFDHL010000211.1, forward strand.
CAATGCCCTCAAGAAGTGCTCACTGGAAAAAGGCTGGTATAGGCGCACCTTGATGAGACCGACACGTTCTCCCAATCCGTTCAAGTAGTTTACCGTCTCCTCGAGCACGTCACAACTGGAGGCCATGGAAATGATAACCCTGTCCGCCTCGGGATCCCCCACGTAATCAAAGAGATTGTAAGGCCGGCCCACCATCTCTCCCACCTTTTCCATCTCTTCCTGAACGATGTGAGGGATCCGCGCATAGAACGGATTGGCGGCCTCCCGGTTCTGGAAAAAGATGTCCGGATTCTGGGCAGTCCCTCTCATTTGGGGGTTCTCAGGATTCATGGCACGGCTCTTGAAATCATCAATGGCTTCCCAGTCCACAAGTTTGGCCATATCCTCGTAATCGATCATTTCGATCTTCTGAATCTCCGAGGAGGTCCTGAATCCATCGAAGAAGTGGAGAAATGGTAAAGTAGACCGAATCGCTGAAAGGTGAGCCACCAAGCCCAGGTCCATGACTTCCTGAACAGATGCGGAGGCAAGCAGGGAAAAGCCTGTTTCACGGATTACATTGATGTCTGAGTGGTCCCCGAATATGGAAAGGGCGTGGGTAGCAAGGGCCCGTGCGGAGACATGAAAAACGCCCGGCAACAACTCTCCGGTCATCTTATACATGTTTGGGATCATCAAGAGAAGTCCCTGGGAGGCTGTGAATGTAGACGCCAGGGCGCCTGCAGCGAGGACTCCATGAACAGAGCCGGCCGCTCCGCCCTCCGATTGCATTTCCACCACCTTCAACACCTGGCCAAAGATATTTTTTCGTCCATGGGCGGCCCATTCATCGGCGTATTCTCCCATGCTGCTCGAAGGGGTTATGGGGTAGAGTGTGCACACATCGCTCATGGCATAGGCCACATGGGCAGCCGCTTCATTTCCCTCGATAGTATTTATTATTGCGCTCATATTTTTTCCCCTATTTTACAATAATTTTACGTCCCAGAATTTTTACAACTAAGCACTCAGGGAGCTGAGTGAAGGTTTTCAAAGATAATCGTTCCCCTATCCGTAAAAATAGATTCCGTATTCGGTTTTTGTTCCCAATAAGGAATCAATCTTGTCCTGTATCTCTGCCCTTTCTTCACTCGACTGCCAGGCCTTCCAGACATCAACCGACTGCCAGGTACCGATGACCAGATATTCCTCGGGATTATCTATACTCCTCAAAGTTTCACCCGAAATATAACCGGGTTGGGCTAAAGCCTTTGACCTAATCTGCGCCAGGAGGGGTAATAACTCTGCCTCCTTTCCCTTAGGAACCTTTCTTTTAATGATTGTTTTTACAGCCATAATTTTCCTCTCTTTTCTGTTTTTTTATTCCTGTTATTTTACCATCCACCCTTCCGGCTAAATGTTCGTTCCTGCTATTCCAGCACAATTAGAACGGCATCGGCTTCCACCGCATCGCCCTTTTTGCATTTCACCTCTTTCACCGTGCCAGACCCATCGGCAACCACGGGCAACTCCATTTTCATAGCCTCAAGGATAACGACCTCATCACCCTCATTGATGGTGTCACCTACGTTTACCTTAACATCGAGAACCTTTCCTCCCATTGGAGATGTAATTTCACTCACTGTATAATCCTCCTGTTTTATTTTGTCAAAAAAGAGTGGAGTAATCCGGCCCTATTCCTTCAGCCTTTTAAGGTCATCAACAAGCCCCTGGACGGCAGCTGCTGAATTGTCAAGGGCCTTTTTCTCCTCATCGGTCAATTCTATTTCGATCACTTCCTCTATACCGGTTTCGCCTAACTTGACAGGCACGCCAATAAAGAGATTATTAATCCCATACTCCCCCTCCAAATAAGCCGCACAGGGAAGAATCTTTCTCTTGTCCTTTAAAATAGCTTCTGCCATTTCCACAGCGGCTGACGCCGGTGCGTAGTAAGCGCTCCCTGTTTTGAGGAGTCCAACGATTTCAGCCCCCCCCTTTCTTGTCCTGTCCACAAGGGCCTCGATCCGCTCAGGAGCCATTAACTCGGTAATAGGAACTCCTGCCACCGTGGAATACCGAGGCAGGGGAACCATGGTATCTCCATGTCCGCCAAGAACCAGGGCCTGGATGTTTTCCACTGATACTTTAAGTTCCAGGGCAATAAAGGCCCGAAAACGGGCTGAGTCCAGAATGCCGGCCATGCCCATCAACCTGTTTTTGGGAAAACCGGTGGTATCAAAAGCCACATGGCACATGGCATCGAGGGGATTGCTCACTATGATCAGGATGGAATCCGGCGCTACCGCGGCAATTTCCTTGCAGACCGACCCCATAATCCCCATGTTGGTAGTAAGAAGATCATCACGGCTCATGCCAGGCTTCCTGGGTATGCCTGCAGTGATGATCACAATATCGGAGTCTTTAGCTTTATCGTATTCAGCCGTACAACCGATGACGGCAGAATCATGGCCCTCAATAGGCCCCGCCTCGCAGAGATCAAGCGCTTTGCCCGCAGGTACCCCTTCGAGAACATCAACAAGAACCACATCGGCCAGTTCTTTTTCGGCGATCCGCATGGCGGAAGTAGCCCCCACATTTCCGGCTCCTACAACGGTTACTTTCTTTCTCATGACAGTGCTCCTTTCTTATTTAGTGTCCGAACGAAAACTGCTAATTTTTGTTCGGGCACTATTTATCCTTTTCCTGCTGCTTTTTGGTCTCCTTCTTTTCTACTGATCTGGATATGATTTTTCCGGAAGCTGACATACCTAAAAACAGGACCATAAGCACCACAAAGACGCCGACATACCTGAGAAGCAGTGTTCCGATAATCCAGGTCCAGTTGTCCTTGACGATGATAATGGAGGTCGCCGTTGAGTCCCCTTTGGAGATGGTGATGGAA
>JAFDHL010000212.1 GCA_019308785.1 Deltaproteobacteria bacterium
CGCTTCGCTCCATCTTATTTATAGCATAAAGGAATTCCTTAACTTTAGTCACTTTAGTCCCGCCGTGGCGGGATTAGTCACTTTGCACTCCTGAGATTATCTATGATCATAGCCCCTTCCAGGGGCAAATCAAGGCCACGTCCTCTGGGCGTGGATTCTTTACTCTTTTTATGTACGCCTGTCGTAACTACTCAGGTGGGTAGGCTGAAGGCTGAAGACTGTTAAGAAAAATGGGAATACGGCTCATTTTGAAGCCATGTTTATTGCGAGAATCTGCTCTTTCTCCACTAAAGTGCGTCAATTGTGCTTTTCGGACCCCTTCAGCCTTCGGTCTAAACAGCTTCAGCCTGACTACGTGAGTAGTCACCCCTTGTCTTTTATCAGTAAGCTGAATACCGATCCGCTACTAAAGTCTTGATTTTTGAGACATAAAGTTTTTTAATTAATGGTCTCGTAAAAAGTCGGATTCACTGAATTTGTCATTTCGATTCCGCCGGAGGCGGGAGAGAAATCTTATATTTTCAATGCATTAGCCGTTCAAAATTTCTCGCGGATTTTATCACGCATTGCGGGGCTCGAAATGACAAATGGGAGCAAATTTTTACAAATTCATATTAATTGAATTCAAAAAGCCAGGTCTTTAGGGACTGGACATTTTTCATGTTAGGCAGGAAACCATGTTTGGAAAAGTCATAAAAGGCATTTTTGGCAGCAGCAATGAACGGGAACTGAGACGAATGGCACCGCTGGTTGAAGAAATCAACCTATTGGAGCCGGATTTCAAGGCCCTCAGCGATGATCAACTCAAGGCGAAAACCGGAGAGTTCAGAGACAGGTTATCGAAAGGGGAACCTTTGGACGACCTCCTGCCGGAGACATTTGCTGCGGTCAGGGAAACATCCGTAAGGGTACTGGGCATGCGTCACTTCGATGTTCAGTTGATCGGTGGCATAGTGCTTCACAGAGGAAAGATAGCTGAAATGAAGACAGGTGAAGGTAAGACCCTGGCGGCAACTCTTCCCCTTTACTTGAATGCCCTGACCGGTCAAGGCGCACACCTCGTGACAGTCAACGATTACCTGGCACAACGGGATGCGGAATGGATGGGAGGGATTTACAATTTTTTGGGTCTTACGGTCGGTGTGATCGTGCATGGAATGGATGATTCGGAACGGAAAAGGGCCTATGACTGCGATATCACTTACGGGACCAACAATGAATTCGGCTTTGACTATCTTCGCGATAATATGAAGTTCGATATGCAGGATTTCGTTCAAAGGGGATTTCATTATGCGATTGTTGATGAGGTGGACAGTATCCTGATCGATGAGGCACGGACTCCTTTGATCATCAGCGGCCCGGTGGAACACAGCGAGAATAAGGTGTATATGGAGGTCAAGCCCCTCGTAATAAATCTGAAAAAAAAGCAGGCTTCAATCGTGCGTTCCCTCCTGAAAGAAGTGCGTAGCGGACTTGAAAGCGGGAATTCGGATGATAAGGCCATAGAAACGCTGGTTCAGATCAAGAGGGGAGACCCGAAAAACCCGGTTTTTCTCGATATTCTGGCCCAAAATCAGGCCCTGAAAAAACAGATTGAAAGGACCGAGAACATGCTGAGCGCCCAGAAACTCCTGCCTGAGTTGGATCAGATCCTCTATTGCACAATTGATGAGCGCAGTAATGCCGTAGAGCTTACAGAGAAGGGCATCGAGCTTGTTTCAGACAGCGGGCTGGGGGATTTTGTTCTTCCCGACCTGGATGAAGAGAGCCATTTGACCCGGGAGGATGAACGGTTAAGCGATGAGGAGAAAGACGAACAACTGAGAGATCTCGAAGAACGTTACATGAGAAGCTCGGAACTACTTCATTCCACCCAGCAGCTTATCAAGGCGTACTGGCTTTTTGAAAAAGATGTCCATTACGTGATCAAAGATGAACAGATAATGATCGTCGATGAATTTACAGGAAGGATGATGCCGGGCCGGCGCTGGAGTGACGGGTTGCACCAGGCAGTGGAGGCCAAGGAGGGCGTGAGCGTTGCAGGTGAGAACCAGACACTGGCCACGGTTACCTTTCAGAATTTTTTCCGGATGTATGAAAAACTTGGCGGTATGACGGGTACGGCGGATACCGAGGCGGCGGAATTTAACAATATCTACAAACTGGATGTAACGGTCGTCCCCACAAACGAAGAGATGATCCGCACGGATTTTCCTGACGCTATTTATAAGACCGAAAGGGAGAAGTTCAAGGCGGCTGTTGAGGAGATCAAGGAGCTCTACGAAAAGGGGCAACCTGTGCTGGTGGGCACCATTTCCATTGAGAGATCGGAAATGCTGAGCAGGATGCTAAAGAGGGCCGGCATTCCCCATTCCGTTCTTAACGCAAAGCACCATCAGAGGGAGGCGGAGATTATCGCCAACGCGGGGCAGTCAAAAACCGTGACAATTTCAACCAATATGGCCGGAAGGGGGACCGATATTGTCTTGGGCGACGGGGTAATAGAGTTGGGCGGTCTTCATATCCTGGGCACAGAAAGGCATGAGAGCCGTCGCATCGACAACCAGCTCAGGGGCCGGTCAGGAAGGCAGGGGGATCCCGGTTCCTCCCGGTTCTATCTTTCCCTGGAAGATGATCTTCTCAGGATATTCGGTTCCGAAAAAATTTCCTCTATCATGGAGCGCCTGGGAATGGAAGAGGGTGAACCGATCGAGCATAACCTGATCTCCCGTGGCATTGAAAATGCCCAGAAAAAGGTTGAAGCCCACAATTTTGATATGAGAAAGCACCTGCTCGAATATGACGATGTGATGAACAAGCATCGTGAGATCATATATTCCCTGAGGAAAGACGTCTTGGAGGGCCACGGAATTGAGGAGATTGTCCATAATATGATCGATGACAAGGTTGATGCCTTGATTGAAAAGTGGATTGATCCGGGTTTACACGCCGATGAATGGGATATTCAGGGCCTGAAGGGCAATATTTCCAGGCTTTTTGGATTTCAGGCAAAAATCGGTCCTGAAGATATGGGTGAAGAGGATTTCGACGGTCTGAAAGCGGATGACCTGAGCGACTTGCTAAAGGAACAGATCAGATCTGCCTACCAGGAGAAGGAGAAGTTATTCGGAAAGGAAGATCTGGAGGGGCTTGAGCGGTTGGTTATCCTGCAGATCATCGATAACCAGTGGGTGGATCATCTTCAGGATATGGAACACATGAAAGAGGGTATTGGCCTTCGAGGCTACGGCCAGCTTGACCCGCTCAGGGAGTATAAGAAAGAAGGGTATGCGCTTTTTGAGGAACTCACGGACCGGATCAGGGAGGAGACCCTGAGCATGCTCTTCCGCCTGCAACTTGTTAGACGCAGGCCAGACGAGATAAGCCGTAAAAAGAAGAGGGACATGCACTTAAGCCACGGGGACGCTGGGGATAAGCCTGTGACAGTCCGGCGTAAGGGCAAAAAAATAGGAAGAAATGATCCCTGTCCGTGCGGGAGCGGTAAGAAGTATAAGAAGTGCTGCGGAGCTTAGTTTCCGTTTGGAAACGGCCCTTTTCCACAATCCCTGCCTGCGGCAGGCAGGTCTGTGTCAATCCGCCAGAGGCGGATAAATCTGCGGGATTGTTTGTGCGACGTACTCAAGGTACGTCTCCGCGCAATCCCTTGATTTCTTTGACCTTGCGAAAAATTGCTCGTTTCCAGACGGAAACTTACTATCAAGAACAGGTAGAGGACGGGCCCGCCTGCCGTCCTGCGGGCAGGCCATGGGGGTATCCTTTCAAAAGCCGCATATGCTGACATTATTACATGGAACCGCTAGTGAGGCCTTAGAATTCAGCATAGGACAGCCCCAGAAGGGACTCTTCGTCGTGGCGTTGGCCTTTACTGCCTTTCCGGTAGCCTAATGTTTGCGGGTCTGGGGGCGTTCGACTATCTCAGTAGAATTTATGATGCGTTTTTTGAAAGGAGACCCCCATGGCCCTATAGTTATGTAGGTGTGTGGCTATTCCGGGTTCCGGCTTTGACTTCTGAACGGGTTTAAAAATGTCTATAAGAGAGAATACAGTACAGGGTTTTAAGGCTTCGGCCGTTGCTGCGGGGCTCAAGAAGGACAAGTCCCTGGATCTGGCATTGATATTTTCGGAAAGAGAATCGGCTGCGGCAGGGGTTTTCACAAACAACAAAGTAAAGGCAGCTCCGGTCATAATCAGCCGGGAACATGTCCTGAACGGAAGTGCAAGGGCCATTGTCGCCAATGCGGGAAATGCCAATGCCTGTACCGGAAAAACAGGGCTGGATGATGCGCGGCGAACTACTGGTCTTCTGGCGGAACAACTGGGCATTCAGCCTGATGAGGTGCTTGTCGCCTCCACCGGCGTTATCGGTGAACCCCTGAATATAAACGCAATTTCCGGGGCTGTGCCGAGCCTTGTAAAGGCCCTGTCCCCGGATGGCATGCTTCTGGCCGCACGGGCAATTATGACAACTGATTCCTTTCCAAAAATGAGCTATTTTTATGGCCGGGCAGGGGGACAGCCCTACCGTATCTTAGGTATTTCCAAAGGGGCGGGTATGATCATGCCCAACATGGCAACTATGCTCAGCTTTATCCTGACCGATATACGGGTGGATTCCCGTGATCTGAAAAGGGCGCTTCTTTCATCAGTAGAAACCACATTTAACCGGATTACCGTGGACGGGGATACCAGTACCAATGACATGGTTCTGGTGATGGCCAATGGTATGGCCGGGAACAGGGCTCTGTCGGAGGCGGGTTACAGGGATTTCAAAAAAGGGTTGGAGACCGTTATGGGAGAACTGGCCCACATGATGGTAAGAGACGGCGAAGGGGCTACAAAGCTGATTACCATTGAGATCAAAGGCGCCTTGAGTTCTTCCGATGCCATAAAGGCAGCACGTACCGTGGCAAATTCGTGCCTTGTAAAGACCGCCTTTTACGGGAAGGATCCCAACTGGGGCAGGATCATGGCTGCCCTCGGAAGGGCGGACATCGAAATGAAAGAGGAGAGCGTGGATATATGGGTCGATGATGTTCAGATCGTTGCAGGAGGTCTTGGAAAGGGCGCTGAAGCGGAAAAAAGGGCGGCTGAAATAATGGCAGGAGAAGAATTTACACTCACCATTGATCTTCATCTGGGCGACTATCAGGATCGTATCATTACCTGCGATCTTACCCATGAATATGTGACGATCAACGCGGATTACAGGACATAAAAAAATACAACCGTTTCTGCGGGGAAGAAAGCAAATTAAGGCGGGGTTTTATTGGCCGGTACTGCCGGTCAAGTCTCGGTATGGCACTCTTCTCCGGGCCGCATCTGCTCCTACGGTGGAAGCGACCCTCGCTGCGGCCTGCTGGAACGGAAGGTAGTGGATACCATTAGGCCGTTGCCATGCAGACTACCATTAGGCCGTTGCCATGCAGACAGCGACTCGGGCCGCAGCATTGGTTAGAGTCGTTTTTATCCGAAAGATGCGTCCTTTCGAAGAGTCCCATACCTTCGCCTTGATGCTTGGGCCTTGTGTCTCCATTATACAGTAAAAGCAGGGGCATGGGGGTCTCTTTTCAAAAGGCGCATAGGGTGACCTTTTACGGAACGTTAGTGAGGCCT
>JAFDHL010000213.1 GCA_019308785.1 Deltaproteobacteria bacterium
AAAATGTCTTTGACATCCGGCAGGGAGTCGCTATCGCCCTGTTTGTAAAAAAGCAAGGAAAGAAAGGATGCAAGGTATATCATTCGGAAAGATGGGGGCTGAGAGATAAGAAATATGAATGGCTGCAAAAAAATAACATCAAAAAAACCAAATGGAAAAGGTTGTACCCAAAATCCGAATCCTATTTTTTTATTCCAAGGGACGAAAGGCTCTTGAAAGCATATGAACGGTTTCCAAAGATAACCGACATATTTCCGTTAAATAGCGTTGGAATAGTCACTGCCAGGGACAAACTTACCATAAATTGGAGCACTAACGAGGCCTGGACCACAGTTCAAAACTTTGCAAAAATGGATCACGAATTAGCCAGGATAGCCTACAAACTTGGTAAAGACGCAAGGGATTGGAAAGTGGAACTGGCACAGAAAGATCTGTTGGACGGTGGGTTGGACAAAAGCAAAATAGTACCAATTCTATACAGGCCATTTGACACAAGATATACCTATTATACCGGCAAATCCCGGGGTTTTCATTGCATGCCACGGCCAGAAGTCATGCGCCACATGCTGAACAAAAACCTCGCAATCATGACGCCAAAGCAATCTAAAGAGACGCCTGGTGCCTTTGTTACACAGAATATTACAGGCCATAAAACTGTTAGCGTATATGACATTAACTACATTTTCCCCCTCTATCTTTATCCTAAAAAAGACAACCCTCAAAAACAGTCCTCTGGCAGCACCCTGATGCTCTTTGAACCGCCGGCAGAATATAGTTCAAAGACTCCGAATCAGTCTCCTAATATAGTGAACCATTTAATAAAGAGTTTTGGAAAAAAGACACCAACACCTGAAGAGATCTTCTTTTATGTTTATGCTATCCTGTATGCCAACATCTACCGCACAAAATATGCCGAGTTCCTTAAGTCCGATTTCCCAAGGGTTCCGTTCACGAAAAACCCAAAATTATTTTGGGATATGGCCAACCATGGGGAAAGACTCACCCAATTGCACCTGCTTCAATCATCAGAACTCAATCCGCCCATTGCAAAATCCCGAGGAAAAGGCGACAACAACATTGAAAAGCTGAAATATGATGAAAAAGAAAAGCGGGTTTATTTCAACCAGAGCCAGTATTTTGAAGGAATCACAAAGGACATGTGGGAATACCAGATTGGAGGATATCAGGTCTGCAATAAGTGGCTGAAAGACCGGAAGGGAAGAGAATTGTCAGCAAATGATATCAAACACTACTGCCGGATTGCAACGGCCATCCAAAAGACAATCGACATTCAGAAAAAGATCGACAGAATTTATCCGGACGTGGAGAAGGATATGGTCATGTTTGATGAAAATTGTGGCGTATTACTGCCCTGAACAATTGAGCGAAAAGGCTGAAGCTTTTATTACCGCCGGATTAACTCCTCGCACAATAGGATTAATTAAAGGCAAACCAAGATTGTGGGACAGCGGGGCATTAGACATCGCAACACGCAAGAGAAAAATTAAAAGGGGGTAAAGGATATGAATGGTTCTGAAATCCAGTTAAAGAGACAACACAAGTTTATTGACCACCTTTATTGGAATCTGGTTCTGGCAGTACCTATTCTTACCGCGTGTATGGCAATTGTAAGGAATTCTATTTTTTGGTTTGTCTTGTATGCTATTGCATGCATAGTCCTTGTAATTGTTATATACAGGTTTTTCTGTACCCATTGCCCGCATTATATTCAAGGTGCCAAGTCAACGAAATGCATGTTTTTCTGGGGAATTCCGAAGTTTTTTAAGTCACGGCCTGAACCCTTAAACATATTTGACAAGGCCGTTTCGATAATTGCACCCATAATCATGATATTACTCCCTCTCTACTGGTTAATATCTCAGTTGGATTTGTTGGTGATTTATGTTCTATCTTTGGCTGTACTTTGTGCAACGATAAGGCGAAATGAATGTGGCCGATGTATTTACTTTCATTGCCCGGTAAACTGCGTACCGGAAGACATAAGACGTCAGGCTTAACGCCCTTGCAATATGCTAATAGGCCTGACGTGAAAGGCTGGCATTCGGAAAATGATTCAGATTACACCCAACATCGCAATTGACAAGAGCGAACTCCGGGAGGACTTTATCCGCGCCCCGGGACCGGGTGGCCAGAATGTCAACAAGGTAGCAACAGCCGTACAGCTCCGCTTTGATGTAACTCACTCGCCCTCCCTGCCCGATGACGTTCGCGAGCGCCTTATTCGAATGGCCGGCAGGCGGGTCACGGAGGAAGGCATTCTGATTATCGAGGCCCGGCGTTTCCGAACACAGGAACGGAACCGGCAGGATGCCATGGACCGACTGGTCCGGCTGATCCGGAAAGCGACGGAAAAACCCAAAGTTAGACGCAAAACAAGACCATCATCAGCGTCAAGGGAGCGCCGTTTGGAGAACAAGCATCACCGCAGCAAAACCAAGCGTCTGCGAAGCTCCATTCCGGGTTAACACCAATCAGGCCACACTGGCCCAAATTAGTAAAGGAGGGCACGCATGGATCTTGATATTTTTCAAAAGATGGATACTCCTGAACTTCGCAAATATATTGAATTTCTCCTCTGGCACTACAGGCTGATAGATGCCTTCTGGTTTATTAAAGTGGCCGAGCGTTTTGACCAGCCCACTGCAGAGCGAATCAACGAGCAGGTATGGGACCGCGTTTCAGGGATGGCTGCAAAAGACCTGATACCTCGTTTTAACATTCAGGAAAAGGGTCTAAAAGGTTTTGTAAAGGCCCTTAAATTCTGGCCCTGGACTATCCTCGTGGGATATGACGTCCAGGAATCCGACCATGAGGTGATCATATCTGTGCCATCCTGTCCCACACAAGAGGCCCGGCTGAGGCGCGGATTGGATGAGTTCGATTGCAAGGAGATGCACCGAGGGGAATTCATAAGCTTTGCCCAGGCTGTAGACCCCGGCATACAGGTTGAATGTCTTTTCGCCCCGCCTGATCCCCATCCCGAGGATATGTTCTGCAAATGGCGTTTCTATCTTGAGGGCGAGGAGGCTTCTTAAGTAGAGACAAGAATCTGCTGTTTAGGCAGTTCGAGTCGACGCTATTTCCGTATATATTGGCTACTAATCAGCCTGTTTAGTGCAAAAATTCGCATGGAATGGCTACGTATTATATAAGGAGCAGGCAGAAAGCCTTTCGAATACTGCGTAACAAGGAGGATTCCCAAATGGCTCTTATCCGGATCGCTCAGGCCCAGATCAACACAACTGTTGGCGATTTTTCGGGGAATTTGGCAAAGATTATTGATGTTATGGAAAAGGCGCGCAATCAAGACGCCGACATTGTCACATTCCCGGAACTTTCCGTATGCGGATATCCTCCCGAAGACCTCCTTTTAAAGCGCGATTTCTTGGAGGACAACCTCAGGGCCATTGAACATCTCAAACAGCATGTAAAAGATATCGTTGTTGTTGCCGGGTATGCCGATTATTGTGACGGTAATGTCTACAATGCAGCCGCTATCCTGCAAAACCAGAAGCTGGCAGGAACGTATCACAAGGTTGAACTTCCCAACTACGGAGTCTTTGATGAAAAGCGCTATTTTCAAAAAGGATCAGAGTTCTTTGTCTTTGAGTTGAATCAAATAGTCTTAGCCATGACCATCTGTGAGGACATATGGATCGAAGGGGGCGTTGTGGAACAATCTGTTCAAACCAATAATATAGATATTGTCCTGAACATTTCAGCGTCTCCTTTCCACGCTGGCAAACTCGAATCCCGTCTGGAAATGGCAGATCGTTTTGCTCATAAAGCAAAGGCTACTGTGTGTTTCAATAATCTTGTCGCCGGACAGGACGAGCTGGTATTTGACGGAGGCAGTTTCGTCATGAACCCTGATGGCAATCTCAAGGCTCGCGCAAAACGTTTTCAGGAGGAACTTCTGATTGCGGACGTACAGATTGATCGTGACGATAAGTCTCTAAAAAACCCCGAAACAGATGCTTCCGGCAAGGTTTTCATCACTCTTGATTCACATGCCCTTCATGAAAAGAGAAAATTTCCAGGAACCGTGGCTGATGAATACGGCAGGCTTGATGAAATCTATCACGCACTCATTTTAGGGACCAGGGACTATGTCAGGAAAAACGGGTTCAAAAAGGTTGTAATCGGATTGAGTGGTGGAATTGATTCCGCACTAACGGCAGCCATTGCGGTAGGTGCATTAGGACCGGAAAATGTTGTCGGCGTAACCATGCCCTCTCAATATACTTCAGATGAAACACTCTCCGATGCTGAGCTGCTCGCCAAAAAATTGGACATTCAACTGATCAAAGTTCCGATCCAGGATATTTACAAATCATACCTTGATGCAATGAAAGATATTTTAAGATATAAAAAGCATGGCATCACCCATGAGAACATTCAGGCACGCATTCGCGGAAACATACTAATGGCCCTGTCCAACCAGTTTGGCTGGCTGGTACTCACAACCGGAAACAAAAGCGAGACTGCCGTGGGATATTGCACGCTTTACGGAGATATGGCGGGCGGATTTGCGGTAATAAAAGATATCCCAAAGACCCTGGTTTTTGAATTGTCAGAATATATTAATAAATCGTGGGGCAGGGAAGTTATCCCTGAAAGTACTATCAAAAGACCTCCATCAGCAGAACTGCGGCCTGATCAAAAAGATGAAGATTCCCTGCCGCCCTATACCATGCTCGATGGCATTTTAGAATCCTACGTGGAGGAAGATAAGGCTCCCGATGAAATCATCCATGAAGGCTTCGATCCCGAGATAGTACGTGATGTTATCCGAATGGTTAATCTGAACGAATACAAGAGACGCCAGGCCCCGCCAGGCGTAAAAATCACACCAAAGGCATTTGGTAAGGATCGGCGCTTACCTATTACAAACCGTTTCCTGGGTAACGTAATTTTCTAAGCTTGGTCAGAATTTTGAAGAACCACGCAACAGAGACAAAGTGGGGTTCATCCGGTTAATGAGTACGCCTCAAGACAACACATGATTGTGAGCTTGAAGGTTGAAGCGGTCTTTCCTTCAACCTTCCCATCTGCCAACTTCATATCTGAACAGTTTCGCAGTACTCATTTGCCGGATGAACCTAAAGTGGGACAACCATGAAATTATGCTTTTCTTTTCTATGTATTTGTGACATATAAAATTTTTTGCCCAGCCAAGCCCACATAGATGCACTTTGTGCCCTGCATAAAACCATCACCTTAACGGAATATAGGGCTTCCCAAAAATCCTTTTTTGAGCCTTGGGGTGGCAGAGGCTACTGAGTCAGGAAATTCGGAACGAAAGATTTAACAAAGCGTATTTTATCTTCACAGCCCATTCTA
>JAFDHL010000214.1 GCA_019308785.1 Deltaproteobacteria bacterium
ATCAACCAGCAGGATTGGCTTGTCCTTGAAGACCTCGGGATTCTCAAGCATAAAGGCTCCCCTGACATTTTTTCGTCGCTCTTCCTTTCCAAGACCGGTTTGGGGTAATGTATATCTTACCCTTCTTAGAGACAAGAAGTCCAGTTCCGTGTGTAATTCCCCGGCCACGTGCCTTGCCAGCAGCAGACTCTGGTTGAAGCCCCTTTCTCTAAGTCTTGTTTGATGGAGAGGTACGGGTAAAGTTAAAAAGACGTCAGGATTTTTGACCCAGCTTTTTGCAAATTGCGCCAGGAGTGGCCCTAAAGAATCGGCGAGATAACTCTTTCCACCATATTTGAATTGGTGAATGGCGGTCATCAGGGGACCATCATAAACGTAAGGCGCGCCTGCAACCTTGTATAATGGCCTTTTCCTTAAACAATCTTCACACAGATGGTCCTCATCCGTTCCATCCGCAAAAGGCCTGCCGCATATTGAACACAGAGGAGTGGAGATCCTGCGGAAACTGGCGAAGCAGGCCGGACAGAAGGAGGAGGTGTTGTACTGGCCTGTAAGGGGGTCTTTACGAAGAAATTCGCGGCAGATAGGACATCGCGGCGGATAAATAATGTCTATGAGATTCTTAAGCAGGCTTATCATTTGGCGATCATTTCTCCCAAGGCAGCAGATCAATATCCTGGGGTTTTCACCCCCACCCCAACCCTCCCCCTTCGAGGGGGAGGGAGTTTTAGTAGACCCTGCGCATTATAATAAAAGACTGACGTCTAAACTCAGTAGGGAGCAGGCACCTGGCCGATACAGACAGGGGTGTTATTGAGCGGCGAAGCCGCGTTTCATAAAATCGTGGAGCGATTTTATTCTTTCGACTGCCTTACGAACTCTTCAAATGTACATCCCAGATTGATACCGGGACATGCATCTTTTGCCATTTCCCAGTTTTCTTTATCACTCACGATGGCAGGGGAGAAAGGCCACAGGATGCATAGTTTGGGTTTTACAGGGTGGATCAGGCAGCGCTTTTCTTTATGGAAAAATACGCAGAACCTGTCATGGCCGGTCTTTAGCTGATAACGGCCATGTTTTTCTTCACAATATCGGGAAAGAAAGGAGTCCGGAGTCATTTCCAGGAAACGGGCAATATCATCTATTTCCCTCTGTTCAAGATAAAGGCCACCTTCACCGTAGCAACAATCCCCACACATGCGACATTGAAAGGCTTTCATAATAAAATCATCTCACACTGTTCGATGATTTTATGAAACGCGACTTCGTCGCTCTACATAAAATCGAACAGCGATTTTATTTCATCAACTCATCTAAGTTCCAGTCGACCGGGAGCCTCAGCCGTCTTTCAGACCGTTTTTCTCTATAGATGAGGTGACCGTTTTCAAGCCCGTATTGAAAGAGATCCCGGGTGACGATGACATCCTGCCTGCAATATTCGATCAACTTCTCCATTTCCCCCTGTCGGAACCATTCCAGCGCCTGAAGCCCATCGGCCGTTTTTCCGCGGTTTAATGTCTCTGTTGCCAGATGATCCAGACTCAACCGGAAGCCGAGCCGGTTGTGGATATCCTCTAATATGTCAAATGTGGGCAGGGCTTTCAGGTCATTATTTGTATAGGCGCTCAGGACCCTGTAGTCAAACTTTTTGATATTGAATCCGATGATCAGGTCTGCTTTCTGCAGATAATCAAGAAGATCCTCGATTTTATCTTCATGAAAGACATGAAAACGCTCTTCGGCAGTATCAAAGATGACTGCTACCGACACCCTCATCAGGTGCGTATTTTGCCAGCCCCCGACGTCCTGTGCGCTTTTCTGTGTCTCCAGATCCAGGATAAGGAGCCTGGGTTTTTTGTGAATTTTATTATTGTTTTCACTTTCCTTGAAAGGTGCCTCCAGCGTGTTCTCTTCTTCTCCTTTTGATATCCGGCTTAAGGGAATATGCCCGAGGAGACCTTCAAGTATGGTTAAGGCTGCCAGCTTGTCCAGTGGTTTATTTCCCGACCCGCATTTCGGGGAATGGATACATGAGGGGCACCCATCCTCACATTCACAGCTTCTCACATGAGTCAGGGTCTTTTCAAGCAGCTCTAAGATGATCTCGAAGCCTCGTTGAGCAAGTCCAACCCCGCCGGGATAACCGTCGTAGATGAAGATGGCGCTTTTGCCGACCTGGTCATGGTGAGGATAACAGATGCCTCCTATGTCGTTCCTGTCACAAAGGGCAAACAGGGGAAAAATGCCAATGGCCGAGTGTTCGATGGCATGGATGCCACCCATGAAATGAAGGCCTTTTTCCTCTATATATTTTTTTAAAGCGGGCTCTATCTCCACCCAGAAGCCAATGGTTTCAAATGTCTGAGGAGGCAGGTCCAGAGGGAATACGCCCATGAGTTCCTGTCCCGGCAAGGCCCGTTTTTCAAAACCTGTCACCCTTTCAGTGACTTTGAGATCCCCCAGACGGACCAGAAACTGCCCGGCTGGCTTGCTTTTATGTACGCGGAGTATCTCGGTTTCTTTTTCGCTGCGGGTTCGCGTGAAGTACTTGAGATGCGATCTGTGAACCACAACATCCCTTTTTTCAATTACCAGTCGATCAACCAGATATTGATGGGCCCGATGAAGGTAGATGGCGCCTGGGTGACACTCCTTGAATGCCCGGGTTCCATCAATACTGCCAATGGCCTGTCCGGTCTCTTTCTCAAAGATTGTGAAAGTCTCACCCGCAGAGCGTATATTCACGTGAAGCTGGGGGTTCCGTTTCGAGGCAAACCAGGTGGGCTCGCCTTCGGCAGACCGGTGTAAGACGCCCTGTTTTTCAAGCCTTTCAAGATGCACTGAAAGATCCTCGGGCCAGAATGTTTCGTCCGTAGGGGTGATCGGCTTTTCTGCAGCCGCACACGGCAGATGGGCATCTACCACATAAGGGTTGTTTGGGTCCAGAACGGCGGCTTCAAATGATCGATCAAAAAAATCATCCGGGTGTTTCATAAAGTATTGATCCAAGGCATCCGGTTTTGCGATGAGTATAACCACGGATTCTCTCCCAGATCGGCCAACCCGCCCTCCCCGTTGCCAGGTGTTCATAATGGTGCCGGGATAGCCCACAAGGAGGCATATATCAAGATAACCGATATCAATGCCCATTTCCAGCGCACTGGTGGAGATGACCCCGAGGAGATCTCCTCTGGTGAGCTTTTTTTCAATCTGTCTCCTTTCCTCCGGCATAAAACCGGCCCGGTATGAACTTATCTTTTCGGCGAGATCAGGGGATAACTGGGATACCCAGACATGCATCAGTTCCGTAACCTTTCTTGACTGGGTGAAGGCAATGGTCCTGAAGCCGTTACGGATGCAGTTGACAAAGAGCTTGGCCGCGGAAAAATTGGCGCTGGCTTCCGGATTGAGGAAGAGGAAATGCTGTCCGGATCTGGGCGCACCCACGGATCGGACCACTTCAATCTCTTCCCCGATAAGGCTCTCGCCAAAGGCCTTCGCGTTACTTACGGTGGCCGACAGTAATATAAATCGCGGATGAGTACCATAGGGCTGGCAGAGCCTTTTCAGCCGCCGGAGAACCTGGTTTACATGTGATCCGAAGATTCCACGATAGGTATGGACCTCGTCCAGGATGACAAACGAGAGGTTTTCAAGAAGTCTTTCCCAGTTTTGATGATAGGCAAGAATCCCGCGATGGAGCATGTCGGGGTTGGTGAAAAGGATGTGGGGCATGTTAGTTCGTATTTTTTTTCGCCTGTAGGGTGTTGTATCCCCATCGTAGATCTCGGCGGAGATTTTTGTCTCTTTGATCCCGCTCAGCCACACACCCAGATTTTTTAACTGGTCCTGTTCAAGGGCTTTTAAGGGAAAGAGGTACAGTACCCTGGCATCCCTGTTCCGCAGGATTTCCTCAAGGACCACAAGATTGTAGATCAGGCTTTTGCCACTGGCTGTGGGCGTGGTTACCAGGACGTTGGATCCCCGTCTTAAATGACCAATGGCCTCGACCTGATGGCTATAAAGCCGGTCAAGGCCGAGATTTTTCATGGTTTTGAGGATATCATTGTGAAAGGCCGGTTGCGGGCCATAGACATGAGGGCGGGGGGGCAGGTAACGGTGATATACGAACGCATCGCGGAAGTCCGGATGCGTCCTTATTATTTTAATAAATCGGGAAGCTTTCACCTGCCTGTTTAACTCCTTGGCTCATGTCTTTTAAAGGCGTTTGTTGCCTCTTTGAAAACCGCGTCCTGTTGGACTGTGTCACAACCCCTCCCGGTCATTGCGAGCGACCAAAGGGAGCGCGGCAATCCCCTTAATTTCGACGCCTTACGAGATTGCTTCGTCGTCACGCCGTGGCGTGACTCCTCGCAATGACATTACGACACATTCTCTTCGGGCGTGGATTCTTTACTTTATCCTATCATATTTTTCATGAATTTTCAGGTAGTGGCATGAAATGCTTTTTGGTTTGATTGTTGCAACAAAAAGGGTTGGTAATGTTCAGAACTGTTCGCATGGGATATGAATTCATCCGATTCCCATGCCCTTCAAGATGTGAAAAGTTTTGAACGATACTAAAGGGTTAAAAAAATGATGACTTATTCGGAAAAAGCTGATAAATAAATAAAACTTATGATTACTTAAAGAGAGGCCGAAAGTATTGATCATGAATGGCAAGGAAAACATGCCCCCAATTGTTCGCCTTAAATACAAAAGGGGAGAGCTAATCATAAAAGAAGGTGATTACGGCATCTCCATTTATAAGATTATTAAAGGCAAGGTCCGGATTTTCAACGAATCCGGGGGCAGAGAAATCCCTTTGGCCACCCTGGGGCGCGGTGAGATAATTGGTGAGATGACCTTTCTGAACAAAGGTGCAGAACCCCGTACAGCT
Organism: Deltaproteobacteria bacterium; assembly: GCA_019308785.1. Taxonomy (GTDB): domain Bacteria; phylum Desulfobacterota; class DSM-4660; order Desulfatiglandales; family Desulfatiglandaceae; genus JAFDHL01. The sequence goes on from JAFDHL010000214.1 coordinate 4,904, forward strand.
TCAGTAAGGGCGCTCGAGGATTCGGAATTAGAGGTATGGCATCCTTCCACTCTTTCAAAGGAATACGAAGAGATGCCTCCCGTTATCAAATATATCGTCAACCAGGCCTTGCAACGCCTTGTCCGGATGAACCAACTCGTAGCTCAATTCACTGCCAAAAGACAGCAGATTATAGACAAGGATAAGCAGGGTGAACCGGGGACTTCACAGAGGTACTTTTACAGGAAGGCATTGGATCAGGAGTGCATCTATCGTCCTGTTAATTCATCGCCGGAGCTTCGTTTAGGGGGTCGGGTCAAAGATATCAGCCTCAACGGAGTGGGATTGGAAGTCAGATCCAAAAACGCCCTCAATTTTTCTCATGAGATGGGAGATACATTTCATATTATCATGATGCTGCCCACCAACAAAAAAATGACATTTACGGCCAAGATCCAA
>JAFDHL010000215.1 GCA_019308785.1 Deltaproteobacteria bacterium
AACTCCAAGAGAAAGGCAAAAATCAAAAAGGCAGGAAAAATAAGAGTTTTTGATAACCCAAATGTAATCCCTTTATTCATACTTTAAAAAAACGGCCTACGGCGATAAAGCTCCCTACCAATCCTAAAGCCACGCTCAGCAATAAGATAGAAAGAGCATATTCATTAGGGATGAACACAAAATCGAACACGGCGAGATCCAAAAAATGCATCTTTTCGGTAGAGATAAAGAGATACGCCGAAAAAAGTATGACAAGTGCCAGAACCCCGCTCAGTATCCCCTGAATCATCCCTTCCAACATAAAAGGTATCTTGACAAACCAGTCGGTGGCTCCTACCAGCTTTAAAATCTCGATTTCCTCTTTACGTGAATAAATAGTTAGTTTTATGGTATTCATAACAATAAAAAGGACACCCATGCAAAGCAGTCCCCCGATGACAAGACCGACAAGCCTGATCATTTTCATCAGGCTCTCGAACCGATGCAACCATTCTTCACTATACTGGACCTCTTCTACACCTTCTACTTTTTCAAGATCTTGCTTTATCTCCCTAACATCAACTTTTTGCCCTTCCCCTTCATTGAAAATAACCTCAAAAGACGCTGGAAGAGGATTATGCGGAAGGCCATCGAGGAGGCCCGCCTGGGAACCGAGAGCACTCCTAAATTCCGTTAGTGCCTTTTCCTTGGAAACAAAGCGTTTGATTTCAGCACGCGGTAAGCTTCTGATAAAAGATGCTATATTGTCTCTTTCGGCCTCGCTGATCCCATCCTGAAGATAAACAGACATGGTGAGGGAGTGTCCCCATTCCCCAACCCAAGCATTAAGGTTCACCAATAGGAGTAAAAATGTGCCAAAGATCAACAATGACACAACCATTGTTCCCAGTCCGATAACATGAACAATCCGGTTGCTCATGATATTCCCAAGTGCCTGTCTCAAAAAATAAGGCCACAATCTCAATCTCATCTTTCCCCGAAAATCCTTCCTCGATTCAAAAATATCTTCACTTGCTCAGTGTCTTCCAGTAACTCACGGCTGTGGGTGGCAATAACCACAGTAGCCCCTTTCATGTGTATGCTTTTAAAGAGGACCATTATGTCCTTTGTAAGGTCCGGATCCAGATTGCCTGTGGGTTCATCTGCAAGAAGAATCAAAGGATCCTTCACAATGGCCCTGGCAATAGCCACCCTTTGTTGTTCCCCCCCTGACAACTCCAGAGGATAGGCGTCCTCCTTTTCCACCAAACCGATCAACTTCAGCGACTGGCGGGTTTTCTTTCGAATTAACGAGCGACGTTCGCCGGTCACCTCCAGAGCAAGGGCCACATTCTCAAAGACCGTTTTTGCTGGTAACAACTTGAAATCCTGAAAAACAAACCCTATTTTTCGACGCAGCAGATCAAGTTTCAGGCGGCTGATACGATTTAGATTGATTCCATTAATCAAGATATGGCCGCTGGTAGGCCTTTCTGCCCCAAAAATGAGCCTGAGCAGGGTTGTTTTGCCTGCCCCGCTGGGTCCTGACACAAAAACAAATTCCCCTTCTCGAACCCTTAAGTTTATGTCATTTAAAGCTATATTGGGACCGAAGTTCTTATACAGATGGAATAGCTGGATCATGATTTAAGTGAACTAAAGTGACTAAAGTGACTAAAGTGACTAAAGTGAGCTAAGGTTAAGGATTTCAATCCTTTTTTTAGGAACTTTCAGCACCACACCTTTCCACTACTCTACTCAACCACTCGACCACTCAACTAATAGGTGCCAAGTGCTCTCAGCAATTTGGCCCTGGCCAGCTTTTCATCGTAGATGGCATTATAATTGTTGGTTCTCGCCTGGGTCAGAAGTGTCTGTGCATCAAGCACTTCAGTGGAGGTTGTCACCTGTGCCTTGTATCGTTCTTCGCTGACCCTCAGGTTTTCTTCAGCCTGCTCTACTGCCTTTTCTGTGGTCGGAATATTTTTTCCCGCTTCGTCTAAAGCCAGCGTCGCTTCCTTTAATTCAAGTCGGATACTGTCTTGCAAGGCCATCTTTGTCTGTATCAGCTCCCTCTTGAAAGCCTGTTTTTCCTTTACTGAATAATGGGTCTTTCCCCATTCCCAAAAATTCCATGAAGCCACAGCCATAGCCTGCCAACTACTTGAATCGTGAAACGGGCTGCCTGACACATCCGGATCATCGCCCTCCCTTATATAGTCAAATTCCAAGCCTATTTCAGGATAAAAACCGCTTTTGGCCAGCCTTATGTTTTGGTCTGTTTGAAGAATATTTATCTCAAGGACTTTCATTTCAGGACGGTTTTCAAAGGCCGTTTCCAGGTACTCCTGAAAATCATCTCTCCTCGGTTTATAACCCAGAACATCTTTTACCTCAACAGGAGCGTCTACCGGTCTGGACAAGACGATATTAAAAACAGAGCGGGCCAATTGTGAAGCATTCTGGGCTTTTACAAGATCATACTGCGCATTGCCCAACTCCACCTCTGCCTTTAAGAGATCGTTTATTGGGATCATGCCGACCTTATAAAAACTGCGAGCAACCTTTACATGTGACCCCAGGGATTCCACCGCTGTCCTTGCCACTTCCACGGCCTTTTCTGCTTTTAGTATCCCGAAATAGGCATCTTTCACCTTTAAAGCCAGATCTAACTTTTCCAGTTCAAGATCCATCTCAGATTGATCAATGCCTAATTTTGCCAACTGGAAAGAGCTTACCAGGGCAAAGCCGGTAAAAAGGGGCTGCGTTACGGTAAACTTCCACTGGTAGTTGTCTTTTGTATTCTGGTCCCTGCCGGGAATCATTAATCCACCCCCAAGAGGAGTAGGTGCACTCCTTTTCACCTCACCCAGTCGTGTATAGCCATAACTCGTGCTTAATTTGGGCAGAAATTCAGCGCCGGCCTGTTTCTTCACAAAGCGCGACTGGTCGATTTTTTCCTTTTTTGCCTTGAGAACCCAGTTGTTGGCTAAGGCCTCCTCAATACTCTCATTCAGGGTATATGCCTTCTTTTCCTCTGCAAAACCTTCACCTGAAAAAAAAGCGGACATCATTAAGGGTGCTAACAACCAGATCAATGGAACCTTATACCTCACGTCTTATCCCTCCATTTATCATACAGTTATTGAACATTCATTAGAACAGAGCGCTAAAGATGTCAATGTCAATCAGTTTCTATTCAAGGAATGGCGATTTTTTGGGCGGAATCTGATTGGTGTGCTTCCTTGGTTTCCAAAACCAATGGAGGCCAAAATATCAAGAAAAAATGTTCGAGCAATGTTTGCAATGTGGTTTTTGTATTTTAAATGATTTGGATTGTTTGCCAGTGGTATTATATTACAGGTCATTTTAAAAAAGTTAATGATGACGGGCGCGTATAAGACGGATGGAATTCTTTTAATATTAACGTCCATCTTTTGTGATCTTGTTGTGTTTTTGTTCAGCAAAGGCATTGATCTCCCCTGCTAGATCCTCCGGGGAAATTATGGTGATCACCTCATCATGCCCTTTTTCAAAATAATTGACGTCGCTTGTCCCCAAAGGGGGCAGGCTGACCCGAGGTATAATGCGGGCTTGAACCCAAAACTCCTCATCTTTTTCTAAACTCGCAAAAAGGGTCATATTGAAGCTATCAACGTGCAGGTGATGGAAACAGAATAAGATCTTTGACAATCCTTTGGCAAAGCACATCCATCTGTCTTGTGTCACATCCTGGAGGGAGGTGGTCTCATTAAATATGCTAAGGACCTCACCAAGCATTCCCCTGGGACAAAAACTTGTGAGAAATACCGCTTTTCCGCAATAAAATAGATATCTCTCAGCCCTCTGCTGTTCAAAACGGATTAAATCGTACCAATAATTACTTCCCCGGCTCTTTTCATAATCAAGTGATGCCTTGATCAATTTCCCATGAAGGTTGGTAGGTTTTTTGTCCACCACGATCTGCAGGTGTGGATGTATAATTCCGCCTCCGGCCGGAGGCATGTAATTCCAATTTATGGAGGTATAGGCAACACTGCCGTCTACTTCCTGCACTCTTTTGATATAAACCGTACTCGCGATTAAAGCGTTAAATAGTATCTCGGGGGTAAAAAGATTGAGTGGGATATGATGGTCATCAGAAAAAACGACAACTCCACTGTACTGGCTATAAGGGAAAGCATTGGGCAAAACAGTTGCCTGGCCGTGGCGAATTCGGCCTGATGGTGTAATAGAGGGGGAAAATTTAGGCGTTGACAGGTTCACTCTTTCGGGACAAAAAGGACATTTCTCTTTTGATTTTGAAATCGAGAAGGAGTCAAGCGAACCTTTAGGCAGCCGCCACCTGTGAGCCAACACGCGCGCTTTTGAACCGGTAAAGGAATCCGTCCTTACCTCAAACCTGACGAGCTTTTCTTGGAATTCATCATTAGGATCCAGGAATCTTGCTTCATGGATTTCCTTCTTGAAAAAAAGCTCCATATTTCAAGAACCCTCCCTGACATTTCCCACTATCTCCATGGTCACAAACAGTCAGCTCCGCTCCAATTGGCTCTGGGGCCTATGGTCTGGAGCTCCCGTCTCTGCCAGTCCCTGAAAGGCAATGCGCAACAAACGGACAGGCCTTTCCAGATCACTTGATTCAGGATCTACTAGGTCCATATGTAAACAAAAATCGAGCAAACTCAGAAACAGAATAGCCGCATCGTCTACATCAATTTCCTTCACTTCACCTTTGCGTACTCCTTCAAGATAGATTGTCTTTATGGCATCGACCATGCGATCATAAAATTGTTCAAGGTCGTATGTTGGGGTGCCCTGGGGTGCTCCCGAAATCAGATTGTTAATCATCCTGGCAAGGTCTGGTTGCTCTATGACGCCTTGATAGAAGCGTCTGTAAAGATACGTAAGGCTATCAAGCACCGGCCCTTCCATTTCAAGCACCTCAGCCAAAATCGTTTTTTCCAGGTGGACGGCTGAATCCAGAATAGCGCAAAAAATCGCGCCCTTGTTTTTGAAATAATAATAGAGCGCCGGCTTTGTCACACCGGCACGTGTTACAATTTCCCTGACATAGGTGCTGGCGTAGCCCTTTTTGGCAAAAAGGGCCGTTGCTGCTTCCAATAACCTATCTCTGACGCCCTTTTCGTCAGTCTTTTTCTTCCCTTGATGTCTCATAGAGCCGGGATCGTTTTTTCCTGTTATCCAGAAATTTGATCTAATAGCCTTGATTAATGTTTTTCCTTTTTAAAAAGGCTCTTTAAATTTATTACTCAGGACTTGGTTTTAGATGACAGCTGTCTTTCTTAAAGATTTCCAGAT
>JAFDHL010000216.1 GCA_019308785.1 Deltaproteobacteria bacterium
GTACAGCATCTGCCCGTTGCGGAAGATTTCTTCCAGAAAAAAAAGGACCGCTGATGCTCAGCCAGCAGTCCTTTTCCATTTTTCTTCAACACGTTAAGCGATCGGCTCGTCATTTCGGCCCTGCCTTTAGTGAAAGAATCGACCCCAAATACCTATTCTACCTCTTTATTCTTCTGATTCGGAACCTGTTATTTTGATATACACAAAAATGGTTCTTAATCTGATCCGAATAACTTTCTAAAATATCCCTTACAACTTCCAGCTTCACCAGACCGGTAGCATCCTCTAACCTTAGCAATAATACTCCGCAGTGTTTCATTGCAGAATGATATACCAACTCTCCAAAATCTTTATCCATTGTAATAACCATCCGACCCTCAGAAGCGGCCAGACGAATGATTTCCTGGTCTGACATCCGAGTATCAATGGCTCTCACAGTCTTCGTGTCATACCCCTGCTCAACCAAATATTCTTCAACTTTTTTGCTAACGCCGATATCAACCAAAAATTTCAGTTCGAATGAACTCATGCAGACATTCCAACAGGAAATACTTGTTCTTCATCCACCAAATGAGTTGCATATGCAAACACCGCCTGAAAATCTTCTTTCTCAAGCTCCGGGTATTCCTGAAGCAATTCCTGTTCCGATACACCACCTGCAAGCGCCCGTAAAATTTGGTCCACAGTGATCCTCATACCACGAATAGTTGGCTTGCCAAGCATGACTTTGGGATTAACTGTGATTCTTGAAAGTAATTCCTCTATATTTAACATGATTTCACCATCCTATCTGTTTTCGAACTCCTGAATAAAACTGCAAATCACCACTTCATATTTTCCCGAATGATAATGATAAGAACGGGCTTATTTGGGAAGGAGTATAGGGAAATTTGCCTTGTGTGTCAATAAATGAGCTCTGGGGTCAATAGGGTCAACCATTGGCATTGGACAAACCGCGCTTTTGGTCTGACCCCAAATACCTATTCCCACTCAATTGTGCTTGGGGGTTTGGAAGAGATATCGTAGACAACGCGGTTTACGCCTTCAACGCTGTTTATAATCCGGTTTGAAATCCTGCCCAGAACCTCATAGGGGATCCTTGACCAGTCCGCCGTCATTGCATCAAGGCTGTCCACGATCCTGACGGCGATCACATTCTCATAGGTCCTTTCATCACCCATGACACCGACGGTCCTCACGGGCAGGAGCACGGCAAAAGCCTGCCAAACCTTTTCATAAAGCCCGGCCCCCCTGATCTCTTCCAAAACAATCACGTCGGCGGATCTCAGTGTCTCAAGCCGCTCATGTGTCACCTCCCCTAAGATCCTTACTGCGAGCCCCGGTCCGGGGAATGGCTGGCGCATTACCAGTTCCCTCGGCAGGTCGAGCTCCATCCCAACCTGTCGCACCTCGTCCTTGAAGAGCTCCCTGAGCGGTTCAATCAGCTTCAGTTTCATTACATCCGGCAACCCCCCAACGTTGTGGTGACTCTTGATAGTGGCAGAAGGCCCTTTAAATGAAACGCTTTCAATCACGTCCGGATAAAGAGTGCCCTGCGCCAGGTATTTTGCTTCACCCAGTTCCCTGGCCTTTTTCTCAAACACGGTGATGAACTCCCTGCCGATTATTTTTCTCTTCTCCTCAGGATCTATGACACCCTTGAGGTGCTGCAAAAAATGTTCGGAAGCCTCCACTAAGTGCAAATCCATACCAAAGTGCTCCTGGAATACTTCCATGACCTCCCGTGCCTCTTCTCTCCTCAAGAGGGCATTGTCCACAAGTATGCAGGATAGCCTGTCTCCAATGGCCTTGTGAAGCAACACCGCCGTTACGGAGGAATCTACACCGCCGGAGAGCCCACAAATCACCCTGTCTTCCCCTGTTTTTTCCCTCAGGCCTCTGACTGTACGACGCACAAAAGAACTCATAGTCCAGGTAGGCTCACATCCACATATTCTAAAGAGAAAGTTCTTCAAGATCTTCGGTCCTTCGGGCGTATGGGCAACCTCCGGATGAAATTGAACCCCAAAGTACTTCCGCGCTTTATCGGCCATGGCTGCTATTGGGCTGTTCTTGCTGCCCGCAAGCGCCTCAAATCCTTCCGGCATCTGCTCTATACGGTCACCATGGCTCATCCACACCGTTTGACCTGCCCCCTTTTTAAAGCCATGAAAAAGATCCCTGTCATCCTCAATACGAATTACTACATTTCCGTATTCGCGATCAGCGGCTTTTGCAACTACACCACCGAGCAGGTGGGTGAGGAATTGCATGCCGTAACATATACCCAGTACCGGTATCTTCAGGGCCAAGAGGCCCTTGTCTGCCATGGGGGCACTATTGTCATAAATGCTCGCCGGTCCCCCTGAAAGGATGATCCCCTTTGGTGAAAAGGCCTTTATTTTTTCAAGGCTTAGATTGAAAGGGTGAATCTCGCAGTAAACCTGGGCCTCCCGAACCCGTCTGGCAATAAGCTGAGTATACTGGGAACCAAAATCTAATATGAGCACTTTTTGTTTATACAAGTTACTTGCCATGAATAAGATTGCACCTCTTAATTTTTAATAGTGTGCTAATCTGTTTCGTTACCATTGCGTTCGATATTGTCCGGTCGGCCAAGATTCAGGGTGCTGGATACTGGATGAAATAAGAAATTCTTTTCCTTCTCAATTATTATTCAATCAGCAGAAAAGGATCAAAGAATGCCTTGATGATGTTGCCGGGCAAGATAGATGAGAAACTCTTTATCCAGCATCCAGTAACCAGTATCCAGTATCTCTTTAACCAAAGGCTCATCCCGTGGACTGAGATTCACAAGGTAAGAGAAGATCTTGCCGTATTACAATATTATTCCACCCGGTAGTTAGGCGCCTCTTTTATGATAATCACGTCATGCACATGACTCTCACGGAGCCCTGCAGGTGTAATTCGCGTGAACTTCGCTTCGCTTTGAAGTATTTTAATATCCTTGCATCCCACATAGCCCATCCCGGCCTTCAATCCCCCCACGAGCTGGTAAACAGTGTCGGCCAAAGGACCGCGATGGGGCACCCGGCCCACAATACCTTCAGGCACCAGTTTCTCTTCCAGATCCGCTTCTTCCTGGAAATACCGGTCTCTGCTTCCCTCCTTCATGGCCTCTAATGAGCCCATGCCCCTGTACACCTTGTAGGTTCTGCCCTGAAACAGTATTGTCTCACCCGGGCTTTCTTCAGTTCCTGCAAACAGGCTTCCGATCATGACAGAATCGGCACCCCCGGCCAGGGCCTTGCTGATATCTCCCGAATACTTGATCCCCCCGTCCGCGATAACCGGGACTTTCTTCTTTTTCGCCTCCTTAGCGCAATCCATGATTGCCGTCATCTGGGGCACGCCAACACCGGCCACAACACGGGTGGTACAGATGGACCCCGGACCGACTCCAACCTTTACGGCATCCGCGCCTGCATCAATGAGTGCGCGGGTACCTTCGGCCGTGGCCACATTTCCTGCGACCAGTTCCAGATCGGGAAATTTCTCCTTGGTCTCCCTGACCGCCTGGACTACCTTTTCAGAATGGCCGTGGGCCGTATCTATCACAACCACATCCACGGCAGCAGCAACCAGGCTTGCTATTCTCTCCTCCGTATCCGGTCCTATGCCGACAGCGGCACCAACCCTCAAGCGACCCAGACCGTCTTTGCACGAATCAGGATACTTTTTTATCTTTTCTATATCCTTGATAGTTATAAGCCCCTGTAACTTTCCCTCATCATCCACTACCAGAAGCTTTTCAATGCGTCTTTCATGAAGAATGGCCTTGGACTCTTCCAAGGTGATGCCTACCTTTGCCGTGGCAAGATTTTCCTTTGTCATGACCGTTTCGATCTTTTGATCCAGGTTGGTTTCAAACCTCAAGTCCCTGTTGGTGATAATTCCTACAAGATTGCCCTTTTTCACAACCGGCACGCCGGATATCCTGTATTTTTTCATAATCTCTAAGACTTCGTAGATCTTATGGTCCGGCCCAATGGTAATAGGATCCACGATCATGCCGCTTTCAGATTTTTTGACCTTCTCCACCTCCAGGGTCTGCCGCTCTATGCTCATGTTTTTATGGATAAACCCGAGGCCGCCCTGCCGCGCTAAGGTAATGGCGGTTTCCGATTCGGTCACGGTATCCATGGCCGCGCTGACAATGGGAACGTTTAAGGCAATATTGCGTGACAACCTGGTTTTTACGTCCACCTGGTTCGGCAAAACACTTGAACGGGCCGGAACCAGGATTAGATCATCAAAAGTAAAGCCGTATTCAATATAATTCCTATCCATTTTTATCTCCCTCTGCATAATCAATTAAAATACCTTCAAGCAAATCCGACAGGCTCACAGATAGTTGAAGTGATTTAAAAAAATAAAGGATTCTTATGACCGCAAGGCAACCTGCCAGAATAACATCTGCCCTGTCCGGGTCCAACCCGGGCAGTCTCAATCTTTCCTCATAGGGCAATCTTTTTATCTCATCAAAAAGCTCTTCAAGTTGTTTTACTTTCAGTGTCAGTCCATTGATCCTGTCCGGAGTAATTTCTTCAAGAGGAATACCAAAAAGCATGGCAGCAAGGGTTGTTACGGTTCCCCCCGTACCTACGATCAGACAACCGTCTCTACCGCCTATCGGTTCCAGGCGTGCCTCTTCAAGCAGTTTGTCTATGTGTCTTGAAAGGGCATCAACCTGCTTATCCTTCGGGGGATCCGATTTGAGGAACGCCTGTTTCAGAATCATGGACCCAATTAGGGTCGATCTGACAACTTGCGCATCCTTTGTACAAAGCAAAAACTCTGTGCTGCCACCTCCCAGATCAAAGACAAGAAAAGGCCCTGACTGGACATTCAGCGCGTGCATGACCCCTTTGCCGGTCAGCAGCGCTTCCTCTTCCCCTGCTATGGGCCTAACACGAATACCTGTATGCTCATAAATCAGGTCCAGGAATTCGTCCCTGTTTGTTGCCTCTCTGACCACCCCGGTGGCAACCGCGTGCACCTCGTGAACATCAAATAGTCTGGTGCAACGCAAAAAATCTTCAAGTACTTCAAGGGTCCGGCCGATAGCCTCAGGCTGAATTGTTTTTCCTTCTGAATAGCTGAAACCTCCACCCAGCCGGATATATGCCCTTTTTCTCGCCAGAGGTTTAAGGCGCCCCGGAGCCTTAGATTTTCGGGCCACCAATAGCCTTGCGGTATGTGTTCCGATATCTATGGAAGCCCAGTTTTCGGTCATTTCGGGGGACGGTATCAGAGCAGGGGAT
>JAFDHL010000001.1 GCA_019308785.1 Deltaproteobacteria bacterium
CAGAATTTACGGCACGCTTCTATAATCCATGATCTGATGATCGCAGTCGGTGCAAGGTTAAAAGCCGGAGCGATATTCGGCATGAACTCCAGCGGATCGATTGTAAGTGCCATAACTTCTCCTTTAAACCAGGGTAATGCTTCTGACCTGCATGTTGGTTACGGTCGCATTGGCCTGAAGCTCGTCCACACCTAAACTGAAAAATCCAGGTGAAAACAAATAATCATAATAACGATAGCCCCACGACCAATCAGCCGTAGACTGTTGCAGGATTGTTGTGTAGGTGCCATCTGTATAAAGGGTTAGTGTAAATTGACCGTTGTCAAAGGTTAGCTCAATGAAAAGATCGACACCGGTAAAGAGACCGGTAATCTGACTCTGGATTGTCCCCCCAGCATAAAGACCTAAGTCAATATCAGGGGTATCATTGATGCTGGCCTGAAGATAAATAGTCGGTGCGGATGGATTTGCCACTTCGTCAGTTAGACGTAAAAGGTCCATTAGGCCCGAAAGAGCCCCTCCGGCATGGGTGGCATTTAGTGTAATCCGGAAACCAAAACGGTCGGTAAAAAAGTCTTTTCCAAAATTTTTGAAAATCCTGGCATCAGCATTTTGATTTAAGGCAAGGTCTACCTGGTTGGCAGCCACCGTCAGGCGGCTATTGGGATCGGTTTCAATATAGGTAGTCCAGTCCTGAACAGTCCAGACTTCATTAGACAGCGTATCAAAATCGTCTATCGGCCTTGGACGACCATCATCTACCCACTGACGATCCAGACGATATGGTGGCGTTATATCCTGTGGATGACGTGGTTCCCAGCAGCTGTTACAAACTAACCAGCCCTGCCATTCCTTACGGCATTGAGACCGGTAATGTTTGAATCCGCAACGGTCGCAGATAACCAGGTGGTCGCCAGGATAATACTCCCTGTCGGTGTGTCTTGTCACGGCTTACCCCCATAGGTTATACAGACTTTTGGTCACTATGCGAAAATACCGGCGCACCACTGGTATAAGCGGTTATCTCATATTTAAACGCTGTGATACCACCATCGTAATGCAATCCGGTTACACCAGTCTTGTCGGTTTGATCGGCTTCAGCCACCCAAACGGGTGTTTCTCCAGCCAGGATCTTTTGGTTTGACCAAAACACTGTGTAGGTGGCAACAAAAGTACCGCTGACCATTATCCGATTGCCGTGGCAATATGGGTCTACAGGATATATAAAACTCGCTATACCATTGATACCAGCCTCAACACTACTTGCACCTGTACCAGCGTCTCCATAGATAGAAGTAATCGCAGTGTAATAAAGCGTGGACGCTACAGTATTACCATTTATACCAGTGATGTCCTCTGTTTGAGGTTCACCGTTTTGACCCAGACCAACAATAGTAAATACAACCGTTGCGATATTGCCAGCGGATGTAAGCGTGACCTTTTGCGGTATAAATTTTCCGGCTGCCGCAGGAAGCAGTGCAAGATAACCGGCAGCTGCTAATTGCTGTGAGGATGCCAGGTAATCAGTATCATTGGCAAGCGTATCGAAATTTATTTGTTTCGGACGCATGAGTATTCTCCGTTTTAAAAACAGTTATAGTGTAAGTGCCCAGGATGGGCAAGGAGCGCAAGAACCTAAACCTGTCCTGGGCAAGAGGTTGCAGCACAGGCCACAACCCCTATTTTAGCCACAGGCGGTTTTTAAGCGCCAGCAGATCCGTATATACCACGCTTGTCGGAAGCGCCCCAGGAAGCCCTGAATGTAGATTTGAAACGGGCGTTCTCGGTATCAAAATCATTATCGGTATCAAACTCGTCGCTTCGACGGTTAAAATACTTCAAACCGTCTGGGCAATCTGTTTTGATATACCAACTATCCTGGTCGGTAAGATAATGATTAATAACCACTTCTGGGATCATACCCAACGCACGAATTGCGTTGATGTCATTGTCTGCCGATGTCACACGCAGTTCAGATCTCAGGATTCTGGTGGACTCAAAAGTATTATCCACAGCCACGACCAACTTCATTGGCCGTACAGCAATCCGAAGACCTCGATCATTAGTGAAATTGGCAATATCAATGCACGCTTGCTCAAGTGCAGCTTCAGATAAATCAGCCGGTGTTTCCAATTCATTCGACCACACGCCTCCCGCTACATTGGGATGCAGGGTAGAAATCATCTCTACACCATCACCGAAAACATAATCCGAGTTAAAGGCGCGATTGAGGATATTCGCACCCAGTATTTCCTTGGTTTGGCGGATTGAAAACGCCAAAGCCCTGGCTCTTTTCAATGCCACAGTCCCCGCGATCCCATCTTCCCACATCTCTCGTGTGATGATGAAACCTAAACTGTAGGTCCCATGAACATATCTATCAATGAAACCCTGACGAGCGTCGTCGTAAGCTGTCCCTCGTCCTTCAGGTTTCTCTTGGGCCAGACCAAAAGACGAAATTCCTACGTCTTCCTCAAAGGCCAGTTGGGATTGCTCCTCGTCAAAGATCTCCGTAAATTCTGTCGGATACTCAGAATAGGCAAGCCCGTACCATTTGTTAACGCCCATTGATAATGTTCAGGCAAATTCGCTCTAATCTTGCCCCGCCTTTCGGCAGCTGCATGTTTCCATGCAGATCAGACTATATCACAGCCCGTTTCAGGGCCTCCCCCGTTTCCAGCCACTTGGCCGTACTTCCTTGCGGAATAGTCGTTGCACGTTCATGATAACGGCATTTATAACCTTTATAATGGTTCCATCGACCCATCGCTACTTGCAATAGATTGTTGTGGAATAATTTGTCGCGTTTCCATCTCCGACAAAATTGCCTTAATCCCATTGCAACATGCTCAACGCCATTGGGATCAGTAATAATAAAGGTTTTGTGGCGGGGACTTTTTCGACCCGACATATTTCTGCCGGTTGGAACCCCTTTTTTAGATTTTGAAATTTTTTGTCCCCAGGTAATCTTGCGCCCAGTAAATATCTTTCTGAGCTTTTCCCTGGTTTCATCACTCACAAAATCTCCACCTATTGTCATATTATAACCGTTTTGATAGGTATCATACTCTTTGATCATCGCCGTTTCTGTAGTGTTTAAACCGTCTTGGTCGAAACAACTACAAAACACTTGAAAATCAAATGCGTCCAGACCATATTTTTTAAAAGCTAAATATATCTTATGGTCACGCTCTTTGGATTTAAAACGATAAATATGCTCACCTTTTCGGCGAGCTATACCCTGGGTAGTCTGGCCAAAATAAGATTTACCATTCACCCTGTTTTTAATCCTATATATGATTCCGTATCGTTTCATGCTTCGCTCAGTATTGTCCTCGTCTTTACGTTAGGAGTTTCACTGAATTAAAGGGATTTGCTACAGATGTTGCCATCTGAAGGCCCAACGTTTTAGGCCATAGGTCCTTGGCGAATGATCCAGTTGTAATAACAGGCATAACATACCTCCCTTATCGGTTCGCCAGGTTAAACCCCAAGCTCCTGGTTAAATGCGTGTTCGTTAATAAATACCCACCACTTGGCATGTTCGCCCAGCTCATTATCCAAACCTGGTGCCAGGCGTAAGATTCTGATCTGTTCAGTGGCAGCTGTCTCTCCGACGTTATTCAGTTCTACGCCGGAAAGTCCCGTGTCAACGTTCCCACTGCCAACTACAATCGGTGCATTGTTCCCGATTTGGGCAGCGGTTAATGCCGTTCCTCCGGAGACCTCCTGGATCTCAAAAATAAGATCCATGTCGTCTGCCACAAAGACATACATATCTTCATTGGCAAGACGATAGCGCTTTTCAAGGCTGTTAACCATAGCTGCGATCTCTGGTGTGAGACCAAAGCCCATAACAACACCGGCGATCAGGTTGGTCGTACCCGCCACTGCTTGTTTTACAGTGGGGTATTTACCTGACGCATCGGCTGCTCCGGCAAGAGTTACCGGATCACCAATGAAAAGTGCTACTGCATCGGATGCTGGCACAAAGTAAGGATTTATTTCGCCATTATAGGGATTTCCGTTCATATGCTTGACCGGACGTAGCCCTCTTGGACGATCAATATTAGCCATAATTTTTACCTCCTACTTCACGGCCAGCTGCAAAAGTATAAAACAATCAAAAATGTCCCTGATCCATATCTATATCCGCCACATCTTTCGGCGGAGGGGTCATGGCTGATTCAGCTTTAACACTCCCATAGTGGCCATTTTTTTTAGGTCTACGTTTAATTTGAGCTTCCATTTCGTCCAGGCGTCTTGCTTTTCTCGCCTGATCTTCATTGAACCAGTCTTCCCGTATCTCCATTAAAACAGCCTGTTGACCACCGCCAACTTCCTCTACAACCGCAGATCCAAGTGGTGTCGTTCCTCTCGGTTGGCTTCCGGCCTTTATTACCCCGGGATTATCCGGATCATAAGTTTGGTCGGTAACCATCTGATATCCTGCATCCTCAAACATTTGGACTCTGCCTGGTTGAACATTCACAAATCTGCGTTTATAGCCTGGCCGTCTCGGCGCTGTTAGCCGATTCCTTTGTCCTACAGGGATCCTTTCTTTCCGACGCACTTCGGAATCAATACGCTCAAGAGCATAGCCCTCAACCGGTTTTCCGTCGTCCTGCGCCGTCCAGGGGATCCTCTGATAATCTTTACCCTGCTTGGCCATAGCAGCAATACGCAAATCCGCTGCCCTTGCTGTGGCAAATGGTAAGCCATTTGTACGAAGCACTATTTTGTGTTCTTGGTTTTCTTGGTCCACAATTCCTCCTCGCCGTCTTTACGGCTACCTTCCTATGATGTTACCTATTTTGACCTGTTCGTCCACATACTCCTGCACTGTCATCACCTTTTGTTTTTCATAAAACCTGGCAAACTTCTGCTGATCGGGCGACAGATCATTAATGGTATATTTTTGTTTAGCTCCAGGACCGGTTTGGCGGGTCTGCCCACCAACTACAGTCTGTTGCTGATTTTGCTGGCCAGTAACTACCTTCTGGCCTGACAAAGCTTTTCCTTTAAATGCTTCTGGAAACATGGTTATGGCAACTTCGGACAGTTTCTCAAAATAAGTATCGTCCGGCAAACCTCTAAAGCGCTCACTTTGAGCATCTATATAGTTTGTCATCTCTGTATTTTTGCCGTACCAGGAGTTTTCAGCCATCCACTGTGCGGATTTTGCTTTAAAGTCTCCCGTTCCTGTCTGTTGCTGAGCTTGCTGCTGTGCAGCCGGCTCGTCCATGTCTTTTTTCGATTTTTGCAAATTTTCAATTTGGCCATCGACTTCTTTGACTTTCCCCTTGTCAGAATTTTCGATATGCACATCCCGCTTTTCCTTAAGATTTGCAATCTCGTTGTCGATTCTGGCCTGTTCTACTTTAGCAACTTTAGTATAGGTCGTCTTTAAGTTCTGCATACCAGCCACCAGTTCCTCGTTAGTGGCCTTTAAAGAATTGAGCGTCTTTACGGTAGTATCCTGGATCTGTTTTGAATCTATGATATACTGATCAGCGCTCTTAAATGGTCTACCGGAGTTTTCGTCATGCTCCGGATTCCAACCCATCTTCATTGCCAGAACCTCGACTTCACCATACTGTTTCTCTCCACCCCCTGCTTCTTTTTGCACCCCAGTGCCGTCTCCGGCAAGGGGTTTGTCGCCGGTAGTAACTATAACCTCCGGCGCTGCTTCTCCTTGTAATCCATCCATAATTCCTCTCCTTTATTGTTTTAAGACAAGATCAACGGCTGGCGGTTCTTCCAGCATTTTGCCCACTACATCCTGGTCCTGAAGAAGTTGAAAAGTCTTCTTCCCCCAGTTAAACTGCGTGCCACCGTATCTGGCATAAATAACCCTATCGCCTATCTTTGCCGCTATCTCCTTGCCATCTCCGTTATTCCAACAGATTTCAGCTCTGGGGCCAATGGCCACCAGCGTACCCTGGGTAACAGCGTTTTGCTCCTGCTGCCGTGTACCTGATGGTACAATAATAAGCCCACCGGCTGTCTTTTCCCCAACCTTGTCGGGCACAATCACTACCTTAGTTCCTTCCGGATCAATCGGACAATCCATAAGTTCCTCCTTCCCCATCCTCATATTCAATATTTAACACTAAATCAATCCCCTTAATCATGCCGACTAACTCGGCTGTCTTTTCAGCTGTGGCTCCAGCGTCACCCAAAAGAGATTGGCCGGTACTAAGCGTTATCTGTAATAGACGCTTTTCTTCCCGAAGTCCTTTAAGAATCTCGTTTGTGATCGGCAGTGTTTTCCACAAACCGAAACTTTCCTTAGATAGCTCCTCCTGGTTGGACTGCTGCACCTGCTCCTCCTTGCTGTGGCATGCCTCCTGGTGGCATCGGCTGTCCTTCTCCGGCACCCTGTTGGCCACCACCTTGCTGCGCTTCTCTGCGCTGTTGATCCTCGTATTGTTTCTTTTTAAGATCTGCTTCCAGATCCACCCTTTTAGCATTAATCACAGCGGCCAAATGACCGACCTGTGTTTTATATTCTTCTATCTGTGGCCCCATCTCTGCCGCTTCGGCCAGGGCCATAGCTTTAACTGCCTCTGCCTGAAGCTTGACCATTTTGTAAAAGGTCTCAGCATCTTTTATCATTACCTCTTTTTCCTCTAAGTCCAGCTTTCTTTCGGCCTGTTGAACCTTGGCCATTTCGATAGACATCTGCTGTTGGTGCATAATTAAAGGAATATTGGGTGGCGGTTCTTCAGGTATTAACTCTTTCCAGTTATCTATCTGAATCGCGTCTAAATATCGATACAGGATTTTCTGGTCGTCCAGGCCCTTGCCCATAACCTGCATCAAGGCTTCAGCCTTTATAATTTTTTGAGTATCGGAAACATCAGCTGTGGAACTTACCGGTCCAATGTCCAGATCGGAAGGATCATAATCAATCCTGGGATCAAATTCCCCTTCGTCGTAAAGATCAAGAATCCGATTATATTCTTCAGGGGTGGTATAAAGCATGTTCAAGCGTTGAATTTTAATAAATTCACTTTTCAGCGCTCGATGAATCCTTTTATAAATTGAAGAAAAAACCTTAAGCCCCTGCTCGATCAATGCCAGAGTAGTGGTAGCGGGCACATTCGGCTGACGCTGCTCTCCCGACAGAACTTCTGCTTGTGAGGCCAGGTCCTTGGCGGCCTCTAACATTAGTCCTAACAATTGAAACAGCGTAGCCGACGGCTCTTTGGTAGGCAGGGGGAAAATGCTTTTACGCAGGTCGTCTCCTGCGGATTTAATAAATTTCCATTCACCAGCTTTAAATTTAACCGATCCTGATCCACCGGCTTTCATTAAGCGGATTCCGCGATTAATAAAGCCGGACTGGCGATTTTGAATTGTACCAGAGTCAAGCAACTGGTTTATAATTGAATTAACGGTTTCATTGACTGGAGAAAGCAGGATTCCGAAACCCAGACCATAAAAGTTAGCATCAAAGTCCGGAAAGAAAAGATAACGGGTAAAATACTGATCAGGTATAATCTTAATGATTTCATTGTTGGAATTGCGAAGAACAGAAGTCGCTCTAAAGCGCGGAACAATCCGCATCACTTCCTGTGACGCTTTATGAATTGTTACAATATAGGGCTCTTTATAACCGTCACCGTCCAGATCCAGCCAACGGTGTTGCTCTAAAAATATATAGGTAGCTTCAGTATCCTGAACATTATCATTTTTATTTTTCTTTTCATCTTCAGAGGTATCCGGTTGTTTATTCTCAATGCCAGCGTCACGCCATAAACCGGATCGAGTATGCTCTAAATAGCTGTTTTTGGTCAACTCAACAACATGCGTAGCCCTGGGAGCCGTCTCCATAGACTTAGCCCAATAGTTAACTATCAGCTGTTCAGGATCCACATATTCGGAAATTGTAGTGTTATCGATAAAGTTTCGATAGGTTTTCTTGAAGGCACAGCCTAAAAGCGGCATGGAAATCAACAACTGGTCCATCTCGTCTTCCCATCCGGTAGTGGCAGCCGACAGCTGGGCGTTCATATGAACCCTCACGCGCTCTGCCCGTTTTTTCTTCTCTCCGCTTTCGTCAGCTCCGAACACATTAACCTTAACGTAATCTTCACCCTTAACAATATTACCATAGGCTCTGGATGAAAACTGAATACAGGCTGTAGAAATTAACGGGTATTTAATATTTGAGGTTACTTCTCCGCCCCAGGTTTTTGTCGCTCTCAGCTGGCGTGCCAGCTTCAGGGCATCTACCATCCGTTTTTCCCAGTCGGATCTTGAGTCTTTGTCGATCTGATATTCGTCTTTCACTGTACGGCCAATGGTTAAAAGTTCAGTCTCGGTTAGCTCCTCGGCAACATTTTCCGCCTGAAGCATCATATCTAAAATATCAACACCTTCGTGTGAAGGCAGCTCGGCTTCTTCTATCGGCACATCTTCTGTTGGAAGCTGGCTTGTATCCATTGGATTCCTGGTGGTTGTTGCAGCTGGCATTATTAATACCCCGTTATTGGGTTAATAGTATCGTTATCTGCTTCTTCTTCGTCAACTTCATCTTCGGGTGGCACATACTCCGTATCCAACAAAAGCATCCGATACAGATTTTCCATAAAATCGTCATCTTCTTTAACCGGCTTTCCGTCGTCACCATACATCCAACCCTCAATTTCGTCAATAGTGCGGATAAGCGTATTGAATATAAACAAACTGGGCATTTTGTTTGGACCCAGCAAGTGGTCATTCATCTCGATAATTCCAGAGTCTTTATCCTTTGTAGCAGTTTCCAGAATAATATCATAGGGAAAAAGTTTTTCGGCAATTTTATCAAAGGTCGTATTGTCGTTATTGGGATCTCCCTTGGCAAGTGGATCACAGATAATTCGATTAATTCGCAGTACACGTCTTTTCATAATCCTGACAATCCAGTCCCCGATATCGTGACCACTACCCGGATCCCAGATTTCATGAAACAGGTACCTGAAATTTCTTTCATCCGTAGCCATAAATAAAAGTGCCTGCGGTTTGCGCGGGTGAGTATCGATCCCAATATCAACCAACCAGTTCGTTGGGATGGTAAAAGGTTCAACCACATTGCGTTGGCGATTATAACTTTTGGCGATCAGCCCGGACATATAGCTCGGAATACCTTTTAGCCGAGCTTCTTTTTCTTCCGGATTAAGCTTTGACTCAAAATCAGCCACACCCTGGGAAGTTAATCCAAAACCCACATTGTCATAGATTTCACCATGCACATTAAACACAGTGGGATCTGGTCGTCCGTCCTCCAGCTTCTTTTTAATAACCTCTTTATCGATCCATGCCTCTTTAAGAAGTGTGGCACAAAACAGCTCACGCCCCTGGCGATCAATCAATCCACGAGCATTGGCCACCCGAATATTACGCTTGGGCGGTTCATCGTAAACTATAAGATCTCCCTCCCAACCTTCGTGAAGTTCCACATCCTGCTTGTTGCTCATTACCTCCAGCGTAGACCCATTGTCCAGATCTTCCCAGTAAGCTTCAATTCCGTGCTGATTTTTGAGAACCTTAACGGGAACCCGACTGGGCCACCATTTTTTAAGCGCCGGTATAATAACGCTGCGAATATGCTTTTCCCAGTCCTGACCAACATATCTGATCTTCCTGATTTGATTGTGCATGAATGGCAGTTTCAGGTTGTTCCATGGCCAGCGACCTCTCATAGTTGCTATCGCAATAATCGTACCGATTGTCGTTTTCCCCAGACGATTGCCACCGGTAAACGTAAAAACCTTAAAGCTCGGATGGGTCCAGGCTTCCAGCAATTCCTCCTGGCGCGGATTGGGCCTGATAAAAAACTCGATCTCGTTTTCTTTGCGATACCGAATTTGTCCCTGCAATGCCAAAGCTTGTCGCGTCTTAGCCTTGGCAATTTTCTGTTCGATCCGCAGTTTTTTACGCTGCATTGGATCTATTTGGATAGCAGGTTCACCCATTATTCTTCGTCCATACTGTCAAAATCGATAGAAGCGTTGTCATCAACCGGAAACCGGTCTTCAACAACATCTCTTTTAAAGATTGCATTTAAAATCAACATTTCCCCTGGATTGCCATTCCAGTAAGTTCGGATACTGCCATCTTTGCGCCGGTACATAATGGCTATGGCCTCAAGATTGTCCGAATCATATTCCTTAACGAAATCCGCGACATTCTTTCTGAATCCGGTTTTATCAAAAATGTCAAGATGTTCTATTTTGCCCATATTACCACTTCCGTTTACGATGCCAGCCAGGCAAAGCTCCAGTCTGGCTACGTTTCGCCCTCGACTGTCGTTTTGGGGCCAGAGCTTTTCGACTGGCTAAACTTCCCGCTGGCGCTGACTTTTTTATTTCATACAGTCCAACAGCCGGTTTCAGGGATGCCGACACTCGTTGAAGCTGCCGCGGTTGCCCATTATGTAAATAAAGGCTAATCCCTCGCATTAATCTTCGTCTTCATCCAGGTTGCGGTCTTCAGTGTATGTATCATAATCGCCATCAGTGTCGCCTCTGCGCGGAGGAGGCCCGCTAATATCGCCAGCCTCGTCCAACTTCCTTGTCACACCGGCCTTGGGCTTCATATACCCGGAAACACCCTCCTGGGGATCCTCGCCCCTTTCGCCGCCGCCAAAAATTTTATTCGACAGCCAGGCTTTTACGTCATAACCCATAGGTTAATCTCCTATATTTTAGTTTCGTCCAATTTGTGCTGCCCACACCAGTCGGTAGCAAATAATACCGGCCATCCGCACATCGTTGGTGCCCCTTTGCGACAACGACCGATTTCTGCCCCGGTGGTAGGATTTTCAGAAAGAGAGCTTTTTTTAACCCACCACATACAAGTGCTGCAACGCATACGCTCTGATCGATGTTGCCAGTTATCATCTTTATCATTTATATGCATTATGCGCTCCTTTATTTTTTAATCTTATTGCGTATATCCCGCAGGGCAGCTCTTTCGTCGTCCAGATCCCGCTTCAGTTTTTCATAGTCAAGCTGGACCTCGGGATCAGAATACGGTGGTTTCCCGTACTTTCTATAATATTCCCTAAGATCCTGTTCCAACCATTTAATCTGCTGCTGGGTGCTGACCTGCTGTTGGAATAACGAAACACCGGCAATTTCCAGTTGTTGGGCCTGGTGATCTAAAACGTGGCGCTCTTTCGTCGTAAATTGAGTATAAGCGCCCACCACCACGGATCCCAGGACAACCAGAGATCCTAAAATTGCCAGTATAGCCCCGTAACGCTTCATTTTAACTGAATGTCAGCGTCTGCGGATTAGCCACAACCAAACATTTGGTCGCAGAAACTGCAAACAATACCAGAATATCGTTTGCGGCCACAAAAGTCACCACATCGTTAGTCCCGTCCAACGTTACACCGGAAGAAGCCGTTAGTGTCGTCGCCTCAGTAGAGTTTGAGCATACAAAAACGTACGTCTTGCCGGGCGTCGGGGTAAATTCGGTAATCCCGACAGCAGCAAGAGTCCCATCCAGCTCAATATAATCGGTCGGAAAGTCCACATCGCCCAAAGCCACATTAGCAGCATATACCGTTGCTACCTTCTTCACACCTTCAGTTGCAAACAACCTCGCACCTTCTATTCCAGCCTCTACGAGCAGCGGTCCTGATAAATGAGTGTCACCCATAATGCCCTCCAATTAGAAAAAAAGTTATTAGAAAAAAGAAAAGCTCCGTAAAATAGAGCCGATACTATAGTTTTTCGCGAATCTTTTTTAGGATCTCGCCCCATTTAGCCCTGGGATCCAAATTTAAAATATCCGTGACGTGCTTCTTGTTGTTTCGGGCGATCAGAAACCACACAACTGTAGCTGCTACCACGCCCACCAAAAAAGAAATTAAAATATCCATAATCTATCCTCCCATCTCTTTAAAGTTTACATCCTTATAATTTGCGCTTTGAACAATCTTTAAATTCGAAATCCTAAACCTTGAATATACCGTCCAGCGCTGATAATTCCCCTCAAATGGTTCAAAAAACCTCATTTCCGGCATTTTTCGCCAGAAAACCGTCAATTTCCCGTTCAAACCGGAGATTATCTTCCGTATAGTGTTATCCCAGGCTACCAGCGCACCAATCTCAGACTGGAATAACTCGGCCTTAGACCCTTCCCTCTTAATCCCGGCACTCATAACAGTCAAGTACGACTCTTTGGTGGGACAATATGCAAAATTACCCACTTCCGGATAGAACTCAACCTTCTTTTCCTTAAAAATAGCCAGCAGATCATCCCTTTTTGGATCGATTATTATCGACCTTGACCACTGGCCCAGGGGCACAGAAGGCGGCTTAGGGTCAATTATCGTGGACTTGTCCATAGCTAACCTTTCTTTTTAATACAAGATACGTTCTACGAAGACCCGTGCAGATCACACCTCCATGGCCAAGGGTATATTTACGGCGAGTACAAGGATCTTCTTCAACCCGATAGCCAAGCATACCCCTTATCTTTTTTGCTCTTTCACCATTCATATTTTACCTCCCATCCAACCTTAACTTAATTATGCCGTGGGTTTACCGATGCTCTTACCCAGCAGATGAAGTTTTAACGAGGAATCTTGCCCCGGCATCGCTGCATCTTTCGATCAGCATAATCATAACCACCTCAATTTGTTTCGTCTCGTACAACAAGTGCCCATTTTTGTGGGGCTTTAACTTTATCTTGTTGCGCTTGATGCAATTTTACCAAACCGATACCCTTGATAATATATTTTCGATATATTGGCCGGTAAGTGCTGTGTGTATGTTATATACCGGATGATAATAATTTATATTCATCGCTTCAGTTATAGATAGTTCATCCTGTGTGACCTTAAACGTCGCAACCCTGTTAAATGTTTTGCTTTCTGAGTGCTTATTGATCCTACCGGCTATCGACAAACTCTGTCCAATATAGACAATCACCTTCCCATCTAAAAGAAAATATACTCTCGGCATAGAATCAAACGGGATCTGGGTGGAAGCTGTTTCTTCTATCAGAACCTCGGAATATATAAGTTCCTGTAAATGATCGTTTATCTCCAGTAACTCCGCATGCAAGCTCTCGGGGATTACAAGATCTTCGCCCGAATATGCAAGGACCTTCCGCTGGTTTAAATTTCCATAAGATAATAAAGCCTCGTAAACATCCCTGGCGGTCAACCCTAAATCTTTAGCGAGTGAAGATAATTTTATACCAGTTCTTTCAGCCACTTAATTTCCTTTTTAAAATTTGAAATAAATACAGCCGGTTAATCATTTTAGCCAACCTGAACATAACCCATAGGACGTTATGTCCTGTTGTTTTATATTTATTGGAATCTATGGGATTAGGAGATATAGCTTCGCTCCACCGTATTTTGGGGGTCGGCCTTTCCAGGCCGCGGGCTGGGGCGGTTCCGGTTCCAGGGCAAACCATGCCGGGACCGGGCGCGATCAGACCAGGCCCACGAAAAGAACAGGCCCGACCAGGGCAGGCACACCATGCAGCGGCGCGTCTTATAAGATGTATTATGTTAACTATCAATATTATTATCAAGGGGATATCTCCATATTTCCCAGTAAATCAGAGCAAACAAGAGGTCACCAGGTAGCTGATAACCCAGACCAGGGCGCCGATCACGGCCAGGCTAATCCGACCAGGCCACCCGTCACCCTCCCAGCTCGGCCAGTTCCATTTCTAACTGCTTGATTTCACTGTTAACGTCGTCAAGTTCACCCTGGAAGTCAGAATATTGGACGTAAACCCCAGGTTGACCACGTTCGATCCGTTCCTTATCGTACAGTTGACACATGGCAAGCACCCGGGAACCGCCAGGCATCCGTTTTATATCCTTGTCCGTCAAAGAATAGAGCATCTTCTGCTGCATCAAGGCCAGAATATCGGCCCTCTTATCCTTGAACACCGCCAGGCCCTTAAATTCAGCCTTAACAGCCTTTAACCGGGCGGAAACATTAGCCTTTGAACAACCGCACATATCACCAATTTCCTGGAGGTTCAGACCAGCGTCACGCAACTGGATCATCCTGGTGATAGGCACCGCTGGCTTGCGGCCTGGTTTTTTATTGGTTGATTCTTTAGGCATAGCTTAACCGGACTTAAAACTATGGAGACGGGATATAATTGATTGATGGTAAAAAGATGGAAGGGTTTATAGTATGTTATGAAAGAAGATGTCAAGTGTTTATTTGTTACTCAGTTTCTTTTCCCCGTTTCGGTATAGTTTTATTCTATTATAACAGAGTGTTGCAGACTAAGACACAACAGCCCACAGGGAGGGCAAATATATAATGATTTCAGGATAAAAAAAAGATAAGATAAAGCTTGACAAGTAAGCTGTGATGTCCTATATTATAAACGGGTAGATAAACTAATAACCCACAACCCGGGAGGTATAAATGGAAATAATCCACAGATCAAGGGAAGGTTTTAAAACAAAGAAATATAATCTATTATTTACGAGGCACGACGGAGAAACCGACACGGCGGAGATAATGATACAAAAAGAGCACGGCTGGTATGTTAGCTATATTAAAATTGGCTTAATCAGTGTGCAGGCAATAGCTGGCATGGAAACCGCAAGGCCAGATTCTTTACAACCATAGAAAAGGCAGAAAGAAACCGTTGTGTTGATAATGAAACCGTCATCAATGTAAACAATCTAACCGAGAAAGGAGACCGGACACCATGAGAAAACCATTTGACTTAATCACGGAAAGCACCCCAGAGGAAAAGCACTTAAGGAAGGCAGCGGCTTTTAATAATTAAAAAGCCCGCAACCGCTGAAAGGGAAAAAGTGTGGCGTATAAACTGGGAGATCACAGAAGAATATCTTAAAAACGCCTGGATATTCAGCGGACTAAAGGCCACCAGGGACGACGCAGAAAACAACCGCCGGTATATAGTTGATATTTACGAAAACGAGAATATTCTTGATTACATTATAGAACCACAAAGCAAGCAGTAAGGAGGTAATAATAATGGAAACGGTGGGACTTATTGCAAGCGGATATGAATGGACGTGTCCAGAGTGTGACACCCTTAACAAAGAGATAGAGATTTATAACCAGGTCACTTGTCAAAACTGTGAACGCACCTTTGAAGTAAACCAGGAAGACGTCAACCACGCCTTCCATTGAATAAAAAGGAAATTAAAGCCTATGACCTATTCACACCTACACCCCGGCAATATAACCCGATTTGATGGCCAGGTGTGGCTTGTATGCCAGGCCAGCAAGAAAACGGTTGATCTTGTCAGGTTTGACAGCAGCAAGGCGCATGTAAAAATAAACAGCGAGCAGTCAAAGGGCCCGCCGGTTTACCTTGCAGACAACCCGACCGACTATGTAATCGGACTGTTAACAGAAACTTATTAAACATAAAGGAGACTAAAGGCCATGAAATTAATAGATAAGGCCATAAAAAAAATGGGCGGTAAAAAGCTAAACCGCTACGAAATAGAAGAAATTAAAAGGCTATGGGAACCACTAAGAAGGCAGATTAGGCGGGGGGTTTATGCACAGGTTAACACCGTTGCAGCTTCCGGCATGAGTAGGACAATATCTGTTTACATTCTTTATAAAAAAGAAATGATCAATCTAAACTATACGCCATTCTGGAAACTATATGGCGACAATAGAAAAAACGGAATTGTCAGAATTAGCGGGTGCGGCATGGATATGCTTTTTGAAGCATCTTATAGGCTGTTTTGTTCGTGCTTTGATAGTAGTAATTTTCATTATCAAGACCACCTTGGAAGATATAAAGATATATAATTTAACAATAGAAGGGAGGATAAAACAATGAGCAGATACGGCACGAATAACAACGTAATAGAGGCATTTTTTGACCAGGCCGCAGACGGCCCAACGGGAGCCGGGAACGTTTACTGGGAGGATAAAAAAACCCTTTACAGTTACGGGCGGCACTTTCCGCTTGCTTATAAACTCCGCAGCGGTTCATATTTATTTAATGGCGACAAGTACAGCAGCAGCACCGGCAGGCACCAAAGCGAAACCGCCGCATACCGCGATGAAGGGCGGGGAGATATAACCATTTCGTTTTCAGCCCTACAAGCTGCGGGCATAGAGTACGACTCAGAAAGTTTGCATATTGTAAGCACACAACCCGACCAGCAAGAAGATTTTTATTTCGATCCTAAATTTTACGGGAAGGCGGCACGAGAAGACGCCGAGAAGTTTATTAAATCAGCCCCCAAAGGCGCAACGGTCAGATTTCAAAGCTGGAAAGATAAAGAGGGAGAAAGACAACAGGCCCCGAGCTATTGGCACAGGCCCGCCGCCGCCGTTCTTATGTGGGACGCCTGGACGGAAACCAAATTATTGTTTGAAAACCATCAAGACCCCTGGAAGTCTACGGGAGAGAGGAAGGTAAAGCACCCAGTAAAATATTTTATACTCGGCATGGATGAAGGAAGTTATTTCATATCACAACTGCCAGGCCCAGCGGCCAGCGTTGGCAAAGCATACGACATCTTGAAACCCAAAGCGATCCGCCAGGCAGAGGCCAGAGGTGAAAAAATACAACGACAAGGGGAATGGTTTTTTTATCCGATCTTTGAAGGCAGCACGGCAAGGCAGATATATAAACAACTTGACCCCAAGTTTAACCTTACCGACGCCAGCAACCGGCCAGGGGCGGCGCACATTGCCACCAGGGGCGGGAGACTATCACAGGTGGCCTTTTTAACGGCGGAAAAAACGGCCAAACATTTTAAACACGCTTTAAGGCACTGTGACGGCAGTCAAATAATAGTTTCCGGCCAAATACGCCACAGCGAAGGCGACCACGCACAGTTGAAACTATCAACAATTGAAAATATTAAAATCTTTTCAGCTCACATCAACACAGCCCTTGCAAGTTGGTCATCAAGTGGCGGAGTTGATTAAAAGGAGATTAAAGGCCATGGAAAAAACACCCATAATCATAACAGTGGACGGCGGACTTGTTCAGAACGTGGACAGTCCGCAGGCCCTTGACGTCCTGGTGTTGGACTTTGACGGCGGATCAGACGAAGAACTTTGTTGCATAAAAGCAGACAACAACCCCGAAGACTGGCCCCAGGTAGTACAAAACGCCATAAAATCATTAGAAAAAGAGGGACTTGACCCCGGCGAATACAAAACCTTGAACTTAAGCAACGAAAAACCTTACAGCGTAACCGTAGCGTGGAGTCAAGAGGGCGCATTCACGCAAACCTATAGCTTTGAAACAAAGGCGGAACTAAGCGCCTTCTTGTATGGTTGTCATGAGGGCGACGGTTGGCTTGATTATAATATTATTGAGAAAGGAGACTAAAAACAACAGAACACACCCCAGACAAAAAAACGGCTCAGGGCTCAAACCCTGGGCCATTTTTTTTGTTTTAAACCTGGCCAGAACTGAACTATGGCCCCCGATAGGCACCAGGAACACACCGGGTAAAGCACCCGGATAATCCAGCCCCTTTTCAGCCAGGCAACCCGGCAAAGGTTCCGGCAAAAACCCCCACCAGAATTTTTCTAAAAATTTCCAAAAATTTTTCAGATCCGATTTTTAAACAGTCATGCAAGGGCTACTCGACAGTTATGCCAGGGCTACTTAATAATACCCAGAGAAATAAATATTTTACGGAACGCCTCCATAGCCCTTAAAACTTCCTGATCCTCAACTTTATTTTCTTTAATTTTATTAAACAAACTCTGCCATTTCTCTTTGGGTGGACGGTGATCGCCGACAGAAGATATAGCTTCAATAAAATCTTTCCACTTTTCGGGTACCCGATAAAACCAATCGGCATAAGTGCTGTCAAAATCATCATCCCTGTCAAAGATATAATGTTCATTCTTCAGGGTCTCGTTCAACTCTTGATAAGCCTCACGATTTCCACCACCGGTACGGGTGTGAATAACAATAACCTTGGCGAGCGGATCTCCATCGATATCTCTTTCACCTATATAGGCATCTCTAAACCGCGGAACATTTTTATGGTCCAACCCAATCATACCGACCAGCAGTGGCGCAAACTGGTTTACACCAAACATCATATTATACATGCTCATGGCGCCCTCCTTTCATTCATTACGGGCTATCGCAGCATTTGCCCAGAATACAACCTCCTCCAGACGACCAATTGCCAAAGACTGTTCCCTGGACTCCGGAGTAAACTCAAATAAAAACTCAGCGAAATTTAAGGCAGAGCGTCTGATTTCCTCGTATCTTTTAACCTGATTCTTTCCTGTCGGTTTGTGGTAAGTAAACCTGTTCTCTAATTCTCTAATCGTTAGCATGTACTTTCCTCCCTTTTCAGCGAATCGATCAGCTCAACCATGGCCACAGCTACAGCTGACACCTGGATCAATTCTTTTCGGGCGTGTTTGATTGCAGCTTCGGCCTTTGTAATATATTTATCGCAAAGGCTGGCACTGGTGCAACTATCGGCCTCCATCTCGTTAACCCTTGTCTCAACCAGAGCAGCAGAAACCTCGCCCACTTCTTCGGCTAAAACTAACATCATGTTGTAAACAGTGTCATTAAAAGGGTTGTTGCCGTACCTTAAGTGTTGGTTTTCTCTCTCTCCCCTTACTTCAAGTAAAACGTCGGTTATTCTGTTAAAGTCCCAATCCATTATCCCTCCAGACAGACCATGGCCCCACAACGGGTACAGTGATATAGATCTACGTTAGGAAAATGCTGCCTTGTCTTCTCGCGCAGCTTCTTCCGTTCACTTTCCACCTGACCTTTGGTTTTCGGATGCAGGTTCGGATATTTGTCGTCTGAACTGTTCGGTACCCGTTGCTCGACACCCATGTTGATGTTTTTCATAGACCGTGGAAGCATAACAGAAAGGTTCCCATCAACCTTTTCGGGTGGAATAAATCGATTTGGGGCCATATACACCTGGTCGTCCAGGACCTTTCCTTCCTTATACTGGCCGGGGCCTGTTATTTTACACATGCAATACAGTTTCATTTAGCGCTCCTTTGACTGGTAAAATAGTTTTTAACCAGCCGGTTCTAAATCTTGTTTGTCCTTAAATGGCAACTTCATCTGATCCAGATCTATAGTCTCTGTGATTCTGTCTTTTATCTTTTTGGCCGGATCAAAAGACATTTCCACTGTTATAACCTTGGTGTTGCCCTGTGACTCAATCTTGGCAGAAAGTGCAATCTTAAATACACCTTCGGTAGCCAGATAGGCCGCCTCAATCTCTTTTTCATAGTCAACCATGAGCTGGTTTACCATGCCTGATATTTTTTCGCGTTCAGAAAAACTAACCTCCATGATCTACCTCCCTTTATTCTTTTTCAGCAGCCAGCTTTTTCCTGGCCATGGTGATTGCACGTTTGGTTTTTGCATCAGCGGCCTCATATTCCTCGTCGGTCTTGTTGGCTAATTCCAGGGTTTTAACTTCTTTCTCAAAAGCCCTTTCAGACAACTGCTTGTCGGTCGGTTCCAGGTCTTCGTCCGGGCTACCCTTGCGGATTATCGCACCAGCTTTCTCGGCCAGCCACTCGTTAACCAGTTTTAATTTTTCTGCACGATAGAGGCCCTTGCCCCTTTTTACCTTAACTGTCTCCACTCCATCCTTTTCCAGTTTGTCAATAATCGGTTTCGGGTTTAAAATAGTCATTTTCATCTCCTTTACGGGTTTTGGTTGGCAACTACACTCCATTGTTGGCCGGATTACACCACAGTCTGGACATATATATCCCAACCCAACCGTAATCCCACCAACCCCTATGGTTGTAAATTCCCAGTCCATTAGGTTATGCCAATTTCATATTTGGCGTATTCCAGCATTAAGAAAGCGTCAGCCTCGTCGTCGTTCTGGGGGCTTTGCCCTTTAGCTTTAGCTGCTTCTATCATCGTTTCTTTGCCGGCAGCACCGTTGCCGGTTGAAAACTTCTTAAGCGTCGCTGTATGGACAGTCATACACTCAATCTCATACTTGGCGCAGAACTCCATCACTTTTGTTTGTAAACCCACACCAACCTGGGTAGCGGCGCCACCACGGTGGTGGGCCTGTTCATAAATCACCATCCCCAGTTGTTGCATCATAATGTCATACATCTTTTCCAGCCACCCACCAAAGCGCAAATAAAGCATACCTGGCGATTCTCCCCTGACAAGCGGAAAGTTCTCTGTTCCCAGAGTAATAACTTCATTCTGTAGAACAGACCATCCGGTCTGACGCCCAAGATCAAGTGCCATTATTGTTATTGATTTACTCATTGATCCCCCTTTTTTGTGGTTTTAATCGGTTCACTACAGCTTTCGGAACAATCGACTTCCCAGGCACCAGTATTGGCACCATGGCGATATGATATTCCGACGTTATCATAACGGTTCTGACTTTAGCAATCTCGTTACGGTTGACATATATATCCCTACGGTTTTCCCAAACCTCTAAAAATAGATCTGCTTTCCGCACATTAAATGTGAGCAATGTGTGGTTGACGCTATCTTTAAGGTTTTGAATCTCTTTCAGCTCCCTACCAAGCTGTACGTTTAAAAGATATACCCAAATCAACATGTATAATAATATGCCCAGCACGGCAATCATATTTATTGTCTGTTTTCTCATTTTATGCTCCTTGGTCCAATTAATGTAATAGTTCAGGGTTTAATTTTGCAACCTTTTCCCAGTCAATCGAGTCGTTGTTTGGTTTTGATTTTGTTATTTTTTTATTAACTGGAGACGGGCACCATTCTGGTATTCTTTCATATGGATCCACAGTAATGGCTCGCAGTATTGCATTAAAACCACACGACCCCCGGTAATGGGTTTCGATCCAGTCTTGACAATTACAACATTTTTTAATCGGATATGGCCACATCAATATTGCTCCTTGTGGTATTGTTCAAATCGGGTACACTTGGCCAGCCACGATAAATAAATAGTACAAACCGGCCCCTGGCGCTGTTTTGCAATGATTAATTCAGCTTTGCCCTTATTTGGATTATTTTCGTCGGTGTCATAAACTTCATCACGATAAATAAACATGACCACATCTGCATCCTGTTCTACGTTCCCGCTGTCTCTAAGATCAGACAACTGTGGCCGCTTATTGGAACGCTCCTCAACCTTCCTGGATAGTTGCGACAAGGCCACAACCGGTATTCGCAACTCTTTAGCTAAAGCTTTAAAATACCTGGTATAAATACCAATTTCATCATTTCTGCTTTTATGGGCGGCTCCGGTCACCAGTCCCAGGTGATCAATAATAATAAGATTAACCCCATGCTTTTTGTGAACGATCCTGGCCGTTTTACAGATGTCCCGGTAGCTCTGACCACCACGGTCATCGATACCGATATTAACTCCAGTAAGCTCACCAGCCCCCTCCGCTATTTGTTTCCAGTCATCATTACTCCAAAACCCAGACCTAAATACCGTTGTGGGCATCCTTGTCTGGGCCGCAAATAGCCGATCCATTAACTGGTCTTGTGGTTGTTCTAAAGAAAAAATAAAAGGTTTATATCCTGCATCAGACGCACCCTTGGAAAACTGTAGGGCCAGGGCGGTCTTTCCCATAGATGGACGACCGGCCAAAATTAACAAATCAGAGGTCTGCATCCCACATAAAACTCGATCTAAATCACCAAAACCAGTCGGCACCCCAGTTACCAAAGTCTTCTCTTTATGGATCTCCTCATAACGGTCTATCGTTTCCACTACCAGATCATTGGTAAAAACATATTCCGGATTCGAATATGTATTTATTCTTAAAACCCTTTTTTGAGCGTTTTCCACCACATCTTCAATATCCTTACTTGTATCAAAGGCTACGGCTTGTATCCTGGCAGACTCATAAACTAACTGTCTACGGACAGCCAGGTTGTTGATTTTTTGGGCATAATATATTGCATTAACAGCCAGTGGAGCTTCGGACATTCTAATTAAATATGGCATACCCCCAACCTTGTCTAAGTCTCCGTTTTCTTCCAGCTTATTCTTAACTGTTAAATAGTCTATCGGCTCCTCAAGCTTAAACAACTGGAGAATCGATTTAAAAATTAGGCCGTTAGCGGTTTTATAAAAATGGCGCGGACTTAAAATATCAGCTACTTCTCCCAGTATGGAACTGTCCACAAGTGTAGCAGATAATAAAGATTCTTCAATTTCGGTATCGTGTGGAAGTGCTTTTATATCGATAGTGTTCATTTTTACTCCAACATTTTAGGATTAAAGGCTGGTGGTTGTGGGCGTGCCATACTATCTTTATCTTTTTTATATTGGATGCTGGCCTGTTTTCGTTTCTCGCGGATTCCTCTCATAGATTTTTTAAAATATTCGAAACCGCGCCACTTGTTTTCGGTGGCCATTTCTAAAATATGAGTTAGCCCGGTATATCCATCCACTTTTATTTCATCAATAAATTCCGCCAGACTTAAAAAAGTTTTAATTGCGCTCTGCCTATTTTTATCATTCCATTTTTTACGACCATCTTTTTTACCGTTCATTCTTGCGATTTCGTATTCGATAAATTGGTTTAATGGAAAATTTTTAGGAAGTTTGATTTCCAAGTACTTCTTCTTTATGTTTCTTATAAATGGTACAACACCCACCGTGTCGGCTTCATAGTCGTCTTCGCTGTCGGCTTCATAACTTTCTGACCTCTGGTATTCATTATATTTTAAGATGGTTACCTTCAACCCCCTTGTCGTCTTCGCTGTCGTCACCATGTCGGCTTCTTTAAAAAACCTAAAAGCACGGTCAACGTGGTGTTTTTTATACCTTTCTGATCTATTTCCTACATCCCAGGCTAAATCGTCCAAGATTTCATTGTAACTGGTCAGCAGCTCCCCACGTTTCAACTTAAGACCCTTTCGGACACAATCTTTCCATACAGCATTACGAAGAAACCACAACCAAATTTCACGAAAATGTGGTGGTTTATTCATAATGTCAGAATTATCCAAAGCTCTGGCCAATAATATATATCCACCTTCTTTTGACATACTTTGGTCCTAAAATCTGCTACATCTCTTTATTTAGTTTACTTAGGCCCAACACATAGCCAATAGCTTGGTAGACTTTTTCTAAATCGTCTTCCTCAATTAAAACCCTGTTAGTTTTATTTCCAAAACCCGCTTTAATAATACACTCAACGCCGCCAGCGCCCCCATTGCAAAATATTAAATTAAAGCCAGGTGTTATACATGTCTCAATATCAATTTTAGGTGCCATGTTTTTCCCCCTTTTCCTTTCTTTCTTTATCCCAATAGGCTGTACGGCATTTTGGGCATAAGATTGGCTTTTCGGGTTGTCGCCTATACCATTCATGCCCACATCTTTTACATTTGTCTTTTTTCATAATATTAGTTTCCCTATATGTATTACATATAATTCAACCTGTCAAGTATTTTTTTATGGATGAAACCGTGGCACGCTCTGTGGCACGTTCTGTCCTTGATATTCCATCCGCAGCCAGGTTAAAAAAGACCTGTAGGTGCCAATAATTTCTCTCATGGCATGTAATGCTTCCCTACATGCCAGATATTCAGCCTCTGAAACATCTACATCAAACTTTAACATTGAAATTTTAACATGACCCAGGGTTTGGGATTTAAGGATACTTATGGCCATTCCTTTGTTTTTAAACAGTAACTGTTGTTTGGCAAATTCGATATTAAAAATTCTTGTCTTATCGGCCCTGGTTCTTCCCAAGGATTTATATTCGTCATTTTTGTCTTCAATTTTTTGAATTAAATCCTGAAGCTGTTGGATTATTTCATTAGGATCCAGATCATAATTTTCATCCATAATTTAACCCTCGTTATCTCTGTCGTTGTAGCCTACATCATATCCGCTATCATAGCCCTCACTTGCAGCTATCTCCATACACTTTTCACATGGTTCAATAACGATACCACCCCTTTTATCGGTACATTGGCCACAAAGGCCGTTACCACACGAACACCAAACCTCAAATTCTATTGACGGCATTATTCAACTTTCCACCCTAAGCCTTCTAAGCGGAACGATTGATGCAATCACACACCGACCACATTCTTTTTCAGTTCCCTCATAATATGTTTGCCACCATACACACTGTTTTTCACAGCAAGCATATGGGCCGTTAGGATTTGGGAGCGTAAGGGGACAGATTGTTTTTATTTGTTTATCACATGGTAAATTTTTAATATCCATCAATGCCTCCAAAGATATAACGTCAAACATTTAATTATTGCCATCTTCCTATCAAATCCCTTCCAGAATGTTTTGGCTCCATGGTGTTCTCTGTCGTGACATTCAGTGCAAAGAGGCAGGGCCAGGTTGTCATTATTTTTCGTGGCCATTCCAGGATCGTATCCAAAACCCTGATGTGCCGGTACTATATCTAAATATTCAGATTTGACCCGATTACAACGAGTACATGGAAGCGTGGTAAGAAATTCCAGATATCGTGGTAATCGGATAGGTTTTGGCTTTGGATATCCTACCACAACACTCTGATCTTACGCTTAGTCAGATGGTCACTGGTCCATTCTCTAACCAGTTCTCTCTTATGATTACGAAAGGGCTTGTGTGTGCGACTCAAACGGATGATCTTACAATAAATCCGCATCAGTATCATGGTTTGAATTGATTTATCTTTGGCTTGTTCTATGGTACGCAACCTTAGATAATGTCGTACCGTTAAACCCAAAGCCCTGGCAACGTGACTGTGTGACCCAAGATCTTCTCGTAGAATTTCAACCATTTCTTCAAAACTGTGAATTGGCATGTAACACTCCTTTATTGTCATGGAAATTAATGGGATAAATAACTTTTAGAATCATTATGAGTCATTGTAGCACACCTGTCAAGCAGCAGGTTGATACAAAAATCAGCAAAAATCGATGAAAATAATTGATTTGACATTAAATATTTGGGCAGATCATACATCAGTGCCTATAACCTACCATAATCAAGCTTGACAAATAGGTTGTGGTGTCATAGATTGTTGGCAACTCAAAATTAATACAAAAGAGGCAATCTATGAGGAAAAGATATCGGACAGAATTAAGAGATGCATTAACCCAGTACGAAAAAGATGTTGATTTTTTTATTCCATATGCTGAAATAGAAGCAATGAAAAGGGTTGAAGCTCTTGGAGTGCCTGGAGAACTAAGGGCTGGAGCAGGTGGAGGAACCTATCTACATTCTTTTAAGACAGAATTTTTCCACCAAGCAATGAACCGAATGACAAAAGAGGCTGGGCTAAGAAATATTTAAAGGAGAAAGAAAATTATGAGTGGATTTGGATTGGCTCACATAAAAGGCGAGGGCGCACCGATTCATCCGGATGATACAGATTGCAACTGGTCGGACCATAAAGCGTATATGCGCCAGGCAAAAGCTTACTACGATCACTATGGTTTAACCGACGAATGGAAAGAGTTTAAAAAAGATAATGAGTGAAAATATTACAACGGGAGAAACCATGGAAACCAGGCAACCACTATTTAATTTAAGCAAAACAGCCAAGGACCTGATTTTGTCCAACAACCATGTGGACTGGTCGGCTTCTAATATTTCGTTTCCACAAAAACAAAAACCTTTGGATGTTAAAAAACAGGATCCAACATCCAACTGGTTTGTGGACTCTTTTATGGATGTATTGATAAAGCATTTGACATAAAAAATAAATTACCACCAAACCTTGTAAAGTAAACGGGAGGCTACCGTTTGGCTGCGGGAATTAAGCCACTACAGGGCGTGGGTATGAACAGTGTTAATCTTAAACCTGACAAGAAGCTGTAAATTTAGTTTCCGTAGCCAAATAAAAAAGGTTTTAAAATGATACCAATTTTACTTTTAGGAATTTTAATCGGCAGCATGCTAACTGCTATATCTCTTTTCTTGTGGGGAGAAATTAATAATAAGATTGATGAAATATCAGAGGTGAACGGGCAAGCAAAAAATTCCTGGTCTTTGACCCGCATCAAAGAATAATCCCGGATAGATTAACAGGATGAAGGCACCTTCTTTTTCTTTAAGGGAAATCGATAAATGACACCAAAAGCAAACAACCCAACAGAAACCAATGAATTTACATTAACCTTTACCGGAGAACAACTGCGCACATTGTCTGACATGACCAATTTAATTATAGAAGATAGGCTTATTTGGTGGAACTGCTTGGAAGCAGACCAACAGAAAGACTTGGTTGAAGCTAGAAACCTGATGCAAAAACAACTGGATTTTCCAGATTTAAAATTTTAAACAGAAATATGCGGCTTTCTGTGCGCCCATTTCTTTATTATACACTTGGAGGCAAAATGGATACAATGGAATTAATACAAGAAGCATATACAAAAGTCGCCGACGGCATGAAGCGTATTGACCTTAAAAACGACAAGGGGGTTTCGGTCAAAGCATATTGGGCTGGTACGATCGTTCGTATAGACATTAAAGAAGATCGCGTATAATCAGTCATTAAAAAAGGAAAAGTAAAATGCACCGGATAACTAAAACAGAAAAACCAAGCTATACACAGATAGAATATATGGAAGACAACTTATGCGAAAAGTTTAAAATGGATGTTTCTATCCAGGCCATTTCGTTTAAATTTTTTCCTGACAGAAGGATAGCCAAGTTCTGGCTTAACGTTAAGTACGTCTTTTCCGGCTATCTTGACACATGGGACGAATTATTGGCAAAATATAAGGAACTGATGGAAAAAAGTGAACGACCATGAAAAACAAATTACCATCAAACCTTGAAAAATTACGAGTAGATCATCCTTTTTACGAAAAACAAATCCCCGGAAATATCGAAGGGTGCTTTAGGATACCGTATAGATATCATAAGTTATTGGTAATTTGTGGCTGTGGTGAGGGCTGGGATCACGTTTCAGTATCATTAAAACACCGTTGCCCCAAATGGGAAGAAATGTGTTTTATTAAAAACCTGTTTTTTAAAAGTGACGAGCTGGCCATCCAATTTCACCCACCCGAAAAAGATTATATTAATGTCGGAAAAACGGTTTTACACTTATGGCGACCATGGGACCAGGAAGTTCAGCTTCCACCAAAATGGATGTTGGCATAAATAAATAAACTATAAGGAGAATATTATGAGCTTAACACATTTTATCTGTCCGGATTCCAAAAGAATATCAATAGGCCAATGCCTGACACCCAAAGGATGTCGTATGAATGAACGCTGCTGTCCCTTACCCTTTCTAAGAAAGATTGGTTATGATCGAAAGTACACCGGTGTAACCCCCTCAGCTGCCGGTAATGGCCCAAGGTTGATCTGGGGAAAGGCTGTATTTGATTATGCAGCTGATCCGGATGGTCGCGTATTTGCAGTCCTGGGCTCTACGGTTCACAGCCGCTTGGCAGACAGAGGTATTACCCATAATGTGCTTAGCGAGGAACCGTTGTCCGACAAAGATTCTAAGGGGATTGCAGACCTGTTAGAAGACGACGAGTGGATCCCAAACCAATATATTCTTACCGACCACAAAACATCCGGGTCTTATGCTGTAGCTAAGTGGATGGGTATCCAGATTGAAAAAAACGATGTGGCGGTTTTGGATAAAGATGGTAAACAGGTCTATCTAAAATCCGGGCCAAACAAAGGGCAGGCCAAAACCAAAAAAGAATCTAAAATCATCTATGTGGATCCAAAAAAAGACCTTTTTGGGGTATCCTTACAGGTTAACCGTTATCGTATTTTTTATGAAACTTATGGCTTTAAAATCAGTCGAATGAGGATATTTGCCATACCGAGAGATGGTGGGACCTTTATTGCCAAAAATCGCGGCATTACCAGCAATAAGTACCTGATCGAGTTGCCTAAGATACAGGACACTGAAGTCTTGGGGTTCTATGCCAAACTCCAGGCTGAGGTTAACCAGGCTTTTGATGACGAATATGCCAGGGTGTGTTTGCCGTGGGAGTGTTGGGATGGTAATCGTTGTGCAAATTATTGCGAGATCAAAGAAGACTGCAAACAGCTTTGCTGGGAGTTTAATGAAAAATGGCCGGGACAAGGGAAGGAAAGATAATTAAAATCGCCACGATGCTCTTTGGTAGCTTTGTTAAAGAAGTCCTTATCTTAAAAGATGATAAGGGGCATCCGGTCATGCGGTTGATTTATAAACATGGCCATGAGGTGCATATTTTACAAACCTTCCCGCTGGATCGAATTATGGCTAACAAGTGGCCAGAACAAATCTATTTTGTTAATATAATAGCCCCAGAGGCAGGAATGGGAGTTCAATCAAAATTTTTAACGGCCAAGATGGTAAAAATGGCCATACTTAAAACCAAAAAACTTGATATGTTGAAAGGAGTAAAATTATGGGCTTAACAGCAAAAGACCCGGGTGGGTCAGATAATTTCGAACCGGTACCGGCAGGAGCCTGGCAAGCGGTGTGTATAGCGGTTGTGGACATAGGTACCCAAATAAACCCACTGTTCAATAAGGAAATTTATAAAGTTCTTATTATGTGGGAGTTTCCAGAACATCGAATCGATATATCCAAAGAAGGAGAGCCGGAAAACGATATGCCAATGGTGATATCCAAATTGTACCGGTTATCCCTACACCAAAAAGCCAACCTTAGACAAGATCTTGAAGCGTGGCGGCAGAAACCTTTTTCCGAAGAAGAATTACAGGGGTTTGATCTTTCTAAGCTGCTGGGCGTTAATGCCAACATCCAGGTTGTGCATGTAACGAAAAAAACCAGCTCTGGAGACAAAACCTATGCTAACATAAATGCGATTATGGGCCTGATGAAAAACCAGACAAAACTGGAACCGGATCACGATATAGTCATATATGAAATCGATAGTGGGGATATGGTCCCGGACAGTATTCCAGACTGGATTGCCAACTTGGTCCGGACATCTCCAGAGTATCAAAAGCTACATCCGGACCAGGGCCAGTATCAAGGGTCGCAACAGTCATCCGATATACCACCCGGCGCGGAAACTGGAGATCCTGGGTATGACGACGACACTATACCTTTTTGATAGGATGTTAATATGATTGCAAAAGTATGTAGAAGGTGCGGTAAAACAAAAACCGCCAAGGAATTTTATCGACACAAAGAAATGGCCGACGGATATTTGAATTTCTGTAAAACTTGCACCCGTAAAAGAGTGGCAAAACACAGAAATAAGAATATTGATCAAATCCGTGAATATGATCGGAACCGCGCCAAAAAACCACACCGGAGGCAACACATCACGGAGAACACCCGCGTTTGGCGTGCTAAAAACCCCAAAGGATACAGGGCACAAAATAAACTAAACAATGCCATCCGTGATGGTAAGATCCAGCGCCAACCTTGTCGAATATGTGGAAAGGTAGCACACGGCCACCATCCAGACTATGACAAACCCTTAGATGTAGATTGGTTGTGTGCAAAACATCACAAACAGTACGCTTAAAGGAGCGCAAAAGGAGACTGGGCTAATGGGTGAAGCTAAAAAAAGGGGGACCTTTGAAGAACGTAAGGCAGCAGCCATGAAACGAGATGCTAAAATATTCTTTGATCGGAAGGTTGCAGAAATAAAAAATCATCAGACAATGACCCCCTATGAAAAAGAAAGGGCAACGGCGCAGGCAAAACTGCTTGCAACACTGATGGGCATAGCGAGCCCAGAAACGCTGGAAGATTTAAAAGGGGGGTTATGTCTGTTGGCCTAAACAATTACGATTTTA
Source organism: Deltaproteobacteria bacterium (assembly GCA_019308785.1). Classification (GTDB taxonomy): domain Bacteria; phylum Desulfobacterota; class DSM-4660; order Desulfatiglandales; family Desulfatiglandaceae; genus JAFDHL01. Next base: position 29,678 of record JAFDHL010000001.1, read on the forward strand.
ACGAAAAAGAAAAATGGCGTGTTTGGACCTGGAACAGAATTAGGGAAAAGACACATAAACCAATAAAGGATTCGCTGGGCTTATATTTTGCTGCGGCCCAAGATTTAGACCGACCGGTTGCAATAAAAAAGGGGTTTTCGGATCACAATTTATTGGCAGTTGAAAGGGACCTTAAATCTGTAAAAATATTACGCAAAAATGGCGTTAATGTCATACACAGCGACCTAACATCTGTCATTAATGACTGGAAGGGCAGAAATGAAATAGACTTTATAAATGCCGATTTTACCTGTGGAATAACCGATGATATTATAGCTTTTTTATATATGGCTTATCTTTGCCACAGCGTTTCCAGCGGATGTATTGTTGCTATTAATTTGCTTAGAGGCAGGGATATAGGGCTGAGAGAAATAGCCGAAACCGTCGGTCGCAAAGACACTTTAGGATCATACGTTCTTAAGAAATCTCTTTCCAAAAAAAAACAGAGAGGCAAGCATCGGGGCCAAAGAATTTTTATCTGTGGGCTTCTTTGGGTTTATATAAACCTTGCAGACTCCGCACGGGTTTTTGGGAAAAACAAGGGATCGAAATATTCTAAAGGGGAAAATAGAGCCTCTATCGACCATCTTATCAGATTTATTAAAAAAGCTGGGCCATCTTTTTATTCTTATAAAAGCAGCAACGGGCGAAATGTTATGGATGCCTGTGTTTTTGAAGTAAACAAAAACTTTTTCCAAAAAGTAAATAATCATTCTGATAGCAAAACATTCATACCCCGTGTTTTCAAAAAATTGGACATAAATATAAACCCGAAAAGCGCACGGATGAAAGTGGCCGCTGCGAAAGCTGTTAGGACTATGAGAAAAGGAGCAACCTAAACGGGTAAACGCTTTTTGTAAATTTGAACCAATTTGCGTTTTCCCAAAACAAGTTTGGATAGATATCAGGCACACAGGAGCGTTGTAAACTTATGAAACAATTTTTAAAAAGAAACTGGGCTGTCCTTGGCAGGTCTATTGTTTTTGTGGCTATATGCTGGCTTGTAGTTGGCGGCAGTTTTAATATCATAGCTATTTGTTTATTTTTTATCTTTATTGGAACAGAACTGGATGCGATTGTTCAAAGGCATCATACCGAAAGGCTGGACTTGCTGGAAGAAAAAAGTAAACTGTTGTCAGATACGCTGCACTTGATCCGCCGAAGGCTCAAGCAATGAAACAAAACGAAGACGAAAAGTTTATTCATATTAATGACAACTGGGCTTTCCAGGGAGACCAGCTGGCAATCACCCTGTTTGAAAAGAAGGTTAACAAAAAGGGCAAACTGGGTTTTTATGCCAGAGGCCATTTTAATAATTTACAACAGGTGTATAGTCGATTAATTGACATGGAGATTAATTCGGCAAGAACCCTTGAGCTTATGGTAGACCAAATTGCCAGCCTCAAACAGGACATATTTACCTCGTTAGACTCTCTCAGAGCGAAATCTGACGACGATCAGGTCGCAAGGGACCTGTTGGATAGGCCGGGGATTATACCCCCGAAAAAGGACGGCACATAACTGCCGCGTCTTGGGTTCGACACCCATTTGATGGTCGCACCATCATAGCCACCAGGTAAGAGGGTTCGGCGCGGCAACACAAAAAGGACGGCACATAATGATACCAGTTTTATTGCTTGGGATATTAATTGGCAGCATGGCAACCCTTATTGTTCTTTTCCTGTGGGGAGAAATCAACAATAAATACGATGAAATTAAAGGTGATCGGGCAAGCAAAACCTCCTGGTCTTTGACCCGCATCAAAGAATAATCCCGGATAGATTAACAGGATGAAGGCACCTTAATAAACAAAAAACGAAATTTAAAAAGGATAATGGTAATGGACCTGATAGCGAAAATGGAAGACCTGCTGAAACAGACGGAAACTGAAAAAAGCCATTATTATGTTGCCAGCACTTTAAGGGAAGCGATCCGTGAGATTCTAACCCTTCGGGCGGAGTTAATCCGCATACTACTAAAAAAAGTTTGAGGAATCAAAATGAATAGAGATCTCAACAGTGATTAATCTTCAAAAACTTATCGAAGAAACAGAGAAAGATCCAGAACCAGGTCCTGACATTGCCATATGTCAAGAGTGTGATTGGCGTGGTAGTCTATCCGAATGTGGAACCGAACAAGACGGTGATTGGGAAACAGGATATTATCTAATACATACTTGCCCAAAGTGTGATGATTGCGGCATGATTGAATATGATATGTCCGAAAAAAGAGCCTTAGAGTGGAACGCATGGAAGGAAAGAAGAAAAGGAGACAAGAAATGAATAAACGGGCTAAGTGTAAAGGGTGTGGGCGACCTATTGTTTGGGTTAAAACATCCAAAGGGAAAAATATGCCGGTAGATCCGGAAGAAGTAACGATCATCACCATGGGTGGAGTGACATTTAAGGGTCGGGTCGTTCACTGGTCAACCTGTCCCGAGTCTGATCGGTTCAAAAAAGGAACCGAGCCAACCCAGGGCCTTGGTCCCATGCAATGGCGATGCCCTAAATGTGGAAACTATAATTTAAAGGGCCACCTGTGCAATTGTGGCACCAGCGAAGACGGCACCGGCGCGGCTGAACGCGACCGTTGAAATTTTAACAAGGAGAAAAAAATGAAAATCACAGCAAAAACCCAAGATGGCTTTTTGATAAAGGCAACCCTGCATGAGGTCAAAAATATTTTAACTTCGGTAAACGGGAAAACTCCAAGCACGATAGAAATAGGTCAGAAAATTCCAGCAATCGATTACGCAACAACGATAACAAAAATAAAGGAATTACAAAATACCTACGAGTTTAAGAACCTTTACTCTTTTGTTGACAAATTTTTCAAAGCTGCAAAGGATTTAGAGACGGCGGTTTTAGAAGCTAACAATATTGAAGCATAGTAAATTACTGTACGCCAAAACCAAAAAGTTGCACGCAACGAAAGGAATAATGCTAATGCCAAAACATGAAGCAACGCTTATGGGTCGTCCGTATTACATCCCAGACTATATGGGTGACGGCATCGACCTCTATGTCAACGAAGGAATTAAGCCTGGTGGGTTTCTCCAGGCTGTTATCTGCAATGATCTTAAAGAGGCTTTTGCCAAAGCCGACGATGTAAACTTCCATAACATCGCAGCCTATGCAGATTATTTTTATAACCACACCCCGGCAATATGCTGGGGGTCCAGGGAAAAAATGGAAGCCTGGGTTAAAACGCACAGCGAAAGGAGAAAAAAAGATGTTGAACAATCTACTTAACACACTGTCCTTTGGATCCGTGGTTCAACAAAACGGAAAATCGTACCTTGTCATTATGCGACTGACCGACCGGTTGTTTGTAGCCAAGGAACAAAACGCAGTACTCCCGGCTCCACTCATGTTGGTACAGGTGGATATTCAAATGAATCAGCCACAACCGGGTAGTGAGCAAGGCCAAGCAGTACCAGTACCAGGGCCAGCTCCAGCTTCAGTTCCAGCTCCAAAGCCAGCTCCAGCTTCAGTTCCAGCTCCAAAGCCAGCTCCGGAATCAGTACAGGCCGAAACAAAGGACAAAAACGAGGAAATAAAAAAAGAATAAACGAAAGATAACGGGTGGGTGGACGGACTTTTCCATCTATCCGCCCGTTATATTTTTAAGAGGCAAAGTAAAATGGGACATAAAGACAAAATAAAAGTTTTGGAAATGATAGCAGCAGACATGAAGAATGATGCAGAGAAGTTTGACGGTCAACCCTTCAATGGAAAGACCGTTGCTGAATATTTTGGAAATCAAGGAGCAGCCATAGCAGCGTTGGCTAATGTTGTGAAATCAATTATAAAACAAGACTAAAGGATAAAACAAAATGAGCATTAAAGACTCACCTGACAACGAACCGGTTGAAAAGATTTGCCCAATGACATTACCAAACCCAGAGGGTCCTTATCCGTGTTGTGAAGACCAGTGTGCATGGTGGCAAACATATTATAAGGGAGATGAAAAAGAGTATAGCGAATGTTGTATCGTATCGATTACCAGTTTGCGAGACATGGTATAACCAGTTGTCATGATTTTTTTTTCTTTCCGCTGACATAGGTACCCCAACCATATGTGCCAAAGAAATACGCCATGACAGAAACCGTGCCACCCACCATTAACCAACTAAGTGTAATCTGAAGCATCATGTCAAACATAGGCTTGCCTTGCTCAGGAAACAGCACAGCTAAGGGAACACAGATAACGTTTATCAACACTAAATGCAGCTGAACCTTTATCCACAATACAGCAAGCTCCCTTCTTGCCTTGCTTTTTTCTGTATTCTCTCCAAGGGTAGCCTTTACAAATTCTGTAACACCTTGTCCCATCTTAATATTATGTTCTAACTTTTCAGATTCAGAAAGATGAAGACCGTTGAAAAACCCTCCGACCTTTACAAGCAGCCCATCATTCTTATCGAATATATCCGTTGTAATTTGTGGGGCACCCAATGCAAAATTTTTTATCGCTGTAAGCCAACTCATATTTCCTCTCCTTTTTTATTAAATATATGGATTAAAAAACCCTTTTATATAGGGCCGGGTTTTAAATGGCCTTATTTTAATAAAAGCGTTATCCCTGATAGCATCCTGCCTTGTTTTTGTTCTGCTTCCACCACCAGACGCACCGATTGAAAGTTCACTGTTTAGAATAATCTCGACATGAACGATATCGTTTTTGGTTTTGTTTTCCCAGAACACAACATCTCCAGCTTTCGGAATGGTTACTTCATTACCTATCCACCGGGCATAAAGCCCTCTTGCCGGCCAATCACCCCTCCTTGGCAAAACCCCGATAGATTTTCCACATTCGACGAGCAGGCCGCTGCAATCAAAACTGTCAGGATCGTCGCCACCCCAGGAATAAAAAGTACCATGATAGCTCATAGCCACTTGAATCATAACGCTTCGTTTTTCATCTTCTGTCATCATTGGTCTATCCTTGTTTGTATGCTTCTTTAAATTGAGAAGTCTCAATAAGCTTTCCGTGTTCCCTCAACACTATTGTCATGAGTAACATTAAGGGTTTCACACACTCATTATATTCTTTTTCGGTTAATGGTTTTCCCCTAAGACTTCCTGGAGTTAAATCAAAAGTTCTTGAATGAGTTTTTCCCTTTATCGTTACCGATAAGGTAGTATAAAAATCTGGTCTTTTTGTCGCTGACATGATGCACCTCCATTATTATTATGAATAATTAATACGTCCTCCTTAACCGTTCACGTCTGGATGGCCTAAAGGCACGCCTCAGATTATTCTTGATAGACTTGTGCGTGATAACCGGGAAGGGTTTTCCGGATCGCTGAACTAAGACGTTATAAACTCGAATTTCCTCTAAAATATCCATATAACGAGACTTTGATCGCTTCTCTTTGGGTCGATTGTAAAAGGCTTTAATCCTGGCATAAATGTCATGCCGTAAATCAGCCATGTTTTGTTCGACCTTGCGTTCTTTCCACTGGCGTTCACGAATCTTAGCTATCCTGGCAGGATTAAAAGTAAGACCTCTTATTATGGTCTCCATCCCATCCAATTTAACCACCTCACGTCCATAAAACAGTGGCGCATTGGAGCTTGTTGTCACACCCTGAGTAGATTCACGGTAAGCTTTGATCCCAGACCCGATAAAATTGGGTGATATGCGCTCAATTCCCTTTGCAAAATCACCGCGCAGGATCGACTTCCCACCGACCACTACGTCAGATACCAGAGACCCAGGTGCTCCCATCAAATCTTTCAAGGTGGTGGGGACATCAAAGATTGAAATATCCAAAGATCCCTTCAACGATACACCATGACCACCCAAACCAAAAGCACCCAACCGGACGATCTGTTCCGTTGTTTCGCCCCAGTTGGCTTCCAGCCATTCATACATAGCTTCTTCCGGTTCATCCGGAGCACCCGGTAGCAATCCAAAGGCTTCGATCACAGCCTTGATTAATAAAGATGATGTTGCCCCACCAATAACAGCTGGGGCTAATGCCATATAGAGTAAAGCAGTCCTATCTTTTGTTTTAAAACCTAAATCATACATCGTCTGCAAATAGTTATGGCTGAATGTTTTAAATACATAAAACATTTGCGCCGTCCGTGCCAACGGATTGGCACCCCTGGCATAATGTGGTCGGTTTGCCTTAGAATAAACCCCATGAGCCATATCAGAAGCCTTTTTGGAATTTGCCATCCATTCTTTGTGCAACACTTTCTTTTGTTCGGCACCGGCGCTATCCCATTTTTTTTGGTTTATTTTACGTTGTCCGATATAAGACCCTGCTATAGTAGCCATACGATTTATCTGCTCAGAAACACCAAAACCCATCATTAAAACCTCAAGCATGGTATCATAACCATTGCCGACCTTAGATTTAAGTAACGATAAGGCTTCTTTGTTGTACTGGGCAGCATGCCACCCGCTATCCTCGATTTCTTCAAACAGATCATTCATCCATCCTGGGATGTTTGGATCTCTATCAGATCTTCCTGCACGATAGTATTCCAGGTATCCCTTCATGGCATCAACTAAAAATCCAGGGGTCTTTCGCATAGGGATGTTGGCAAAAGCTCGCATTGTTGCTGGTACAGCCATACCAAGGTTGGTAAGGTTGACCGCTACAGCTGCTGGCCGACCGGCCAGAAATTTCAACACAGCCAGGCCCTTGACCGTACCAATTATTCTGTCCACAGCTTCGTCGTTTCGACCCATATCTTCCATATAGGTTAAAGCATCGTGAAAAATGTTTCGCTGTTTAACAGGATCAATACGCCGATTTTTAACAAATTCCAGATAATCCTTATAGGTGGTATCCAGACCCGCCTTGGTATGTTCGGCTTGATATTCCTGCCATGAAATATCGGTACCGGTCATGTGTCGCAGCATGTCCAGCATCATTTTCTTTTTAGCTTCACCGGCAGCTACGCCCCTCACATATTTAGCCATGCGTTGTACTGAATCTTCTTCATAACCCTTCCACACCCCAACACCGACAGCATCATTTCGCATAATCATATGCGTTCTAACACCACGACCCTTAAAGAGATTAGCCACACCTTCAGCCAGCTGCTTACCCATCTCCAACTGTGCCTTTTCCAGCTCTGCCATAACGTCGGCGGCTACGCCCTTCTTCATCTCACCAGAGACCTGCTCCAGCGCCTTGTTCATTATCTCCTGAAACGCCACGACCTGTCCGGCTATTTTAAAAATATCTTCCGGCATCTTATTAATCTTCTCAATATCAACAATATAATTATCATACTTTTTCCTGCTGGCTTCTTCAGCAGCGAAAAGCTCTGACTCAAAATGCTTAAGGATTGGATGGAGTTTGTTCTCATAACCCTTCTTGGGTTTTGCATACATGCTGAAACGTCCGGGCTTGCGGATTCGTGGCATAAAGTATCCACGCATATTACCCATTTTAGCCAGTGCTACCTTCAGGTCTACTTCCACCCGTGCGCCATCTACCCAGGTGGCAACACTGGGAAGACTCATTCCCTTAGCAGCGTATCGTTTAGTTAGATCGTTGATCGCTCCACGCAAAATGTTAAAAACATTATGAGACATTTCTCTGGTGCCCTGGACCCAATCCTGAGCCAATTCAGAGTATCCCAGCTCGGCCAATTTGGCTACTTCCAGCCGTGTCGCTTCAGCCCAACCATCATCATAACTATTGGCAGTACCAACAACCTTTCCGTCCGGATCTTTTATCTCGAAGGTCTTGCCCACTGATTCCTCGATGCCCTCTTTCATCTTTACCGTATAGCCATATTTATTCATATCGTTGTCGTCCAGGTACTTATTGATGGCTCGATATTCTTTTTTGTTTGTTTTTTTCAGCTTTTTCCCGATTTGTAGCCTGGATTTTTTGTTAGAATCTTTTTCTATAAAGTTCAGCCCTTTGAAATAATTGTCTGAACGATTAGTTCCGTCCTCAACCATGGCTCCGGCAGCTGGCACCTTACCGAAATAATGAATAGGCGTAAACAACAGGCGTTCCCATGCGGTAGTATCTTCAAGTTCGCCAATTCCTATCTCTCTCTTTTTAAGCATCCACCGACCGATCTTGCCCCAACTCGTCATGGCATAATCACGCAGGGATCTACTCACATTTTCAGCAGCTGCGCTGTTGCCATGCTCTCGCATAAATTCTTCGTCCTGGGGAGTGGCTGTGGTATACTGTTCAACAGCCTCGATATCAACAGCACTTTCGTCAAAGACCGTATAGTTAAAATGCGGCGAATCTTTAATACCGGATAGAGTGCCGGACGGAAATTTGATACCATCTATACCTGCTCTTAAAAGGAACAGGGAAGCTTCTTTGTCTCCACCCAAAGCAGTAGATATTTCTTCATAAGCATTTTGCCCAACTCCAAGGTTTGTATAATCATAACTATCTAAATCTTTATCGAACCAATGTTTTAATCTACCAAATGTTTTCATTCTATATTGAGCTATATCCTTTTTTTCAGATTGATTTATAATTTTTCCCAAGATCTCTTTCGACAAAGCTTTGTCCCAATCCAACCAATCATATTCGCTGGGATCCTTACCCTTATGTAGGGTAACTTTATAAACCGCCTTGGTTTTTGGCCGCTTCATTGTCAGCTGACTGATAGAATCGGGACGGATAGCCCTTAGATAATCAATAGAATCCTGCCCGTCCTGACGATCCTTGCCCTCAGCGCTCTGACGGTCGAGTTCGTAGCCTGCAATAAGATTATCAACAACATCCTGGATGGCTGCTACCACACCCGCCTCGCCGGTATTATGGTAGGCTGCGTGCATAGCATAGTCTTCAATCATCAAATCTTCAACCAGCGTAGCTTTGGTAATAGCCAGTGTGTTTGCGTGACTGTCATCACGCGCCTTCTTCATCATTTCCGTTTTAAACATAGTCGGGCTGTAACTGGTTGGTTGACGACTTTCCCAAATTGCAACCGTTCCGCCAGCTGCTTTCCAGGAAAGGTCTATCCATTCATCCGCACCTAAGCGATCAGCATAGTCTTTGGCAATGCTCTTTTCGTCAGTAAAATACAGACCCCACCCAAAGGCTTGTGCCCCTTCTCCAGATCCAATAAACCTGGTGCGAAAACGCTTAAAGAAAGAAGGGGATCCATGATAAGCAGTTGTCTGATATTGCGGAGCCAAAAACTTTCGGGCAAACGGTTTCTGTTTCGGACCCTGATAAATCTTGCCGGTCTCAATATCCCTGACAATGCTCTGGGGAGTAAGCTTAAATATACCCACGAACCCATTAATCAGGTCTTTGATCTTTTGTATGATCTTCTCAATAATCCCTGTCTGTTTAGCTCGATTATTAATGGACCAGGAAATATAATTTGCCCTGTCTTCAGCGCCGCCCACATCTTTAATGTTTCTTGATTCCCACATGTTGTTGGCATGTAGTTCCTGGATGTGATCTCGCAGGATGTCTGATTCTTTAGATGTAATAAAGCCTACATCTTCCAGCCAGTGGTACGACTCGTGAGCTAAAACCCAGTTGTCAGCCAGATCTTTATGTAATTCAATCTTGCCGTCAGCATATTTTCCTATGGCGGTTTCACCTTTTACAGGAACCCGACCCATGTTCACATAAAAGTTGGCGTTATTAACATCCACCGAATCTACCGACTTGATTATTAGCTGCTGTCCATTAGGCGTGGTTACAGCTACAGATCCGTCAGCTTTTTTAATCACGTTAGTGCCCTTAAATAAGCGCTTGATATCGTCCAAGGTGACACCCTGGTCACGCATATAGCGCTTAGCGTAGGCTTCTTTAGCTTGACGTGTGGCCATATATTGCTCAATCGGTCCGGAAATCCGTACCGGCATTTCATTATAAAATACCTGACGGATGATTGATTCATTTTTAATCGGTGCCGTTTGGTCTCGATACTGGTCAGCCAACTTGCTCATACCGTTCTTCTCGCCGGCAAAAGCAGCCATAAAATCACTGGCGGTTGCTAAAGTAGTCTCGGTTTCCATGAGCATCATCTGAAGATCAGTATCTGACTCTGCGGCTGCCTGCTTAGATAGGTTGCTGAGCTTATCAGAGGCCGACTTTAAGGCTTTCTTGATAGAGGGGTACTCTATACCCAGAATCCCGAGTTGCGTCCCAAGATCGCGTTGTCTTGTAATGTCAAACCCGGTTTGTCGAAGGGCTTTAATCATCTGGGGAGAGTCTATTTTACTAACCAGATCAGCAACATCCACAGTAGAAACACCCTTCTTGCCAACCTGACCATAATACACGCCATCAATCTTAACCAATGCGGCACGCTCAACTTCAGGCAAGCCTTCCGGATTTTGTGTTTTATAAAGTAAGAAATCCTGGCGCAATCTATCTTTAATCATTCGGTCGAAGCGCCGTTTATCCAGCTTGGGATCCGCCTGCTTCAAAGCATCAAACAGTTCACCGGTAGAAACCAGACCACCACGCTCAAAATTTGGATTAAGAGACACTGCAACTTCCGGAAGTTTTACCGTCAGTGCATCACCCCAGGCTTTATGGTACAAGTCCTGAGTTTCAATCCATGTTTCGGCAACATCTTTAGGTATCTCTTTTTTGGTATCTTCATGAAACTGGATGTAGCCCTTAATGGTATGGTAACGATCTTGGATATATTTGCGCCACACCCTATCGGCGACTTCCAGCTTTTTGCCTACCGGATTAACACCAAGGAAACTGGCAAAGAGCTGAAGGTCTGCCAGCTTATATTTATTATCCATTTCCAGTACGGGCCGATCTGTAGAGGCAAAACTGTCCAAACTATCTGCCACATTCAGATTGTTTATCACCCGTTCAAGCAACTCAGCCTTTGTGCCGGTTTCACTTGTTGAAACCAGTCTGGCCATACCGCGCAGCTCGTTAACGGTAAACTGTTCCGGTTTCATTGTAGAAATGTCCAGATCACCCGAAAGCACTTTGTATGGTGTAGATCCTTTGGGGATACCCCAGTATTGATATTCAATACCATTAGTGAGTATCCGGAGTGCATCCGTGTGGGCTTCTCTGGTTACTGCTGCTTCGGCCCCTGTAAAATCTGCACGGTCAAATGCGCCGTCTCTTTTGCCAGCTTCGATAATCTCTTGTGGAGTGGGGAGTTGATCGCTGCCCCTGCCTCCCTCACGTTCTGCCGGACTAACTCGTCCAGGGCTGCGTCCAACCACTCGTTGGTTGAATAACCTAAGCTGCCTTGGGAGTCCTTTAGCGCGGCTGGGGTAATAGAGTTTGATGTCATTAGGTGTATCTCCTGTAGGTTCGTTGATTAATGTTTGGGCATCGAACAACTTGCCCTGCCTCATTGGTAAGGGCTTATATTCGGTGAGGATCGTTTCAACTGGGACCATGATTTCTTTCACGATCTCTTTGATTTTTTCCTTCTCGACCACACTTTCACGGGTCAACTCTTTGTCCGGTACCTGCAAGACAGCTTCCGCAATTCTTAAAGTCTGGGGAAACAGGTGGGCAGTTTTTTTGTGCATTGCTTCACGGGCAACAGCAAACTTTTCGTCGTGTGCGCCTTGGAAAGCATGGGTAAATTCGTGATCGATCAAACCTTTAAGATATGTGGCATAGTGTAGCGGAGACTTGGCAGCGTCTTTATCCAGAGATAACGGATTCATACCCATCTCTCCCAAGCCAGCATTATACTCACCCTCAACAGCTCCACCATCTATCACCACAGATAGCATCGGATAAAATTTTTCAAGTTTACCGCCAGCTGCTCCGGCATACATCCTGGCCACCGTTTCAAAGGCTAATATATGTTTGGCATGAAACATCGACCCACCCTTGTAACCTTTAACCCCCGTGTCAACCTTTTGATTCAGTTGTTCTATGGGTGTGTAAGGAATGGTCTGGTTCAGATATGGTCGGCGCAGCTGCTCCTCGATAGTGAGTTTTTCAATTGGCTTCTGTGATTCGTTCCAAATACCAGTAACGGTTTTTATCAGGTCGTTGTAACCTTTATCCGTTTTGGTTTTTTCGATAGTTTTCTTCCACTCGCCTCGATCTTTTAGGTTCTGCCAGGTAAATTCCACTGTAGTCCGTTTAGCCGACAGCGGATCCACAGCAAATTTAGCAACAATCTTTTCAGCCAACTGCTTGCCGTCCCACTTCAACTCCATGCGTGAATCGGTCAGTGGATAATAGTTTCCCCCAGGAGTTTGGCTGGTAGCAACATCAATTATCAGCGCACCAGGGAAACCTTCATTATAAATATTAGTAATGCCCTGAGTAAGCTTTGCTCCAGTCTGTTTGTCCACCAGGCGGATTATCATCTTTTGGTTATACCCGGATGGAGCCTTGGGATAGTATTTCATCGAAAGTTCTGACTGATGATCGCCCTTATTTACAACATCTGTAAATTCTTTAAACTTCTTCCCACCAAACGGATTCTTAATCTTAGCATTGTTTAAAGAAACGGAAACATTCTTGGGCAACTCGGTGGTCTCCACATAACGCTTGGAGTCGTTATCAATAATTTGACTTTCGGCCTCTACGCGAATGGACGTGCCCTGCCTTGGCTTAGACAGTGTACCAACCTGGTCAGCATTTTGTGCCCGGACCCCATCGTGTTGATTGTCTCTGGTTTCAAGCACCCAGGTGGATGACTCGTGTGGCCCCAGAATAACAGCCTTGGCAATACCGAACCCACCAAATCGCCCAACCTTATCTTTGCCAGTACCGTGCAGGGCCAGAAACTTATCTCTAATATCAGTGTCCGACATACCGACACCGTTATCAATAATTTCAAAACTGTTGTGGTAATAATCTTTACCGGCCTTGGCTATTCTTTTGTCATCAAGCTTACGACCCCGTACAGGATAATCTTCATCAGAAGATTCGTGCCCTGAAGACAGATATGTTCGGATATCAATCGTTCCCTTTTTGATTTCGCCGGTTTCCAAACTTTCCAGCACCGCATCCAATGAATTTTGTAAACCTTCGCGCACGCTAACGTTTCCCAAATTAGACGTGTAAGGATACTTGCTTTTAGCTTCATTGTTCCAGGCTCTGGCCACATTAACACCATAGCCAGCCGACACTTTTTCTATGCTGTAACTGACACCAAACTGACCAGCTGGATCCGGATTACCCATCAGAACCATACGGGTATGATTGGCTCCAATCAGGTTCTCCTGGATTCCCTTAATCGCACCCTCCACCTTGCGTTTGTACTTTGGATCCTTGGCATACTTTTTGGTCCGACGTGCTGCAATAATGCCACCCTCAACAGGAATAGGATAGGTGCCATCGTAAACGTCACTTTTGGCAAAGGTCTTGGAATCCCAAAACATTTTCTGTAATTCGGTGATCCTGGCTTTTAGTTTGGGCAAATTGTTCCGGACAAATTCAAAGTTAAACCACCGGCCAGGCGTGGTATCGATCTTCAAGATCTGATCTTTCATCTGGCCATGCAGCTGATCAATGATGCTGTCATATTCTTTGTCCAGCGTGTCCAGCACGTCCTGAACCGCCTGGATCTCAGCTTCACCTTTGGCCATGTCCATATCTTTATAGTCGTCAGTCAGATCTCTCAAGCGCTTTGCTGTTCCAGGATCAAAACGCTTACCCATTTTTTTAAGACAATATGCAAGTGTTGCCATCAGTTAAATAATCCTGTTTCAATTATTAGGGTCCATATTGATCAAAAATCAGAGGACCAACTGGTCTAAGTTTTATTTTAATTTGCCATGGAGTAACTACTTCATCAACTATACCATGTGTTAATGAAGTAGCCCACTCACTGTACTGAATTGTTGTTCCATCTTCCTTAAAGTTCCAAGCTCTACAATAGAAGACATACGTTCCTGCACTTTGGATATTCGCTGACATTTCCAGCTCTATTGTAGCATCCTGGGCAATTACGAAATTGTCATCAACTCTTTCAATATACCAGTAGTACCCAAGAGCTAAAGTTGAAGCGTCCCACCTAACTCCAAACTGTTCCCCGGTAAAGAACTCATGCTCATACTGAGCTTCTGCCTTATTTACTAAGACCAATGAAGCAAAGAAAGTTATCCATAACAAGATAAGTGCTACATTAATCCAAGCTTTTCTTTTATCCACAACCATAGACTCCCTATTAAGAATCTGAGATAACTAAGGCTCCAACCGGGTCGGGAGCCTCGAAATCTAAAGGGACATTATCTAACAAAGTCGGACTCGCTTCGTTCCCCCTGTCATCAACACAAGCCACTCCAATGTTATACCTTCCATCAAGAGTGGTCATTCCAGGAATTTCAGCAAGATTGACTTCCCCATGCAGGGTGTCGTTATAGGTTACTATGGTGTTTCCGATTTCCACAGACGGTGATGGGTTGGCTGGGTCTGTAACAACCAATCCAGGAGCTTCTTCATAATACATTTTATGGTTTACCACATCCGGTGAAGTTGATACCGGCCACCTCAGCCATGTTTCTTTTAAAATTGACATTTCACAGTCTCCTTGTTAAAAATAAAGTTATTAATATCACATACAGTACCACTACAATTAAGACACAAAGCAGTCTTTCGGGGTTAAAATTATCTTCTGCCCTTCCCCTTGCTTTTAGTAGTAGAGCAACCACCGCGGCCCCTATTGGCCCTTTTGCCTTTTCCGCCCCCATTTCTTTTCGGAATCCTTTTTGGCATATTACCCCCTTTATGTTATTAATCGAAAATTCCTGCTTCAGCCATAATAATTATCAACTCTAAAAAATCTTTGTCATCTTTTAAAGCTGCTTGCATCTCAAGATCATCAGACATAAACTGATATTTTCTTTGGCCGGAAACAACAATAATGGCTGCGATTAAAAACGTTCCCAAGCCAAAAGCTATTTGCTTGCTTCCGGTGAAACCCAAGCCCTGTCCTGGTTGAATATTAAACACTATTGGCAAGCTCCTGAGCTAAAATGCCAGCCGTTAAATCAGTGATGTCGTTCCCGTCCTTATCCTTCATTTCTTTATTTAAAATTGGCGTTACGCCATCGGTTGGATCGTAAATAATTAATTCCCAGGTTAAGCCATTTTTCACCAACACCTTCTTGCCGTCTATTACATCTTTAAGGTAGTCTGTATCTAAAGCCATTAATTGATCGTGTTCAGGTGTGGTTAGCCCAGAACCTATTGACTTTACGATTAACCCAGCCGCATTTCCGGGTATAACCTGCACTTGATTCTGATTAAGTATTCCATTTTCAACGTCAAAGATATTATTATTAGATCCCGCCAATCTTACCGTGTATTGCCCATCTTCAAAAGTCACAGAGTACCCGTTAATGATTTCTATAAATCTTGCATATGTTATTCCTGCAACTGTAACCTCAGTGTTGTGTATATGAGTATCAGGAAACGGCATCCCTTCTACATCATCTTCAAGAGCTTTTAAGTCCCTTCTAAACTGATCGGTGTCTAACTCATATAAAGTACCCGAAATAGGAGTTAAATCAGCCTGTAAAACGTTTATTACTTTCGTTCCCCACGAAACCGAAAGAGCCATTATTGTTCCTTTAATTTATCTTTCAATGCTTGTATTTCAGTTCTTAAAAAATCACATTTTTCTTGATTTGCTTTTACGGTATTGACCACTATTTGTTTTTGTATAGATACGAACTTATTAGCATTTAAGAGCTGGGCTCCAAGAAAACTATTATTCTCTTTTAATGCTTCGTTTTCTTCAATAAGTTTATCAACAGCCAACACCAAAGCATTGTGCTGACGTGACAAGTTCTTATGTTTAATTTTTAATTCTGGTAAAGTTATATCCATATTAATCCGGTATCAAAAGTACATTAAGAGTTAACCCATTGTCTTTATCTATAGTTTCTATTATGGGTTGAGTTTTATAAAAAGGAGATATAGAGCTTTTTCTGGCTCTACCAACCATATTTTGATTTGAAGCTAAAGAGCGTGTATCTGTAACAATTCCACTTACATTGGTTAGCTTATTAAACATAACTTCTGTTGAAACAATAGTTCCAGTTGCCGGAGTTACAGGGGTATTTTCAACAGCATAATTATATGCGTCAGCCGTGGTTACTGTTATTTGAGCACATATATTATAATCGTCTTGATTTGCTCCAGCTATTCTTACCCAATCGTTAGTAACCATCCCATGTCCATTATGAACTACATAGGCTACATCCCCTATTCTCGATACAGTAACTGATTCCTGATAATTAAGAGGCCCCAAAGCGTCCGCAGCTTCAAAAACAACTCTTGCATTTTCTATAACGACACTATCTTTAACATTTTTGACTGTGATTTGAGTGGTAACTGAAGTCCCCAAAAAGGTTACGGAGCTCCCTTCATATGTTGTAGGATCTGCCCCATTGTTCTTATTAATTGAAATGGCAGAACCAGACGAATTGAGAACATCATAGGTGTTTCCGGAAAAGAATAAAGCATTATAAGCGTAGGGAGTTCCAACATCACTGGGCATTTCAATACCAGCTCCCACTGTATTACCAATAAAACTACAATCAATCATATCAATGCTTTCATTCCATAATACCGCAGCATCAACATTTGAAGTATTAATAAAAAAGCAGCTTTCAACACTCGCATCGTCAGGATCAACTTGACCGCAAGCCTCAAAACTACATCCCAAAATTTCAACATCTGTAGTTGCCCCAGGGAAAGTTATAGCGCCAGACCCATAAACAGTGCAGCCGTATAGTTTAAAGTTATCAACATCTACGTCAGACCCATCTATAATAAATTTTGGAGTCTGTGCTGATGATTGAACCCGGATAATACAGCCTTTAATTCCAGCAGTTCCAACCTTTTCACCTAATATAAACTCCGTTAATCCTGTACCATTATCAACTACTGTAAATCCATATAACGATGTATTAACCGGCCTGTCTTCAAACACTAACACCTGAGACAAATCTTCAAATTCACAAGCGTTTACGCCTGCTGCATCACCAAATATTATGGAGCCATTGAGATAAAAAATACCTCCGATTTTTCGTATAATACCCCAGCCGTTTGTAGTATCTTCGTCTTCAGCTAAAATGTCGTCAAAATCAATAGCTCCACCAGCACCATTATCCCCATAAACTATTAATCCATCACCGGCATAAATATGGTCAATCCAGGTGTTTTGTGCTTTTTTAGAGCCGGTTGTCAGGTTGACTCTGATGCCAAGGGTTGTAATAGTTGTCATGGTGGGCTTAGTCCCAGAAGAGACAGCAGCCGATAAATCAACAACAAGATTATACCACCCCCCAAGATAAGTTGTGCTTCCACTAACATTCCAATAACCCGTATTTGCCCCATCACTCAAATATACCTGGATACCACCATTAGCGTCTGTATCCAACTCTTTGAGTGCTGAACACATAAACCACATTCTAAGATGCGTGGTTCCAGACAAATCCTCGGTAACGGATATTTCAGAATCATTGGCTCCGGAATCTATAAATTCAAACCCTATACATTGCAGGCCCTCTTTAAAAAAATCAGTTACATCTGACGGGGTACTGCCTGTCCAATCATTTTCATTCTCACAAAGATTGATTGCATTATATCCGCTAAGACTTACTGATAGTGCCATTATAAATCCTTACCATGTTTAACAATTCTGTTATTTTCCCAAGTATCAAGAAAATAGAAACCGCAATGTGGATACAGTATAGGCGGAGCTTGTGGAAACCTATCACATACTCCAGGTTTGTTTTTATAAATAGCGCAGACCGCCATCCCCTCTTTAGTATATGATAAATGCTCTGGACATACTCGTGATTCACAGCACCATCCGCACCTATTGCATTGACCTTGCCTTACATACCTTAGTTTATGCGTCTGAGATTCTTGAAGCAACAGCACTTCCTCCAGTTGTATTAAGGGTACCGTTTGATTCATATGTTTTAATAGGAGTTGCACCGCCATCCCTTACTCGGATTCTAAGTGACCGAATAGCGTCAAATTGTAATGTGAAATCTTCCGTATCGGAACCGGCCACCTTATCTATAAAAGCAAGAACTACTCCATTAGCAATGGAAGCATCCGCAGGAGAAAGAAAACTTGTTGAGCCTATTGTAAATTCATCATCACTATCATGAGATGTATAGGGTACATACTTAATTACACCGTTATCTAATGTAATTCTAAGAGTCCCTGTTGCGGGAGCATCTGCTGGAATATTCCCTGCCCCAACATCAACAGTAGTTTCAGATGCCGTTGTCAAAGCAACAGCAAGGGTCATTTCATCCCAATCAAAAGCATCTCCGGTATCTTTCTTGCATATTAAAATTCTATCTTCACCAGAAACAAGACCAGAAAGAGTAAAAGTTACATTATTAGGAGGTGTGCGCTCAGTATTCGTTAAGTCAAATACTCGGTCTGTTGAAGCTAAATCATCAGCATCGATACCAATTCCATAAGCCCCAATCAACGAACCCGTATAAGAACCAAGGAAAGTTTTTGGTACTGTGCGAGCCGTAACTGACCCTGCTACATCGCAAGTCTGACCTGATGTTCTTCCTCTTAGTTCTAAGTTATCAACGGGTGCAACACCCTGTATAACCTGTATATATTGATTATCACTTGCGGCATCCTCGCCTAAAAGTATTCCCTGGCCTCCACCAATATCATCCTTAACAATAGTGGTAGCAATGTCTGCATAGACACCAGATGGGTCGGAAGCTTTTTGGATCACATCGTCATCAGCCAATGCGGTGGTTATATCTTCAAGGGCTACTTTCATTTGTGTAGAACCGTTATCATAACCGATTTTGCCACCGTTTATAATAACCCCTGCTCGTCTAAAGACAACATAGTCATCAGCGGCAAAAGCTCCGTTTAAACCATCATATGTGATATCAGTTCCCCATACAAGTATTTCATCTTCCGTAAACGCACCAGATCCAGCATCATATCCGTAACTATGGGTAATGCCTAAAAAGAGTTCGCCATCAATTCCATGGACACTTGCCGCCGGAGAATCGTTACCACAGATTTCCTTAATCCAATTCCAAAGAGCTTTCATTCCAAGAGTGTTCGTATTGTATGTCCACTTAGAATAATATGGCTGCGCTCCGTCACCATTATTAATATCTATTGTTTGCCAACCTTCAGCATTGGTAGGTATGTCACCGCCCGCCCATGCCTGAACAGTCCCGATAGCAATATTATTCTGAGCGTCAGGAGTCGTACCTAAAGCCCCGGTTGCTTCGCCCTGACTCAAGGTAACATTAAAGAAATCGTAGGAGTCCCCCCAAGAACGAGCTTGAACAACACACTTCTTTTGATTAATATCGGCTCCGGCCACCCTGGATTTAACAAGAATACGCATAAGGATACCATCTACAGCACTCCCATTATATCCACCACCAGATTGATCCCCCCAGAAAGGAGACGATCCATCATACAGGATTCCGTCCTGAATCACTTGAATTTGAGTAGTGGAGTTATTAACCGCGCCCCAAATAATTAAACCAGAATAAAGAGTATCCCCACCATCCTGTTTAACAGAACCTCCATAAAAATACTCAGCAGCATCATCGTCGATATTATAATTATTAATCAGTTCAATGATAGTATCAAACGATTTTTCTGAGGGCGTGTCACTTGTAATATCCACATAATCATCCGCAGTTGCCGGATTTTCGTCATCTGCAAGGTCTTGTAAAAACCGATGTAGTTCTAAAACAGTATAATGGTTTGCATTAGCTGAGTGTCTAATATCTCCATTAACTGCTACTGTAAAATCGTCAGCGATTGCCATGATAAATCTCCCTTGTAATTATTTATTTTTATTTGTTTTTTTCACGATCATTTCTGCCAGCGTTTGCAATTCTTGTGTCCTGTCCTTTTGTATCATACCCTCAACCCGTGTCATTGTTGCAACCAAATCCTTTTCGGCCCTTATCCTGGCTTTATCCATTCCTTTTAGTTGGGTATTTATATTTCCGACTTCTATTTTCATTTCATCAATCTTTTTGCAATAAGTAGCCTGAAACCTTCTACAATCATCCACATGTTGATAGCGGGCAGTACCATCCCTACTGTATATTTCATGCTTTTTAACGGTGCTGGCTATATCTACGGCTGTAACCTCTTGTTTGTGAGATTGCTTTTCTACTTTCGACATCCTTTTTGCCAGCGCAGGAATCTTATATTTTATAGTTACAGCTACGGCTAAAACAAAAGCTCCAGCCGCCAAAGCTGCCGGTGTCCAATGGGCAATCGTTCCTTGCATTATTTAATCCTCTTTAGGGTTGCATTTTTAATCAAATCTTTTGCGTCCCTGCTGGTGACAGTAACCTCCCATTCCATAGGTGGCTCCACTTCTGGATAAGGTGGTATGGTAATCACCGGTGCCTCCATTGTAACAACCGGCATTGGAGTGCTGCGGGACAAATGCAAAATAACACTATCTACCAGCTTTCCGGTTTGTTCGTTTGCCTCAGATAGCTGGCTGACCGCGTTCTGTACTGTTATAATTAATGGATCTATAGCCTTTTTTGTTTTCTTGGCAGCTTTGGGTTGAACCGCACCAGATTCTTTCCCATTATCTTTTAAAAAGAGTTTCATGTTTTCAGGCACTCCATTAACGAATAAAATTCGTTGACATTTTCTTCCATATCAGAGAAAGCTTCCCGCGCTGGCTCCTCTGTTTCGGTCATCTCTCCAGTCTCAGGATCCATATATCGCACCGTAGCCGTTTCGTCCATGGGCATAAATTCCATATTCTCACGAACAAATTTAGCTTTGCGCGATTTAACCGTAGGGGCCTCCTCTGGCGACGGAAGGGTCTCAGCCAGAACCACATCAGGGGTTACAAGTTTGGGCGGTGGTGCTGGCAACTGAGGGCGCACAGGAGCCTTTTTGGGGGTTGGCACAACCTTGAGCTTTACAGGTTTGACAGCTTCTCCTCTTTTCGAGGCTACCGCAGGGATTATTTCAGCTTCAACAGCCAAAGGTACTGGTGCAACTCCAGCCTCGGTCGCTGGCACCACCCCCAACTGCTCATTGGGCAGGTACTCTTGAGCTTGCTGGAGCGCACCAGAACTTACGGCAAAGGCCAACGTACTGGGTGACATCCCGATATCTTCAGCCTCATAGGCTAATTCTTCCAAAATGAAATTCCAGGCATTTGTATCAGGTAGGGCCGGGCTTTTAGACAAACGATGAACCTGAGCCATAGTCCAAACAACAGCGTCTTCAACAGTGTCTTCAGGTGTCCACTGAGGGTTGACTCCAGTCAACCCGACATCAACAACCTGTTCATCTATTGAGACAGGTTTGGCTTGGCCAAGACTCCTGCCCACTTGTTCATTCTCTCTGGCTTGGGAAGCCAGAAGGCCCTCGCCTTTTTGACTCCACCCGACTGGGAGATAATTGACTTCAACTCTTGTCCCAGGGATCCTTGCTCTGGTGGGTTTCTCTTTACCTTCCTCAACGATGGTTGCGTATTCCGCTGGGAGTCCATCTTTGATTTTTTCGGCAGCTGATATCGCATTAGATACTGTACCTCCCGTGGCTGACGTAAAAGCCAGTCCATTAAGTTGATAATGTATGTTGTCGTCTTTTCCTAAGAAATCAAAAATTATTTGAGATGCTGAATCTTTAACAGCAAGACGTAAAGTTTCAAGTTCGTCCCTGCTGACAGAATCCCTGTCAATTCCGCTGACTCCGTATTCGTCACCACCCATACGGTACAGCTTAACCCTATCGGTAATTCCAGTGGTTTCAGCTGCTTCAGTCATAGCCTGGCCCATCAGAGCCAATGCCTGATCACCCATGGCATGTCCACCGACAACCCTTTCGCCGGTCGGCAGCATACCTTCCTTGGTCATGTCGTTATAATATTTAAGCCCATCCACATCGATAGATACAAAAGGAACGTCCGCACCAAATTCTTCTTTATGCAACTCCAGAGCGTTTCTGTTTAATAATCCGGTAAGAACGTCTACGGTGGCAAACTTTCTGGTAAATTCCAGAGCCTCAGTTCTTTCAGCCGGAGTCATCTTGTCAATGTCGGCTGTCATTTGCCAGTTTTCACGACGCTCAAGACCGCTACGATTGTCTTCTTCAACCGGCACTTCCGTTTGACGACGATCATCCCCTTCTCGAATCGCATCCGGATTTTCGAAAAACTCCGCCAGCTCAGGAAGCTTATTGGCAAAATCTTCTTCCATTTGGGCATTGGAATAAACATTCGTTAATTGATGCAACGGCTCAATATCTTCAATACCTGGCAGCGTCCTGGGTGCGTCTGTAATCCCTTGCGGGCCACCAATATCATACATAGTCTGCCAGTAGTTGTTACGTTTAACACCCACAACATTAAGTTCGTCTGAAGGTGGAATCTGGATCCGGTCGGTTAACGAATCTAAAACCATGTTGCCGGCTCCATCGTCTTCCGATACCACAGTATATTTATCCCAGCTGTATCCATCACCCTCAATCGCTGCCTGATCACCCAGCTCCAAAGAATCAGCCTGGACAGCAGTCCCAAGGATCTCATATCCATCTGATTCCAGTTGGGCAATCTCGCCACCCAGAAACAACTCGGGATCCGACGCTTTCATAGCCTGGGCAATTCCCATGATATGGTCAGATATAGCTAACTGACGTGCGGTTAATAGTTTGCCGGTGTCCAGCTTATCGGTCAGGTCGAAAAAATCTTTTCGGTTAAGGCCGTATTTAAACTCCTCTTTCTTTTCCTGCATCTCGCGCACGGGAATCTTCTTGTCCGGTTCCATAACCGTCTTGCCGCTTTTATCTTTTTTAATTCGTGAATCCCGATACCTGATAGTAAACGGTTCTTTAAACCATCCAGGATAACTGGATCCATATCCGTGCGCCATACCTTCTGCAAGATTTAGATTTCCAGCTTCATCTATAAAGGTTACACCCTTCGGTTCGGCAGATCCAAGTTGTTCGGCCATCATGCTATAGGCAGCCCGCAAATCCGGTGGAATCTGGCTGCGATCAACAAAGTAAAAATCAGACAAGGTTCCCAGCAAATTAGCCCGCCGGTCATATTCTTCACGGGTTAAACCAATTGGCTCTATACCACTGAAAGCAGGACGGTCAGGGATACCGTTGCCCCTAATGATACCGATCTGTTCCATTGCTCCTTCGTATTGATCTTGCGTTTGGACCAATCCCAGATCCTGGAGTATGCGCTCTTTTTGGATGTCGTCTAAGTTGGGCTGGCGTGTAAAAACGTCGTTGCCGACTATGCGAAGCGTTTTTGCAAATTCATCAGCAGCTTCCAGCGCTCGCTCTTGCCGGTTTTCAATTTCAACAGGATTATCCGGCATAGCAGCATTTATCTCAGCAAACCGTTCTCGGAAATTGGACTTCAAAAAAACCTGCTGTTGTTCCGGGGTCATCATATCCAGATGGGCTTGAGTCACTGAAGACGCCTTTCTGTTTGGCACACGTCTGGAAATAATATCGTTATCAGAAAAAGGTACAAAGTCACCTTCGTCTGCTGCCTCCATAGCCGGACCTTTGCCAAGCTTATCTTCTTCCATTCGAAGTCGGTGATATCTTTCGTCTTCCTCTTTCTTCGTAGCCCTATCTGTTTTCCTCTGCTTCCTGGCAGCAACTGCACCAAAGGGAGCAAAAAGCAACGACCATGGAGCTGTTAGTGTGCCTTCATACATGCCCTGCTTGGTGGTTTCCCATAAGCTATCTTTAAATAGTTCCGCCCGTTTCCACAGGTCTTTGTCTGGATTAGTAGCAAAGATATTAATAAAGGAATCAGGATAGGCTTGTGCCCATTCAGTCAGGAACTCTGTACCAACAACCTGGCCAAGAGATTTAAGACCTTCAAGCATCGGCATCCGGAGCTTAAACTTATTCATGGCATGTAAAAACGGCACCATCTCTAAAGCGCCCTGGACAACAGCATTGCCAAGTGACCAATAATAAGCATCTTCCGGCGGTGTGCCTTCCTGAATCAAACCGTCATAAGTGCCACCCAGGATCTGCATACCGATCATTCCAAAACCAGCCCATGGTCCACCAACTGCTGAAGCCAGTATCATAGATCCAATCTGGGGCCCTACCGATACCAACCCCTCAAACCAGTTATGGGTTTCCAGCCCTCTGGGATCTGCCTTAAGATATTCAGACTCAGCCAGCATAGACAAAGCCATCTCGTGGTTTTCATCCATGGCCATAATGCCGGGACCAAATTTGGTAATTGTATCTGCCAGAGCTTTAACCGCTGTGCTTTCGGTATAATAAGGAACATACTTTTGTTTCATCCGGTTGAGCCATTCAGAAGTTGATAATGCACCAATGGCCATGTTGCGACCAACATCTTTGGTATGGGCACCCAGGATTTCTCCCAGCCGTTGTGTATGTTCAGAACCCCATTCCTTACTGGTAGTCATAATCTCCCAGGGGTTTAACTCAACAGGAGGATGTTTTTCGGGCCTGTCTTCATCGTAAGAATCAATACCCTTGTAAAATTCCTCTATTGGCCGCGGTGTCTCTCCGGACAACAAACGCGAAAACATCGGGTCGTCATCATCTTCGTAAAGACCACTACCGGCATAAGCTAAAATATCGTCGTTAATTCCCATATTATTGTCCCGTTCAGTAAGGTCTTTCTCTTAGGAACGCTCCTTCATCTCGTTCCCTTTTTCGATTCATCACCATTTCCTTTTCTTCCTGGGGTAGATTTCTTTGTTCCTCTAAAAATCTTGAAGCGGGTGAAGTTCTGTTACTCATTGCTTTACTTATTTCTTCTGGAGTCATTTGGTTTGCAGGTTTATCCTCTAACCTCATAGCGTCGGAGATAGCAGATCTTGGTTTTAAATCTGCATCACCAATTGGTTTAAGAAGGTCCGAAGAACTATACGGTGTCATACGCTCTGCTTCCAACAACTGTATAACTTCCTGAGCCTTGCTGTCACCATCTTTAGCCTTTATTTGAAGCATATTATAATAGGCTTTCAGTGTTGACGGCTCCATTGCGGTCCACGTTTTTTTATTTTTATCCCAACGCATAGGTCGCTTTAGATCTTTATCGATAGCAAAGCCAAACCCGTCTTTTCCAATATCTTCATCAAAAATGCTGATAACATTTTCTTCACCCCTACCAAAATTCGGTGCCTTTTTGGGACTATCAGCCTCGAAGTCCAATTCGCCAGGTGTCAGTTCTGCCTTAAATTCTTTGGCCATATGGTAGGCAAAAGCAGGGCCATACTCCTTTAAACCACTCTGCATTATCATCCGGAGGTCGGGTCTCTTACCCGCTTGGCCATCAAACATTTCCCTGACTCTGCTGGCAGCGACCTTGGCTGCCTGTGGAGTTAAGAAATTTTTACCTGTTAGTCCATACCGGTTTGCAAGTTTGTTCGACTTGCTGCCACCGACCATTTCTTGAAAAATCTTCATACCCTTAAGAAAATCTTTCTGGTGTTGTTCAGCAGTTTTTGGCTTTGGGTTTATCAAATCACGTTCTTCGCCTTTTGCAAGTTCTACTGGGATCCCTTCGGCATATTGCAAGGCAGCTTCCATAGCAGATTTACCTGCTGTAATATTGTTTTTCATAATCACAGACTGGTCTTTAGCTGATATTTTTTCTCCGGTTGCAAGTCCGGCAGAGCCTCCACCGCCAACTGGTTGCATCATACTCTGATGGATAGACGTATGGATTTGTCGCAATCGGTTTGACCCTATCGGCACAGGAGTGTTGTCCCCAAATTGCATAGACACTACACCACCATCGGTTCGATGTTTAGGGTAGCCCATTTGTCTGGCCTGCTGCTGTTCTTCAGTAACCGGATTGCCCTGGGCATCATACTGTTGCTTCATTTCTCCCAAGACCGGATTGCCCTGCTCGTCTAATACAGGATTACCCTGGGCATCTTTCAGTGGTTGGTTTTGCCTGGTAACACTCGTCTTGCTATTTGCACCCATGCCCGGATAGATCCCCCTGAAATGTTTGTCGGCAGCCGTAGCATCTCCACGATAGATCGCATCTGAATAAGCCTTATAGTGACGCATCTGTTCCTGATAAGCCAGTGCATCTTCATCTACACCTTTACGGATCCTGTCAGATCTTATGCCTTCAACTTCCGCTATAATTCGATCCTGGGTTTTGTAAGCCACAGCATTTTCTTTTTCAGTTTTAGCCTGATTTAAAATATCGGTTTCTAACTCAGCAACCTCCATAGCCTTGGCGTGGGTTTCTTCCAGCCTTCTTTCTTTGCCTTCAGCTCTTTCTTCAGTTGCTTTGCGCTTATCTTCATCTGCAAAGCTTTCTATTGCAGAACGGTTGCCACCCGGTATGCCTACCCGTGAACCAGGCGCCCTTCTCATTGGTCGCTGGATAAGGGCATTTAATACACCCAGCTTTTGATTTTGCGCTTGAGTTGCTACTCGCTGCCCCGCTAAAAAAGCACTTGATATTGACATGATTATACCTCCGTTATTTCATACATTACCATCAGTAATTATGTTAAACTGAAGGGAGAACTTGCCGGTTGCCCATAAGAAGGCATGCTCCCCATAAAGTTCATAGCATTTTGCTGTGCGCCATACTGTAAGCCCATCTGCAAGCCACCCATGTCACCATATTGACCGGCAATGTTCGTAGCCATACCACCGGCAATATTTGCCTGCCCCTGAGCAATTTGTGTCTGCTGACCAGCAAGACCTGCCAACGTAGAAGCGTGCTGACCTCTCATTTGTGCAGATTGCCCCAACATGCTGGCACCAGCACTCCTAATGCCCATAGCCGATTGCATCATTCTTGTTGGATCTAACAGCTGCATAGCCATAGCTGTTGCTCCAGTCGCTCGCTCTTTTTCACCACGCCTTGCCTGAGTGGACGCCATTGCTTTTCCGGTAGCTTCCTGCCCGGATATACGGTCCATAGACGCCCGACCCTGCGTGGTGGTTGGATCCATACCCAGTCTCTGCAATCGTCTGGCATCCGCCTGCCTGGCCAGATTACCCTGGGAGCTAACATCCGCCATAGCCCGACCAGACACACCTTCATAATCAGCCTGGGTCGCTTGCATCAACTGCTCCCTGGCCACACCCCTGGCTTCCAGTTCTTCTTGAGCTGCCAGTCGGAAGTTTTCGTCAAGACCGGCAAAGTCTTCACGAAATCGTGTATACTCACCTTCCATCTGTTCAGCCAAATTACCCAAACGGCTTGCAGATTCTCCAGCACTTGTCATCCATTCGTAGGTTCCCTCAAAAGACTGCAAAGCTTGATTATAAACACCCTTAGACTCCTGAAGCGTTTGGTTCCATTGGTCTAACCATTGATTCATACCGGCATTTGCCCCACCACCCTGGCCTAATCCCAGGGCTTGCTGTGCCGCCATATATTGCATTTCGCGCATATTAATCTCATGCGATCTGTCTTGACCCATCATTTGTCTTTGTACTTGGAAAAACCGGGAAGTCCCCATAGTAGGCCCATAATTACCTCCGATTCCACCTGTCCCGGAATAAGCCCCCCTTGATGCCATAGTGTTTGTATACATTATTAACTACCCCCCTTGCTGTGATTGCATAAGCTCTACTACTGATGGTGCAAATTCTATACGTTTAACATTTTCCACATTACCCTCCAGCTCAAATTCCCATCGATTAGCTCTAAGCTGGGCGTCCAGCCTGAAAGGAAGCTGGGTAAATATTTGTGTAGTTGATATTAATGTTCCGTCAGCATAAATTTTGAGTAACAATTCCTTCATCCCCGTATAAGTTGGCATTGCTCCAGTGTCCCGAATCACAGATCCGGCCAACGGCAACCCACCAACTGGCCAGCCCTGGTGCGGTGCATTTACATATATCACATAGCCACCGGATAAATACCCCAGATTCTGGTTAATCAAAAGGTTGTAAGCATCCAAAGCTGCGAGATAAGCGTCAAAGTCGCCTTCGTCAAAATAGATTCGACCAAAGCCAAAGCGCATCCGATCTTCAAGGTTATACAGCTTTGTCTTCCAGTTGAAGGTTCCGAAGGGCTGGGTGTCGTCACCTTCCCATTCATATATTTCTGTTATATAGGCCATTAGCCAAACTCCAAGGTTACGGTTAATCCATTCGGTGCTGTGCCGCTGTGAATAGCGCTAATGTTGATATTTATTATGTCGCCGGTTGCAACATCATCGTTTGCTGTATCAATAACTCCGTCTTGTGCATACCACTCGTCACCAATAGTGACTTCCGTAGAAAGCATGGCTGCTTCCGATCCGGCCCTACTACGATGGACTCCGATACTGGTTGCTCCCGTTACACCTTTATCCCAAACTCCACAGATCACACCGATTAAATCCAGGCCATTATACTGTGCCGGGATAACAATAATTCCTTTTTCTCCAGCAACAACAGCTTCTGCGGCACCATAGACCGGAATAGTCACAGAATAGTTAAGCGTTCCACCATTTACTACATTGGAATGATCGTGGTTCATATTGGTCAAATCACCAATCGTGGGTGTAGTCAAAGTCTTATTGGTAAGCGTCTGGGTACCATCTATGGTGGTAATATCTCCAGCCGCAGAACCTCCAACCGACACGCCATCCAACTGGTTCAGCTCTGTAGAGGTAGCTAACAGATGGACAGCTTCGTTAAGATGAACGGTACCTGCCGAAAGATCAAGCGTAGCAGCAGCATTTAGGACGATATCACTCTGGTATCCACCATCAAGATACTGAAACAGGTTTTCAATCTCAATATGTTTATTCTGATCGGCAAGAACCACCTCTGAAACGTCTCCAAGGTAAACAACATCGTCTGCTGCCGGAGCTACCGACAATTGGGTCATTTGGGTAATGTCAAGATCTGCCATAACGGTCTCCTATAAGTCTGCAATTAAAAATATATTATCCCCAGATCCGATCTGCACAATCTGATCAGCCCTGTTAGGATAACTGGTTCCGCCCATCTGCAATAAAACCTCAGCGGTTTGTTTCACAAAATAAAGCGTATCGGTGCGTGGATCTACATGCACAGCCGGAGCATAATTCGTATTAGGTTCAGCGCCTAAAAGCAAGGTTGTAATCTTTTTTTGGTCAAAATCTATGACCAGAACGCGACCCTCAAAGTCACCCTGATCATAAAATCCATAGTACCGTCCATTCTGATAGGCCCCTATAAAGGTATCTGGTTCGTAATCTTCCCATTCGTTTTTAGTAAAAAACCCCTCGGTGGCATTAACAGCTCGGCCTCCCGAAACCAGGACAAGGCCATCACTGGTAGCATAAAGAACACCAAACTTATATTCAGCCAAAGACCGTTTGGATATACATGGTTGCGATTCCGGCATTTTGTTTGGCGTCATAGAGTATGGCGTAGTGCCTGTAACGATATACGGATTTTGATCTGTAGCTACCACCAGGTTGTTCTCCATCACGCCCAGGGACACAATGGAAAATTCCAAAGTAAGCACATATTCTTCCGGCCATGCGTGCGGCTGGAACGGCTCGGAAAAATAAAGATCCTTTCCGACAAAACCCGCCAATATCCCACCGGGTAATGCCACAATTCCAAGCAGATTGTCCGGTGGTGGCAACCATCGTGGAGGCGAAAGCCCTGTCTGTAAAACCTCTCCCAATTCAGTATCTTCTTTGCTGTCGGAATAAACCGTAGCTGTCGCTGTAATCTGATCTACATACTGATACTGAGCTGCTGTTTCACCCTGATTCAATCTGTAAATAAACTTGGACAATATCGTGTTTTCATAAGCTCTCCAGATAACCGTATTGTCGGTTGTGTCACCATCTACAACGGTTCCCCAAGCAGGCTCTGGGCCACCTGTTGTGCCAGCCTGAACACATTTATAAACATACCCATTGGGAGTGCTGGGAATTACAAAATCAGTTAAATCATAACCCTGTCCAGTAAGCCAGGTCATGTCCATATTGGTAAGATCGATCTGGTCTCCCGGTAATGCTCCGACCACTACATCAGAAACCGGTGACGGGGCGGACTCCTCACCCCAGGTTGTCATTACAGTCCACGCGTAAACCAGATCTCTGGCATCACCGGAACCCCCACCCACATTATTGGTTGTTGGCTTTATCCATGGCTGTGGGCTGGCCATGGAATAAAAATTAATCGGCAGCGCACCGCCACCGGTAGTGGCCTCAGCCTCGTTTGATTTCTTGGGAATCCCATCCCCAGTATAATAAAACTTAAAATCAGTATCTCCGGATACCGGCCCTAAAACAACATCCACGTCAGCTGACCACTCCAACCAAAACTGAGACCGATATAGATAAATCGTTCTAACCAGTACGCCAAGCTTTGCATCGGCATCTTTCAGCTCATTATCCCAGGGCCGTATCTCCCCGGAAACAAGCTTAACGTTGCTGGCCACCTGCGCTTCATTGGCTTCCAGAAGCTGCCTGGCCCTGACCGGCCTGAGACCACTGAATAATGGGATGCTTATTTTCATATTCTATCCTTGATTGGAGATACGCCCAGCCGCAGGCATTTTAAAAACCCTTTCCCGACCGTCTCCACAGTTGTTATAAAAGTTTTTTGTCGCCTTGCGGCTGAGCGCATCATAATTTATGGTCCTATCCAGTTAATAATGCTTATTCCTACCTTATCAAAGTATGCTGTGTATTCATGGAAGGTTTCACTACCGTCTATTGCACCAAGATCTAAATGGTTAAATTCAATCGTTGTACTCCACGAACCACTATCTATAGTTACCCCGTTTACCTTCCACTCCCAACCCGACTGGTCGTGATGGATCTCAATCCTATAAACTGTGTCAAGGCTAATGGCATCGCTTAATGCTGGTTGATTCTGAATCTTGAACTTATATACGCCCACTGATTCTCGATACACAGAGATGGAATTAGCCCACGAATTAGAAGGGGTAAGAAGCCTAAATATATCTGTTTCATCATATGAATCTGTTAACGATAAAGAAGTGAACACAATCTCAAACCTTATATACAGGGCAGCCTGAGACGTAAAGAGTGGAGAAATCGTACCGTTAGATCCCCCTTCAAGGCTGGGAGTAAAAATCTTTAGACATTCTGTTCCCCAACCAGGCGGACTACCAACTATTGAACTTAAAGCATCTGCATCAACTATTCCATTGGCGGTTGTAGCTTCACTCCAGCCAACATTATCATAACCATCATAAAGTGGTCCGGGGCGTTCAAAATATTCTGCAAATACTCCAACAAAAGGTTCGATCTCATAGACACCGCTGGTAATGTTTACACTTGGGCTTTGCCAACGCTCTGCCCCAAAAGCCCTGGCTTTATAAGTTGTAGGTCCTGGCTCCGGCAACGTGATAGGAGCAGTATAAAGCGTATCGGTTTCGTCAGGATCTGTGCCATCATCGGTATAATAGATAGACACACCAGACGTAATGCAAGACATTGTTAATGTGTAGCCCGGTGGATACGTTCCCGATGACGGATCGAAGTCTACATCAGCAACAAAAATCTCACCTGCAATCAAGCGCCATTCGGTAGAAGCAGCAGCAATAGCCTTCCACCACATTTGTGTATCCGACTGATAAACCTTCTCACCGATATAGTCAGAAACCAACGCACCATCAGGGATATAAGCCACTTGCCTGGAAATTGATTTCTGCCCAACCGCATCCCAGGAGGTTTCGGATAAAACCTGCCATATAATCGTTCCTCCACCCCAGGCCCTGGCAACAGTCGATTCCACCCCACGCGTGACGGATAAGCCCTGAACCGCATCAGAATTTTCAACATCTACCAGTACGATTTCCCGGTCCCCTTCAACATTAATCATCTGGGCATAAAAACTATCACCGACACCACCTTTATTCAAAAATGTATCGTAGCTGGTTAAAAGTATCCTGGTGTCAACAGCGGCAATGTTAGCCGCCAGCCTTGCCTGAGATCCCATATTGAAGACCAGAGCCATTAGATATTCATCTCCTTCCATTCGGTACCAGTCGTGTGCTTAAACCATACACCAGTAACGCTCTGATAAACTTCTTCCCCAAAGTACGATGCCGCCAAAGATCCATCCGGATCTGATGTTACTATGCGATCAGTGCCTTTTTGTAAAAAATTCTCCAAGGCTTCATCGTCTATCCGATGTTCCACGGATGCCCCAATATTAAAAGAAAGCGGGCTCGCACTTCGCGTAACCGTTAAAGAGTCGCCGGACACCCCAGTGCAGGTCATCCACTCAAAAACAGAAGCGCTTTCGAAAACAATAAGCCGGAAAGCTTCGCCAGCCCCAGGAGATGGAAACAGTGCCCCGTCTCCAGATTCAAGCACAAGCAACGTGTCACCGGTACCGATAGCTGTATTTAATGCACCAGCAGCATTATTTGCAAATAAATATTCTGTCATTGTGGTTGACCTCCTTCTTGCTGCAAGCCCAGAGCCATTATGAACCGTTGGTAATATAACTGAGACCTGGGCGTATTCCCGGGAATATCTGTATCATCATCATAGGCTTGAAACAAGATCCCGTTAATATATCCATCTAAATAATAGTCACTGGTAGGAATTGCCAGTGATCTCCAGGCCCCGGGTGCATCATAGACAATATCGGGTGGAGTCTCGGCCTGCTCAAGTTCTATATAACCGGTACCATCAGACTTTGGATGCACATAAAACTGTTCCGGATATTCAGGAAGGGGCCACCAGTCCCAGATACTGGCATCAGCATTAACCGGATCCGTGGAAAATGCAGGCACATAGCGTGTGATAAAACTCCTGTCTGTCTGACGAATGGCGCGCCCTGGCGTTAATCCATCAGTGCCCATATTGCGAATTACGTCAATAAGCTCTAAGCCAACAGGTGGCGTAGCTGACAGAATCTGTTTGTTTCCGGGTTGCATTTTTAATGTCCGGATCCTGGTATGCACCTTTGGATTTAGCATTACCATCTTGCGACCGGTCAAATTAAACAAATTCAGCATCTCCGGATCATCAAAATCGATACTGGATTCATCCAGGATACGCTTTCTGCAAACATCGATTACCGATCCGACTGTGTAGGTAGACATATTTTTAACTCCCTGATTATTGTTCTATAACTTCAAGTTTTTCCGGTGTATTTTTTCCCGTTCCTAAATCTTTGCCATCTACATCCAGCCCCTTAAGCCAATTTTGATATTCCCGCCAATCATTATTCCTTTCATCGTTAGGAATAAAAGCTGTTGTTTCTGTGTTTTGTACTCCGCCTTCTGTTAATTTATATTTTACCACAATTTCTCCTATATCCTTGAAACTGCCACCCACTGAAACGTCAATTTCCTGTCTGTCGCAACAGCTCCATTTGTAGCTGTCACAAGAAAACAAGAGTCTGATATTCCTGTAGCAGAACCAATGATATCGTCTCCTGCCGACATCGTAACCTTGCCGGAGTTACCAGCAACATCCCAAATGGTTACAGTTGGAGCAGCCTTCATAACAGAAAACAGCCGAACATTAAAATACATTGAATAATTTGAACTTGCCACACCCGTTAAATAAGTATGTGTGGAGCCAACAGTTGTTGCTGCCCCAACGGCAGTCGCTTGTAAATAACTTTTCTGGTAATATCTCTGACAAAGCCTTAAATCCTCACCTGTATTTCTTGGAATTAAAGCTGTAGCAACTGAACCAAGTTCGAGTTTCATCCACTGGACGTATATTGACCCCGTTGTGGAGATTGTACCTGTTAAAGCAATAACATCAAAACCTCGCAATTCTAATCCAGTTGCATTATTATCTACGGTTAAGGTTGTTGAATATGTTACCCAGGAAGTTGTTACAGATGATATAGTGGTGCTACTTGCGCTCACCCCATCCCACATTAATATTCTGGCGACAGTTAAGGCTATCGCAGTTGACGCTTTAATCCTAATTGAAAAAGTTACAGTCTTCCCCCGATATTTTTCAAAATCTTCAATTTTTTGTCTGTATGACCAAGATCGTGTTGTCCCCGCTGAACCAACATTTGTAATTTCCCATTCACAACATTGAGCAAACCCTGTTTCCATAGCAGAGGTATTTTTCTTTACATTTATAGTTGGGATAGTTCCCCCACCAGCAGTACTATTAACATAATATCCATCAGCCGTATAGACACCATTTGCAGGATTAGTAAAAGTTGTATTCTCTTGCCAGATAGAAAAGTTTTGATTGATAAGAATATTGGGCAAGTCTCCACCAGCAGCTCCATCTACATAGGTTTTAACTGCCTTTTCAGTTGGAACCGCATCATCTGAATCACCAGCTAATGTTCCGTCTGTTGAAAATTCGTTTATTCCTGTTCCGGCAGGAAACGAAGCTAAACCTGTAGCGTCAATACTGAAAGCAGGATCAGGGGCACCGTCACTTGCAACAAGTTCAGAATGTCTGTGAAGTGTGTTGGCAATTGAATTGTCGGTTAAGGTTTCTAAGTTTGCTTCGGTAATATTGGCTGTTTGTCTAATGGCTTCACCGATGGTGGCAGGGGCTTGTAAATTTACAATCTGATATAAACTATTCATATCAATATCAGCCGTCATAGTGCCAAGAGTTGTATCTGTGCCCTGGGTATGCCTTGCAGAAGTGTTTGTTGCTATATCGGTACGTTCTGTATCTGTTAGAATTTTTGTGGTTGTCCCTTCAACCATATTATCCATATCAAAACAGTCAGCTGCGATTGTATCTGGATCATATGTAGCGGCAGCCATATCTCCACCGGCACTCGCAAAATCAGATATTAAAGCACGCTTCAGATTGTCGGAATCGCTTGAATCTCCTATCAGCACATAGTCTGAGCCAAGTGCAGTTACTATATCTCTGTTACTGATTGAAGTGTTGTCAAGCGCAAGAGCCCCGCTTCCCGTTACCTCTCCGGTATGGTCTGCATTGGTGTCTTTTAGCGTATTAGCTGCAACATCTGTGGCTATGTCTATTCCGTCAACCGTACCCGACAAGGTAATGTTGCCAGTTATGTCTAATGCGGTCCCATCATATGTAAGCCCAACCGTACCTTCAATGGTACCATCACCAGTCCAGACTCCCACCTGATCATCTACCGGTGTCCCATCCTTAGACACATCCCCGCCAGCTGCTGCTGCCCAGGTCTGGTCCCCTCTTAAAAAGTTAGCCGAACTGGCTGATCCGGTACCCAGCTCAGCAGTCGGCACCAAAACTGAAGCGTCTAAAGAAGCATAGCCGCTTGCAGCGCTTTTTTCGGATTCTAACTGATATTGAGTGTGGGGATCCCCGGTGGTAAGATTTAATAAATTAGCATGGTTGATTTTAGCTTCATCGATCTGGATCTGAATGTCCTCATTTCCACCATCATTTAAGGTAGATAGCTCAAGGATATAGGTTGTATTCGCACCATCAGAAACCACCACCTTGTCTTCAAGATAGCCGGGCGTAGAATCATTGGAAGAAATCTTTACCATGGCATCGGTGTGTTCACCCGACTCAAAATTATCAAGCTGATCGTGATCAATATCGGTGGTAAGATTGTGAGTATTAAGTAGGCTATCATGGTTGATTGAACCAACGTGCTGGGTGACGGCAGCTGCTGTAATTCGATCAACATGGATATCTTCACCACCAGTTACGGCCCAATCAATATGTTCTGCGGCTAAAAAGTTGAGAAGTTGATCATGGTCAACCTTGGCTTCATCAAATTGAAGCTGCCGATCTTCATCAGCACCATCATTTAAGGTAGACAGTTCAAGCGGATTTGCGCTGTTTGCACCATGAGAAACAATAAGTTTATCTTCCAGGTATCCAGGCGTAGTGTCGTTTGCGGAAACCATAAAGGTGGTTCCACCGCCAGCACTAATTGATCCGACAGTAATGTGCTTTTTGGCAAAAGAAACTGCGGAGTCTTCTATAAGAAGTAGATCCGCAGATACCGGAGTAGATTTTAGCGCAATCGCTGAGATCTCACCAGCCACATTGTCGTGGATGGCATTAGAATCAGTACCACCACTCCCTCCCGAACCAATAATGTTTACAGTAACGGCTTCGTCCAGCAGATCTTCAACAGTAATTGCCCGGCACAACGGATCCCCGATCCGACCAGCCCAAATATCCAAGGTCTCTTTGATCGGAGACAATATGCGTTGCAGGTTCTGCTCAACGCCTGAAGGAAACGGTATTTCCGGTATTTTACAATCTGCCATTAAAGATTATCCTACACACCACCGGATGCGCTTCGATGGTCCGGTTGGAAATAATATGATGCCTGATGATCAGTATAGCCGGATGTCTTCTTATCCGTGGCATCTTCCATATACATCTCCCATTTAGTCCAGTAAAACAGAGCCCCTTTCGGATCACTCCAGGGCACCCCCGGCATTTCAAGCATAAAGGCCATAGCGCAATTCTCGATGGCCAGCCGGTAATCATCATAAATAAACTGTTCAATTAAGGTAGCTGATCTTGCCGGCATTAATGTCAACCACATATCCAGGCCATCAGCAATAGCCTGAGTAGGTATATAAACCAGTCGCAATTGCCTCTTTGCGTCCATTATGAAGCGCCTGGGCCTCGACTCTACTCTCTGCCTCCATCCGCGCTCGTTCTCGTCGAGATATCGCTCTGAGGAAGTCTCAAGATCAATTTGAGCCAGCTCTATGTGTTCCAACGAAACAATGTCAGCGATGGAATTAACTTGGGTGCTGGTACCTTCCAAAACAATAGCATCGTCGGTCAGATCGTAAAAAGCCTGAGCAGCCACCACAGAAACAGGATCGACCTGTTCGCGCCACAGTAAGCTTTCCCAACAGAATTTACGGCACGCTTCTATAATCCATGATCTGATGATCGCAGTCGGTGCAAGGTTAAAAGCCGGAGCGATATTCGGCATGAACTCCAGCGGATCGATTGTAAGTGCCATA